>NZ_JAASHC010000038.1:0-52765 GCF_019734355.1 Bacteroides sp. K03
CCCTGTGAAACTCTGTGCCACTCTGTGGTGAACCAAAGTAAACACCGCCTGGAGAAAACTACCCGTGCGGGAAGCACTATATTCTGTTATCGGCTCCCCACATCAGTTTAGATCGTAAGGTGTCGAAAAAGATATGGTCGTAGCGTTTTACTACTTTGATAGCGTAAGGAGCTTTTCGGATTGTTAATCGTGTTGTTTCTTTACATGTTTCGCTTCGTCCGTCTATGGCTACGAGGAAATTGTGGCTACGACTTTCTACATCAAGGGTTAACTCCCAATCATCACAAATAACAATTGGACGTACGTTAAGACTGTGTGGAGCTACAGGAGTAATGGCTATTGTTTTGGAATGCGGTACAATGATAGGCCCCCCTACGCTGAGTGAGTAGGCCGTAGAACCTGTAGGTGTTGAAATTATTAATCCATCTGCCTGATACGTAGTGAGGAAAGCTCCGTTTATCGCTGTTCGTATGCTGATCATTGATGAACTATCGCGTTTTAATATTGCAATTTCATTAAGTGCAAATGGAGAACATTGTAGGTGTTTATCATCGCATATCAGTTGAAGTACACTACGTTCTTCTACGCTATACTGCCCTGTGTATATTTCATTAAAGGTTTTTTCTATTTCTGCCGGAGATATATCAGCAAGAAATCCCAAACGTCCGGTATTGATTCCCAAAATCGGAATATTCTTGTCACCAACTCTGCTGGCTGCTTTCAGAAAAGTTCCGTCACCACCAATGCTGATAACCATATCGGCTGAAAAGTTATTGCCATCAAACAATCCGGCAGGATGGATGTTTAATTTCATATCCGATACCAGAAAATGATAGAATTCTCTACACAGGAATATTTCAGCTCCGTGTTCTTCCAGAATACGGAACAATGTTTCTGCGTGTGATGATTTTTTAGCCTGATACGTATTTCCGAAGATAGCAAATTTCATATGTAACATCATTAGTTAGGATGCAAATTTGGCATTTTTTTTCGGGATTGCTGTTATGGTGTTACTAATATTTGTATTTTTGCAGCAAACAATCCATGTAATGATGACTAGATTAAGTGTGAATATAAATAAGGTGGCTACCCTGAGGAATGCTCGTGGTGGAGATGTACCTAATGTGGTAAAGGTAGCACTGGACTGTGAGGCTTTTGGAGCGGACGGAATAACTGTTCATCCCCGACCTGATGAACGACATATCCGTATGGCTGATGTATATGATTTACGTCCGCTATTACGAACAGAGTTTAATATTGAAGGTTATCCTTCTCCTGAGTTCATTGATCTTGTGTTGAAGGTAAAGCCTCATCAGGTAACTTTGGTTCCTGACTCTCCTTCTCAGATTACTTCCAATTCCGGTTGGGATACAAAGGTTAACTTTGATTTTCTGGCAGAGGTGCTTGATGCGTTTAATACTGCCGGGATTCGTACTTCTGTATTTGTATCCGCTGATGCGGAGATGATTGAATATGCAGCCAAGGCTGGTGCTGATAGGGTAGAACTCTATACAGAACCTTATGCTACTGCTTTTTCTAAAGATCCGGAGGCTGCTGTTGCTCCTTTTGTTGAAGCTGCTAAGGTGGCACGTAAACTGGGAATTGGGCTAAATGCCGGACATGATCTTAGTTTGGTGAATTTGAATTTCTTTTATAAAAACATTCCCTGGCTGGACGAAGTTTCTATTGGACATGCATTGATAAGTGATGCGCTCTATCTGGGACTCGAACGTACTATCCAGGAATATAAAAATTGTCTTCGCTAATGAATGCACTTCTGTTATTGGCCCAAGGGGCTGCAAGTATGGCTGATTCTCTGGCAACAGCCAATCCGGTACTTACTCCTGTAGATGCTCCGGCAGAGATGAATATGCTTGATATGGCTGTGAAAGGTGGCTGGATTATGATTGTACTGGCTGTACTTTCAGTAGGATGTTTCTATATCCTGTTTGAACGTATGTATGCTATTCGAAAAGCGAACAAGGAAGATCCGATGTTTATGGATAAAATAAAAGATTATATTCATAGCGGAGAAATTAAGTCAGCCATAAATTATTGCCGTACTGTAAATACTCCTTCTGCCCGTATGATTGAGAAAGGTATAAGTCGTCTGGGTCGGCCGGTAAATGATGTACAGGCAGCTATAGAGAATGTAGGAAATATCGAAGTGGCTAAACTGGAAAAAGGATTACCTGTAATGGCTACAATTGCAGGTGGTGCTCCGATGTTGGGTTTTTTGGGTACGGTAACCGGTATGGTACGTGCTTTCTATAATATGGCTAATGCGGGTAGCGGGAATATTGATATAACATTGCTCTCTGGAGGAATTTATGAAGCAATGATAACTACAGTGGGTGGTTTGATTGTTGGTATTATTGCTATGTTTGCTTACAATTACCTTGTGATGCTGGTAGATCGTGTGGTAAACAAGATGGAATCAAAGACTATGGCTTTCATGGACTTACTCAATGAACCTGCTCAGAAATAATTATTAATATGGCATTAAAACGAAGAGCTAAAATATCTCCTAACTTTAGTATGGCATCCATGACAGATGTTATATTTCTGTTGTTGATCTTTTTTATGATTACTTCTACTGTAGTATCTCCGAACGCTATTAAAGTGTTGCTCCCGCAAGGAAAACAGCAGACTTCAGCGAAGCCTCTGACACGGGTGATTATCGGTAAGGATCTGAATTTTTATGCGGCTTTCGGTAGTGAGAAGGAACATTCTTTAACGTTGGACGAACTGACTCCTTTTCTGCAAAGTTGTGCTGAGAGAGAACCGGAAATGTATGTAGCGCTTTATGCAGACGAAACAGTGCCTTACCGTGAGATTGTGAAAGTACTGAATATAGCGAATGAGAATCATTTTAAAATGGTGCTGGCTACACGCCCGCCCGAAACAAATAAATGATGGACGGAAAGAAAAAGGGTGAATACATAGGAATGTTGGGTGCATTGTTGGTGCATGTAGCTATTATTGCTCTTTTGATTCTGGTGAGTTTCACTCTCCCCAATAATCAGGATGAAGGCGGTGTACCCGTAATGATGGGAGATGTAGATGCTTCGTTAGGGAATTATGATCCTTCCACAATGGTAGATGTAGATATTCTTCCTCCGGAGGACGTACCAGAAGTGGTAGAGCCGCAGGAAACTGTGGAGCAGGAGATGATAACGCAAACAGAAGAGGAGACGGTTGTCATAAAGCCTAAAGCTGAGCCTAAAAAGGAAAAGCCTGAAGTGGTGAAGAAGCCTGAGAAGACTGCTGCAGAGAAAGCAGCAGAAGCAAAAAAACTTGCTGAAGAAAAAGCGGAACGGGAACGGAAAGCTGCTGCCGAAGCTGCAGCAAAACGGGTATCGGGAGCTTTTGGTAAAGGTGCTCAGATGGATGGAAGTAAAGGGACAGCCAGCAGCGGTACAGGTGTAGAAGGCAGTAAAGATGGTAATTCGCCGTCCGGAGCTAAAACCGGTACAGGTGGTTATGGTACATTTGATCTTGGTGGACGTTCTATAGGAGAGGGAGGTTTACCTCGTCCTGTGTACAATGTTCAGGAAGAAGGTCGTGTAGTAGTTTCTATTACTGTGAATCCGGCAGGACATGTGATTGCTACCAGTATCAATCGTCAGACGAACACAGTAAACACTGCATTACGCAAAGCGGCGGAAGACGCTGCAAGAAGAGCTCGCTTTAATGCTGTGGAGGGTGTGAATAACCAGACAGGTACTATAACGTATTACTTTAATTTGAGATAAATAATTAACCAATTAACGCGCCAGCCAATTGGTGGATAACTGATTGGTGTTGGCATATTATTTAGAGTATGGGAACTGTATATGCTTTTTTCGCAGACGGGTTTGAAGAGATTGAAGCCTTCACCGCTATTGACACGCTAAGACGTGCCGGATTGAATGTAGAAATTGTATCTGTGACTCCAGATGAGATCGTTGTTGGTGCACATGATATTTCGGTACTTTGCGATGTTAACTTCGTGAACTGTGACTTTTTTGATGCTGATCTGTTATTGTTACCTGGCGGTATGCCCGGTGCGGCTACTCTTGACAAGCATGAGGGGTTGCGCAAACTGATTCTGAACTTTGCAGAGAAGAACAAACCGATTGCAGCTATTTGTGCAGCACCTATGGTACTTGGTAAACTCGGCCTGTTGAAAGGGCGCAAGGCGACCTGCTATCCTAGCTTTGAGCAATATCTTGACGGAGCTGAATGTGTTAATGAACCGGTTGTAGTAGATGGCAACATTATTACAGGTATGGGACCGGGTGCTGCTATGGACTTTGCATTGGCTATTGTAGAAAAACTCGAAGGTAAAGAGAAAGTAGAAGAGTTGGTAGAGGCAATGTGTGTAAGACGCTGATGCTATGACTCATACTGTCTTGATTGTTGCCGGTGGTAAGGGATTACGTATGGGGAGTGATCTTCCCAAACAATTTCTTCCTATTGGCGGAAAACCTGTGTTAATGCATACCATTGAAGCTTTTCACCGTTTTGACGGAACGATGAAAATCATTCTTGTATTGCCCAAAGAGCAGCAAACTTACTGGCAGGAACTCTGTGCAAAACATTCATTTGTTATTGAACATATTGTTGCTGACGGAGGTGAGACCCGTTTTCATTCTGTGAAGAATGGTCTGGCCTGTGTCAACTCCGGATTGGTGGGAGTACATGATGGAGTACGTCCGTTCGTTTCTCCGGAAGTTATAAAACGTTGCTATGAACTGGCTGCCATAAAAAAAGCAGTAATACCAGTAATTGATGTGGTAGAGACAGTGCGTCATATAACAGAAACAGGTAGTGAGACGGTAAACCGTAATGATTATAAATTAGTTCAGACTCCGCAGGTATTTGATGCAGAACTTTTGAAACAAGCTTATGCACAGGAGTATACTCCTTTTTTTACCGATGATGCTTCCGTTGTGGAAGCAATGGGAGTTCCTGTTTGTCTGGCAGAAGGGAATCGGGAAAATATAAAAATTACCACTCCCTTTGATTTGAAAATAAGTAGTGCTCTGGTGAATGTTTGATTTAGCTACACGTGACATAAAATATATATCCGGCGTAGGGCCACAGAAGGCGGGTGTACTCAACAAAGAGTTGGAGATATATTCCGTGCACGATCTTATTTACTATTTTCCTTATAAATATGTTGACCGTAGTCGTATCTATTATATTCATGAGATAGATGGAAATATGCCCTATATTCAATTGAAAGGGCAGATACTGGGCTTTGAAACCTTTGGTGAAGGGCGTCAGCGCAGATTAGTGGCGCATTTCTCTGATGGAACAGGGGTAGTAGATCTGGTGTGGTTTCAAGGAATCAAATTTATTATAGGTAAATATAAAGTTCACGAAGAATATATTGTATTTGGCAAGCCGACAGTTTTTGGCGGGCGCATCAATGTAGCGCATCCCGATATGGATAAGCCATCCGAATTAAAGCTTACTGCTACTGGATTGCAGCCTTATTATAATACAACGGAGAAGATGAAGCGTAGCTTCCTCAATTCTCATGCAATAGCCAAGATGATGGCGGTTGTGCTTCAGCAAATACAGGAGCCGCTTCCTGAAACTTTATCTCCTAAAATACTTACTGATCATCATTTGATGCCGTTGACAGAGGCTTTGCGTAATATTCATTTTCCTGTCAATCCGGAACTTCTGCGTAAGGCACAGTATCGTTTGAAGTTTGAAGAGCTTTTTTATGTACAACTCAATATTCTACGTTATGCCAAAGATCGCCAGCGGAGATACCGGGGATATGTTTTTGAAGTTGTCGGCGAAGTATTCAATACGTTTTATTCCCGTAACCTTCCTTTTGAACTTACTGGCGCACAGAAACGTGTGTTGAAAGAAATTCGTCAGGATGTTGGGTCCGGGCGGCAAATGAATCGTCTGCTACAGGGTGATGTGGGAAGTGGAAAGACACTGGTGGCGTTGATGAGTATGTTGATGGCGCTTGATAATGGTTATCAGGCATGTATGATGGCTCCTACGGAAATACTTGCCAATCAGCATTATGAGACGATAAAGGAGCTCCTTTTTGGTATGGATATTCGTGTGGAGTTACTGACTGGCTCGGTGAAAGGTAAAAAGCGGGAGGCTATTCTTTCCGGTTTGCTCACAGGAGACGTTAATATACTGATCGGTACTCACGCCGTTATTGAGGATACTGTCAATTTCTCATCTCTTGGTTTTGTGGTTATCGATGAGCAACATCGTTTCGGTGTAGCACAACGTGCCCGTTTGTGGAGTAAAAATGTACAGCCTCCTCATGTACTTGTGATGACGGCTACCCCGATTCCCCGTACGTTGGCAATGACCTTGTATGGAGATCTTGATGTTTCCATTATTGATGAACTGCCTCCTGGCAGGAAGCCTATTTCTACTGTTCATCAGTTTGATAACAGACGGGAAAGCCTTTATCGGTCTGTTCATAAACAGATTGCCGAAGGACGTCAGATTTATATTGTTTATCCACTTATAAAAGAGAGTGAAAAGATTGATTTGAAGAATCTGGAAGAAGGTTATCTGCAGATTTGTGAAGAGTTTCCTGAATGTAAAGTCTGTAAAGTTCACGGGAAAATGAAACCTGTCGAGAAGGACGGACAGATGCAGCTTTTTGTGTCGGGAGAAGCACAGATAATGGTGGCCACTACTGTTATTGAAGTGGGAGTAAATGTACCCAATGCTTCTGTTATGATTATTGAGAATGCTGAGCGTTTCGGATTATCACAACTCCATCAGCTTCGTGGTCGTGTGGGGCGTGGGGCCGAACAGTCTTATTGTATTCTGGTGACAAATTATAAACTTACTGAAGAAACCCGCAAACGACTTGAAATCATGGTACGTACTAATGACGGTTTTGAAATAGCGGAGGCTGATTTGAAATTGCGTGGTCCGGGAGATTTGGAGGGTACCCAGCAAAGTGGTATTGCTTTTGATTTGAAGATAGCCGATATTGCCCGGGATGGTCAGCTGCTACAGTATGTCCGTAATGTTGCACAAGAAATTGTTGATACTGATCCGGAAGCTCGTAATCCGGAAAATGAGGTATTGTGGCAACAGCTTAAAGCACTTCGTAAGACGAACGTTAACTGGGCTTCTATAAGTTGAAAAAACGGTTAAACATACAGCTTATTTGCAAAATATGCTGCAAAACATATTTCTTATTATATCTCCTATTTATAGGACTTTAGAACCTATTTTCCTTACTATTTGCTTTTCTGACTATGAAAAAAAGTTAAGGAAGCACCTTGTTTTTCGTCGGGAAATACTATCTTTGGAAGAATTTTATAATAAATGTGCCATTTAACACTTTGAAAGAAGTCATCTTATGATTGAAAAAACGTTAGTTATCTTGAAACCATGTACCGTTCAGCGGGCGTTAATCGGTGAAATACTTCATCGTTTTGAACGTAAAGGTTTACGTTTGGCTGGTATGAAGATGATGAAGTTGACAGACGAAGTATTAAGTGAACATTATGCCCACCTGAGTGCAAAGCCTTTCTTTCAGCGTGTGAAAGATTCTATGATGACAGCTCCTGTTGTCGTTTGTTGCTTCGAGGGGGTGGACGCAATTCAAACTGTCCGTACGTTGGCTGGTCCTACTAACGGGCGTCTGGCAGCACCGGGAACTATTCGTGGAGATTACAGTATGAGCTTTCAAGAAAATATAGTTCATGCTTCTGATTCACCTGAGACCGCGGCAGCCGAATTAACCAGATTCTTTAAACCAGAAGAGATATTCGATTACAAACAGGTGACGTTTGACTATCTGTATGCAAATGACGAATATTAATTGAATTGACGAAAACGAATGAATTTCAATTGTATTAAAACCGTAATGATTGCCGCAGTGGCTATGGTCAGCCTGAACTCTTTTTCTCAGGACTTGATCGCCCGACAGGCCCCAATTGACAAGAAATTAAAAACAGTAGATTCTTTGGCATTGCAAAAGCAGATTCGTGCCGAACAAGCTGAATATCCCGCATTAAGTCTTTATCCGAACTGGAGTAATCAGTATGTACATGCTTACGGAAAGGATGTTATCATTCCCGAAACTTACACCATTGACCTGACTGGTTTCCATATGCCTACTCCAAGTACACGTATTACTTCACCTTTCGGTCCTCGTTGGAGAAGAATGCATAATGGACTTGACCTTAAAGTGAATATTGGTGATACAATCGTAGCTGCTTTTGACGGAAAAGTACGTATTGTTAAATACGAACGTCGTGGATATGGTAAATATGTAGTTATTCGTCATGATAATGGGTTAGAGACTGTGTATGGACATTTGTCCAAGCAATTGGTTGAAGAGAATCAATTGGTAAAAGCCGGCGAGGTGATTGGGCTGGGTGGTAATACCGGACGTTCTACCGGTTCACATCTTCATTTTGAAACCCGTTTCCTGGGTATTGCTATTAATCCGATTTATATGTTTGACTTCCCGAAACAGGATATCGTAGCAGATACATATACATTCAGAAGGTCTAAAGGTGGTGCAAGTAGCAAAACTGGTGCTCATGATGCTCAGCTGGCAAGTGACGGAGCCATCAGATATCATAAGGTAAAGAGTGGAGATACTTTGTCTCGTATTGCAAAATTGCGTGGCGTTTCTATTAGTACACTTTGTAAGTTAAATCGTATTACTACTAAGACGATTCTGCGTCCAGGACAAGTTTTACGCTGTTCATAAGAGAAATAGATTTATTTATAGTGCAAGTAGCCGGACAATGTATGATTGCCCGGCTATTTTTTTCTTTTTTCTTCGATTATTGTTACCTTTGCGCTCTATTTGTAAGGAAATGAAAGATACCAAGCAACAATTTGAGCATGTCACCGCTTTGTGCCGTGACCTATTTTCCAAGAAGCTGCACGATTACGGTCCTGCGTGGCGCATTCTACGTCCGGCTTCTGTTACTGACCAGATTTTCATTAAGGCCAACCGGATTCGTAGTATTGAAACAAAAGGCGTGTCGTTAATTGACGAAGGCATTCGTTCAGAGTTCATTGCGATTGTCAATTATGGTATTATCGGATTGATACAGCTAGAACTTGGTTATGCCGATTCTGCTGATATCAGTAATGAGGAAGCAATGGTTCTTTATGATAAATATGCAAAGGAAGCTTTGGAACTAATGCTTGCTAAAAATCATGATTACGATGAAGCGTGGCGAAGTATGCGTGTCAGCTCCTATACCGATTTGATTCTAATGAAGATTTATCGTACCAAGCAGATTGAGAGTTTGTCAGGTAACACATTGGTGTCTGAGGGGATTGATGCAAACTATATGGATATGATTAATTATTCCGTTTTTGGTTTAATTAAAATAGAATTTGAAGACTAAGAATTTACATATCATTCAAAAGGCGTGGACGAATGCCTGTCGCTTCTTGTTGGCAGCAGCGTTTATATTCTCCGGATTTGTGAAAGCTGTTGATCCGCTGGGATCACAGTATAAGATACAAGACTATCTGGAAGCTTTTGGCATGATATCGTGGTTTCCTTCTTTCTTCCCTTTGTTGGCAGCAGTTATCTTGTCAGCTGTAGAGTTTTCGGTAGGGGTTTGCATGTTTTTTGGTATACGGAAAACAACGACCACAATTCTTGCTTTGCTCATCATGCTGTTCATGACTCCGCTGACTCTTTATCTGGCATTGAAAAATCCGGTTTCGGACTGTGGCTGTTTTGGTGATGCATGGGTATTGACTAACTGGGAAACTTTCGGCAAGAATATTGTGTTGCTGATTGCAGCTTATTCTACATTCCGGTGGAAGAAACAGATTATACGTTTCATTTCGGCAAAGACAGAGTGGCTGGTGTCGCTGTATACTGTATTATTTGTGTTTGCTCTTTCATTTTATTGTCTCGCACATTTGCCTATTCTGGACTTTCGTCCCTATAGGATAGGAAATAATATTCCTGCAGGGATGGAAATACCGGACGGAGCAAAGCCAAATGTTTATGAAACTACTTTTGTTCTGGAAAAGAATGGTGAGAAGAAGGAGTTTGCACTTGAGAATTACCCGGATAGTACCTGGACGTTTGTAGATACACGTACGGTTCTGAAAGAGAAGGGATATGAACCATCTATTCACGATTTCTCATTATTGGAACAGAGTACGGGTGAGGATATCACTGATAAGGTGCTGACTGATATCGGTTATACTTTTTTGTTGGTGGCGCACCGGATAGAAGAGGCGGATGATAGTAATATAGACCTTATTAATGAGATATATGATTATTCGGTTGAAAATGGTTACGGCTTTTATTGCCTGACTTCTTCACCGGAAGAAGAGATAGAACTTTGGCGTGATAAGACCGGTGCAGAGTATCCGTTCTGCCTGGTGGATGATATCACACTGAAAACAATCATTCGTTCCAATCCGGGGTTGGTACTGATAAAGAATGGTACAATTCTGAATAAGTGGAATGATGCCGATTTACCGGATGAATATGCGTTGACCGATAAGTTGGAAAAACTGGAAGTGGGTAAGCTGAAGAAGGTAAGTGATGTGCATACTATCGGATATGTATTTCTGTGGTTTGCTATACCGTTGCTACTTGTGTTAGGACTGGATATTCTGGTTGTAAAACGTAGAGAAAAGAAAGGAGAAGCGCTGAGAAAAAGAAATGCCGAATTGTTAAAGGTGCTTCCCGCACGGGGAGGTTCGACAGGCGATGATGGTGCTGATCATGCTGAGGAGAATAATTTGATAAATCAGAATCTGGTTGATAAAACTGATGAAACGGGGTATTCAGATAAACCGGGTCACTCTGGCTAACTTCAATCGTCTAATTGTAAATTGTTTAATCGTAAATATATTAACCCTTTTAATAAAAAAACAAAATGAGAAAGAACATTGTTGCAGGAAACTGGAAAATGAACAAAACCCTCCAGGAGGGTATTGCTCTTGCAAAAGAATTGAATGAAGCATTAACAGTTGATAAACCTAATTGTGATGTAGTAATTTGCACTCCGTTTATTCACCTTGCTTCTGTTACTCCTATTGTAGATGCTGCTATTATCGGTGTAGGTGCAGAAAACTGTGCAGACAAGGTTGAAGGTGCTTATACAGGTGAAGTTTCAGCTGCTATGGTTGCTTCTACAGGTGCAAAGTATGTAATCTTAGGTCACTCAGAACGCCGTGCTTACTATGGTGAAACTGTTGAAATCTTGAAAGAGAAAGTGAAATTGGCTTTGGCTAACGGTCTGACTCCGATCTTCTGTATTGGTGAAGTGTTGGAAGAACGTGAGGCGGACAAACAAAATGAAGTAGTTGCTGCTCAGTTGGCTTCTGTATTTGATCTGTCTGCAGAAGATTTTGCTAAGATCGTCCTGGCGTATGAGCCGGTTTGGGCTATCGGTACAGGTAAAACTGCTACTCCTGCTCAGGCACAGGAAATTCATGCATTTATCCGTTCGGTTGTTGCTGAGAAATATGGTAAAGAGATCGCTGATAATACTTCCATTCTGTACGGTGGTAGTTGTAAGCCTTCTAATGCTAAAGAATTATTCTCTAATCCGGATGTTGACGGTGGATTGATCGGTGGTGCTGCTTTGAAAGTTGCTGACTTCAAGGGTATCATTGACGCATTCAAATAAGAATAAAGAGCTATGGGGAGGGGTGTAGAGTTATAAGGTTATAAAGTTATAGAGTGGTGTATGCTTCGGACTTTAAGTTGATAATGACTTATTATGGTTTTCTATAACTTAATAATCTTACCACTCTATACCCCCTTATAATTCCTGTAACTTCTATAGCTTTATAACCCTATAACTCTATGGCTTTATAACTCATAACTTCCTTTATTACTTGCTTTTATGAGAAAACTTGGTTTACTTTTGTTGTTGTTTGCTTTTGCCGGTGCAATGCAAGCCCAGAATATAGTGAAGAGCCTGGAGCGAAATGTTCCCGGACAGGGTAAGGTGACTATCCACCAGGATCCTCGTATTGAGGCATTGCTGGGGATGGAGCATACTGCTACCGGAGAGCAGAAAGTAATTAAAACTTCTGGTTTTCGTGTGCAGACGTATGCCGGTAATAATACCCGTCAGGCAAAGACGGAGGCCCATAATGTGGCAGCGAAGATAAAAGAGTTCTTTCCGGAATTGCCTGTTTATACCCCTTTTAATCCTCCCCGCTGGCTATGCCGTGTCGGAGATTTCCGTAGTATTGAAGAAGCAGACGCCATGATGCGTAAATTGAAAGCAACCGGCGTATTCAAGGAAGTTTCTATTGTTAAAGATCAAATAAATATCCCTTTATAATTTCATTATGTTAGGAAAAGAAGAAATTGTCTCTCCGGCTTTGGAGGATCTGAAAAGTCACTATCGCAGTATTATTACTTTATTGGGTGAAGATGCCGAAAGGGAGGGGCTTTTGAAAACTCCCGAGCGTGTAGCCAAAGCCATGCTCAGTTTAACTAAAGGGTATCATCTGGATCCTCATGAAGTTCTTCGTTCTGCTAAGTTCAAGGAAGAATATAGTCAGATGGTGATAGTGAAAGACATTGATTTCTTTTCTCTCTGCGAGCACCATATGCTTCCGTTTTATGGAAAGGCACATGTGGCTTATATCCCTAATGGCTACATCACGGGGTTGAGTAAGATTGCCCGTGTAGTCGATATCTTCTCTCATCGCCTGCAGGTGCAGGAGCGTATGACATTGCAAATTAAAGAATGTATCCAGGAAACTCTCAACCCATTGGGAGTGATGGTTGTGGTAGAAGCCCAACATATGTGTATGCAAATGCGTGGTGTAGAGAAACAAAATTCAATAACAACTACATCTGATTTTACCGGAGCTTTTAATCAGGCTAAAACCCGGGAAGAATTTATGAATCTGATAAACAGGTAAGCAGTGATTAGCGGGGTAGTGATTAGTGATTAGTGATTAGTGGCTGCGCTATTATACCGCATGGTACTAATCACTAATCATTACTGCACTAATCCCTATCTTAGCACCACTCTATCTCCAAGTCTTTTTGCCATTAGACTTTGAATTTCTTTCATTTCTTTGTAGCGTTGCATAAGGGCGGCGCATTTCTCATCATCGTCTTCATTGGCAGGATCTTGCAGGGCATACATGATGTGTTTTAACTCTGCTGCTACAATTGCATTCTTAAAGTTTATCATCAATGTAGGAACCAGTTCAAAGAGGCGTTCCTCGTCTGTAACTATTTTCTGTGTTTTGGAGTGAAATTTACTCAGTTGATACCGGTCACTTGCCAGTTCGGTAGCAATGGAACTGATTTCCGGATCGGAGTGGGCTATAAAATAGCGTTCGGCTATAAATCCGGGATTATGGATATGGGATGCTGCCTCTGTCAGGATACGGCGATGTAAAGGATTATGAAATGCGAGTTCATCTTCTTTTAAGTCATGAACGATGTATTCAATCACACTGACCGGAGTTTCCTGTCCCTCTTCATCCTCCATGTTGCACATTATCTTTTCCCCATAACGCACTATTGCCTGAAGAATCAATCGTTCGTACCGATAAAACTCCTGGCCTTCTTTTCCTTCCTGGGGGATGTAAGACTGATAAGAATCTTCCAGTTCGTCAGGTGGGAAGGGAGGAGGGAAATCTCCATTTTGCATTTCTGCCGGAGCGCCGGATGAATTGTTAGTGTTGAGTATCGGTTTATTCTCTTTCTCGGCTTGTATTTCTCTTCGTTTGGCAACTTCCGAAACGAGTAGTTTATCTTCTACCCGCAACAATTGTCCGCACTCTTTGATATACACATCACGCACAATTGCTTCCGGAATCACTGAGATACTTTGTACGATGTTATTGATGAGTTCTGCCCGTTTGATCGGATCTTTACCGGCATCTTCCAGCAATAGATTGGTCTTGAAACGGATGAAGTCGGTTTCATGTTCCTTGATGAACGCCTGAAATTCTGTAGCATTGTGTTTCCGGGCAAAAGAGTCAGGGTCGTCACCATCGGGCAGAAGGCAGACCTTGATATTCATTCCTTCTTCCAGCAACATATCAATACCGCGGATGGAAGCCTTGATACCGGCCATGTCACCATCATAAAGCACGGTAATGTTGTTGGTAAAGCGATGGATCAAACGGATTTGCCCGGGAGTCAATGAAGTTCCTGATGAAGCAACAACATTTTCCACTCCTGACTGGTGCATGGAGATAACGTCTGTATATCCCTCTACAAGAAAACAGCGGTCTTGTTTTACAATGGCTTGTTTTGCAAAATAGATACCGTAGAGTTCATTACTTTTATGATAGATTTCGGACTCCGGAGAGTTGACATACTTGGCGAGCTTTTTGTTCTCTGTACTGAGTACGCGCCCTCCAAAAGCTACGACTTTTCCCGAAAGTGTATGTACGGGAAACATTACACGTCCCCAGAAGCGGTCGCGCAGACGCCCGTCATCTGTTTCGTAACAAAGCCCGGTTTTGACAAGGTATTCCTTTTTAAATCCTTTGCGTATGGCTTCCTGTACCAATGCATCATGACTCTCGGTACTGAAACCAAGCTGAAACTTTTCAATGATATCATCCCGAAATCCACGCTGGCGGAAGTAAGCCATACCAATGCTTCTCCCATCTACATGGTTCTTCAATATATTCTGGAAATAGTCGCGGGCGAAGTTATTAACGATAAACATACTTTCACGTGTACTTTGCGCCTGCTTCTCTTCATTGGTCAGTTCCCGTTCTTTTATTTCGATGTTATACTTCTTAGCCAGGTATTTTAGTGCTTCGTAGTACGACATTTGTTCGTGTTCCATGACGAAATGCACTGAATTACCACCTTTTCCGCAGCTGAAGCATTTGCACAGTCCTTTTGAGGGTGAAACGCTGAAAGAGGGGGTTTTTTCATTATGGAACGGGCACAAGCCTACATAGTTCACACCCCGTTTACGTAGTGTGACGAATTCGGATACTACATCAACAATTTGTGCAGCATCGAGTATACGGTCTATGGTTGCCTGATCTATCATGGATTCTCCTTTGTTTTTTTAGCGGATACAAAGTTACTATAAAATTAGCCCTTATCAAAAACTTATTTGATAAGGGCTGATTAATTTTTCTCTAAGATCTCTTTTACAGGTTTATTTGATCTTTTCCCGTATTTTAGTCAGATACTTTTTCATGCCTTCGGCATCTTTATTTTCTATTATCTCCAGAAGATTTTTCAGTTCTGTCCGTATATTGGCTACTTGTGCCGGAGTACGGGGATTGAAAAGAATCTCTTGCAATAGGTAATCGTCTTCACTCAAAAGTCCTTTGGCAATAGCCATATGTTTCTTGAAAGTGGTTCCCGGGGCTTCCTGATGCTTCATGACAGCAGCAAACACAAATGTTGAAACAAATGGTATGGAAAGTGAATAAGCCACTGTCTCATCGTGTTCATCGAATGTATATTCAAAAATATTCAGTCGAAGACTGTTGTACAGATCCTTGAAGAATACTTTTCCCAAATGGTCGCTTTCGCTGATGATAATAGCACTTTCGCTACTCAGATTGCTGAGGCTGGCGAAGGTAGGACCAAACATCGGGTGGGTAGATACATAGCGGAAACCGCTCTCTTCATAGAATTTTTTCAGTCCGGTTTTTACGGAAGCAATATCACTAAGTATACAGTCTTTAGGTAGTGTAGGCAGGATTTTACGAAAAGCATCCAGCGTATACTTCACTGTTGCTGCGTTGATAACCAGTTCCGGTTCAAAGTCTTTAATCTCTTCCAGAGTAGTGAAACGATAGGTGTTATAAACAAAACGCAACTGATGTGGGTTGACGTCAAACACGGCCGTCTCGTGCTGAAAACTCAGTATATCAGTGAAAAAAGAGCCCATCTTGCCGGCTCCGAGAATTAAAATTCGCATGTGATTAGTGATTAGCGATTAGTGATTAGTGATTAGTAAGGGGGGAGTAGTGATTAATCATTAGCTGCTAATCATTAATCACTATCCCGCTAATCACTCACTAATCATTTATTAATAATTTCCATTTGTTGACGAACCGATTCTTCGTGTATCGCTTCGAATATTCTTTTCATGAATTCCCCGTCCATACCGCATTGTTCACCTTGTGCACCGCGTTTCTCAAGAATTTCATTGTAACGTCCTCTTTGAAGTATCGTGATATCGTGCTCTTTTTTGTACGTGCCAATTTCGCGGGCTACGCGCATACGTTTTGCCAGTTCCTGAATGATGTTATCGTCACATTCGTCAATCTGTTTACGAAGCTGGCTCAGGTTTTCTGTAGTCTGAGTCTCTTTACGGATTACGAGCAAGTTCAGGATATAATCCAATACGTCTGGTGTAACTTGTTGTGAAGCATCACTCCAGGCACAATCCGGATTGCAGTGGCTTTCTACAATTAGTCCGTCGAAGTTGAGGTCCATTGCTTGTTGGCAGAGCGGAGCTATCAGTTCGCGTTTACCTCCAATGTGACTTGGGTCGCAGAAGATAGGCAATTCCGGTAGACGGCGGCGCAGCTCAATGGGGATATGCCATTGCGGCAAGTTGCGGTAGAGTTTTTTGTCATAGCTGCTGAAGCCACGGTGAATAGCACCCAGGCGTTTCAGACCTGCATTATTGATACGTTCCAAAGCACCAATCCAGAGTTCAAGATCAGGATTCACCGGATTCTTTATCAATACAGGTATATCCACACCTTTCAGTGCATCGGCTATTTCCTGTACGGCAAACGGGTTGGCAGTAGTACGGGCACCTATCCACAATATGTCAATACCTGCTTTCAGACATTCGTATACATGTTTGGCTGTAGCTACTTCGGTAGATACATACATGCCTGTTTCTTTTTTTACTTCTTTCAACCATGCCAATCCGTCAACGCCTACACCTTCGAAACCACCCGGTTTGGTACGGGGTTTCCAGATTCCGGCACGAAATATTTTCATTCCTTTGGCTGCCAATTCTTTGGCGGTAGTCATTACTTGTTCTTCTGTCTCTGCACTACATGGGCCGGCAATGACGACGGGTCTTTTTGCTTCGACACCCGGCAGTAAAATTGATTCGAGTTCCATAATTGAATAATGTGCCAATATGCCAATGTACTGATGTGCCAATTGGCTGGCGCTTTAATTGGGTTATTATTTATTTTTCTATTATTCTCTATTATAATTGCCTTATTGGCATATCATTTTAATTCGTTCCAGCGCTTCTGCCAGTTTTGCATCTTTGCAGCAAAGAGAGATACGAATGTATCTTGCTCCGTTACTTCCGAAGATGAATCCCGGAGTGATAAATACACGCGCCTCGTGAAGTATTTTTTCTGTCAGCTCTTCCACATCGGCATATGTATCGGGTATTTTTCCCCAGAGGAACATGCCCACTTGTTGGTCGTCATAAGTACATCCCAGTGTTTGCATGATTTTTCCTGCCAGGTGGCGGCGGTTACGATAGTTGTGGTTGTTCCCTTCGTACCATTCGGTATCGGCTTCCAGGGCTTTGGCAGCAGCCAGTTGCATGGCACGGAACATTCCGCTGTCTATATTGCTCTTCACTTTCAGTATCCACTGTACAAATTGTGCATTAGATGCCAGCATACCGATACGCCAGCCCGGCATATTGTGGCTCTTACTCATGGAGTTGAATTCGATGCAACAATCTTTAGCTCCCGGTACGCTGAGAATACTCAAAGGACGGTCGTTCAGAATGAAGCTGTAAGGGTTGTCGTTTACTATAACAATGCTTTTACGGCGGGCGAAATCGACCAAACGTTCATACAGTTCCATTGTAGCATTGGCTCCTGTCGGCATGTTAGGATAGTTGGTCCACATCAGTTTTACGCGACTCAGATCCATCTTTTCCAGTTCGTCGAAGTCGGGCATCCAGCCAGCATCTTCTTTCAGATTGTAATTTATGACTTCTGCACCCAGGATTTTGCTGAGTGAAGTATAGGTAGGATATCCCGGATTGGGCACCAACACCTGTTCACCCGGATTAACGAAAGCCAGGGTTACGTGCAGGATACCCTCTTTTGAACCTATCAGTGGCTGTATTTCCGTAGCGGGATCGAGTTCAACGTTGTACCATTTTTTATACCAGCCGGCAAAACCTTTACGCAATTCCGGGATACCTACGTAAGGTTGGTAACCGTGTCCGTTCGGGTTTTGTGCTTCGTTGCACAGTGTTTGGATAGTCTCTTCCGAGGGAGGCATATCAGGACTTCCGATCCCCAGGCTGATTATATCTTTGCCTTCTGCATTCATCTGCGCTACTTCCTTCAGTTTTTTAGAGAAGTAGTATTCGCTTACGCTGGCCAGCCGATTGGCGGGAGCAATGTTATATGTTTGATTTACCTTCTGCATATTCGCCTAATATTTTAAGTTCTTTGGTTAGTGGAGTGATCGCGGTGATTGATTGTTTATATCTCAGATAGTCATTGAACGATACATCTACGTAAAACTGATATTCCCATTCTCTTCCGATGATAGGGAGTGATTGTATTTTAGTCAGGTTGATGTTGTAGAATGACAGGATAGAGAGCACTTGTGACAGACTGCCTTCTGTGTGTGGCAAAGTGAATACCATGCTTGCCTTATTAATAATTACTGAGTGGTAACGGCTGAGTTCGTCTACTTGCCAGGGATCGGCTACTATAAGGAAGCGGGTGAAGTTGTGTTTGTTTGTCTCGATGCTTTCCTGTAGAATTTTCATTCCATAACGTTCGGCGGCTACTTTGGAGCAGATGGCAGCATGTCCTTTCAGGTCTCCCTCTTTTATCATTTCGGCGCTACGGGCGGTATCTTCGCCTTCTACCACTTTGATGTTGGGGTGTTGTTGCAGGAATTCGCGGCACTGCATGAGTGCGATAGGGTGGGAGTTGACCTCTGTGATGTCACTCCAATCTTCCTCGGGCAGGCAGACGAAGCAATGTGAAATACGCAGTTTATGTTCGCCGATAATCTGTGTACCACTTTGACGCAATAATTCATTGTTGTGTAGCAGGCTTCCTGCTATGGTATTTTCAATAGCTAACATACCGATTACCTGGCTGTCTTTGCGGATGGCCTTAAACACGTCTTCAAAAGTAGTGCAGCAGATTAACTCTATATCTTCTCCTTCGAAGTACTTGTGAGCGGCGATATCGTGATACGAGCCGAGTGTTCCTTGAATTGCTATCTTTTTCATTCCTTCTTAATGTGTATTATATAAAAAAATCCCGCATCCATAATGGAGCGGGATTCATATTATTGATTCTTTCCTTTCAGTCCTTAAGCATCACTGTCACTTGATACATACAAACTCCCGCTCTACTTTCTGGCTAAAGTAAAAGTAAAAAAAGAAGTAATATGTAAAGTTAAATACGTTCATACTAACAGTTGCTTTTGTTTTAATTCGGGGACAAATGTAATACTTTTCTTTTAAATGCAAGCAAAAAGTGACTTTTTTTTGCATTGTACAGGATAATATTAAGAGTTTGCCATGATTCGCTGTGTTTTGGTTAGTGTTAATCCGATGTTTCACCACAGAGGACACAGAGTTTTAAATCTTTATTGAAACGCAGATTAACGCAGATTAACACAGATAAGCGCAGGTTAAAAGACTGTAGATCTTTATTTTATAATTGTTTCCTTTTGCGAAAATCTGCGTTCATCTGCGTTTCATCAGATAAATAAAGCTCTGTGTCCTCTGCGTCCTCTGTGGTGAATTGATTCATTTCCGGTCAGGAAAGCACACTATAATCCCAATACATTGGTTGATGGGGCTGGCTGGTTATTAAACTGTCCGTTCAGATTTTCTCCCTCTTTGGGATTGATTTCAAGTGCTTTCTTCATATCTTCTATTGAACCATTTTTGTCGCCATTCAGCAATTTGGCACGGCCGCGTTCGTGATAGGCTGCTCCGAAATTCGGGTTCAGTTCTATGGCTTCGTCGAAGAGGCTGATAGCTTCGGTTAGTTTTTTCTGAGTGATAAAGAGTTGACCCAGGTAGAGATATGCCTGTTCGTTGAACGGATTCATTTCGGTGACTTTCAAATAGTCAGTTTCTGCCTCTTCGGGAGCTCCTTCTGCTTCTTTTAGTTTGCCATGCAGCAAGATAGCTGCCTCTTCATCCGGATTCTGAGACAGAATTGCGGCTATATCCTCAGCAGATTCCTTGAGCTGATTCATCTTTAGCAAGGCTTCGGCGCGCAACAGACGTGCTTCGGTAAAGTCCTCTTTTAATACAATGGCCTTCGTCAGGTGGGCAATAGTCATGAGGTCATTGTTCATTCCCTGGGTGGCTTTGCCAAGCAGATAATGGGCCATGGCATTACCTTCTTCTATCTGGATGGCCTTATTGGCGGCAGTTTCCATAGCTTGATACTCCTCTTGCATATAGCATACGTTGGCTATGGTAAGATAAGTACTGGTCAGCTCGGGTTCAAGTTCCACCATACGATTCAGTATTTCACGGGCTTTGTCCAGTTCGGCAGATTGTATGTAGAGTTGGCTGAGGTATCCCAATGTTTCGAAGTCTTCCTCGATGGCGAGGGCTTCGGTGAAGCATTTTATGGCATAGTCCGGTCTGCCCATACGTTGAGCACGCAATCCGTCATATTTGAATATCTCAAAGTTCTTTTGTGCAGCTTTCTGCTTTTCGCTTTCCGGGCTTTCGGACTTTCCCGAAAAGAAAGATTTAAAGAAGTTCGGCATAATTTATAGAGTTATTATAAAGTTATAAAGTTGTAAGGTTATAGCTTGCAGATTATAGTATTATAAGTTATAACTTTATAACCCTATAACCTTATTATTGCCTTACAAAGTGCAAATGTAGTAATTCTTATCCGATTTCCGGCATTGAGGCGTGTGGAGTTTCGCGCTCGAGCTTTAACTGATATCTAATATTCCATCCTCTGTTTTTACTGTTCCCTCTTCTGATAGATATTGAATGACTTGTGCCAGTAGATCTTTATCTTCTTTTATTCGTTTGCTGACTTCTGCGGGAGTCAGAGGACCCTCTTTCAGTAAATCCAGTAGTTTCTCTTTTACTTCCTCGAAGGCATTGTCTGACAAACCTTTACTGGCTTTCCCGCTGAGGCATACGTCGCATTGACCGCAATTATGTTCGTTTTTCTCGCCAAAATAGCGGAGAAGCATACGGCTGCGGCAGGCTGTTTCAGAGGTGACATATTCTACCATTGCCTCGATGCGGGTTACGTATCGTTTTTTGCGTTCTTCGTACACGGATGGCGGAATATGCAGGCGGTTAAGTTCTATCCGTTCGCGTGTATATATTATATAAGGTGTTTTTTTGCGGGGAATGTAGTCTATAATACGGCGTTTGGACAGCATCATTAGTAGATTGTATATCTGCGAACGTGTCAATCCGGTACGCAGACTAAGTGCTGTTTCGCTGATGTAAGCGTAATCCGTGAAGATTCCGGTATAAGAACGAAGGACGGTTTGCATCAAAGCTTCTGCCTCTTTACCCATTTCGCGAAGTTTGTACAACTCATCGCGACGGATGGTAAAGAGGATACGTGAAGCATTGTCCTGCTCATCGGTATATTCTATATATCCTGCCTGGGTTAGTATTTTCAAAGCACTATCTGCCGGAACCGGAAAATGCTTGAACTTGCGGCAGAATTCCTCCAGATTGAATTCCTTTGTACAATCGAGTCCGTCTCCCATTGCCATCTGATAATAGTATTGCAGATGTTCATACACTTTGATGATGTAATCTTTATCAGGAAAGGTATCGGGGACTCGTTTATGGAGGGTCGTTTTGTCCGATGGGGCATAAAGAATAACAGCGTATGCCTTTTCTCCGTCGCGCCCGGCACGTCCTGCTTCCTGAAAATAAGCTTCTGGAGAATCCGGTAGATCGAGATGGATTACCAGGCGGACATCGGGTTTGTCAATACCCATTCCGAAAGCATTGGTTGCTACCATCACACGACATTCGCCGCTTTGCCAGCGTTTCTGGCGGATATCTTTGACAGCATTGTCGAGTCCGGCGTGATAAAAATCGGCGGTGATACCTTCGTTTAAAAGTAATTCGGTGGTTTCTTTGGTACGGCGGCGGCTACGAACGTAGATGATGGCACTTCCCGGCATTCGGCGAAGAATGTGTAGTAGTTCGGCGGTTTTATTATCTACCTTGCGTACAATATAGGCAAGATTCTTTCGCTCGAAGCTCATCCGGAAAACATTTTCTTCCTTAAACTTCAACCGGCTTTGGATGTCTTTTACCACTTCCGGCGTAGCTGTGGCAGTCAATGCCAGTACGGCTACTCCGGGCAACAGTTCGCGTATATCGGCTATTTTCAGATAGGCAGGCCGGAAGTCATATCCCCATTGGGAGATACAATGGCTTTCGTCTACTGTAATCATACTTATCTTCATGGCACGGAGTTTCTGTTTGAAGATGTCCGTGTCCAGTCGTTCCGGTGATATATAGAGGAATTTATAATCGCCGAAGATACAGTTCTCCAGCGCAATAAGAATTTCCTGCCGTGTCATGCCCGAGTAGATGGCTATAGCTTTGATACCTCTTTGACGGAGATTCTGCACCTGATCCTTCATCAGGGCGATGAGTGGAGTGATAACGATACACAAGCCCTCTTTGGCGAGTGCCGGGACCTGGAATGTAATGGATTTCCCACCACCGGTAGGCATTAATCCCAGTGTATCACGCCCTTCGCCAATACTATTGATAATCTCTTCCTGTACACCACGGAAGGAGTCATAACCCCAGTATTGTTTGAGTATATCGCGGTAAAACGCCATTTTGATTTACGATTAGACGATTGAATGATTTACGATTTACGATTAGACAATTTACAATTTACGATTGAGTAATCTTAGCGAATTAAGAGTAATTTCAATCGTAAATCGTAAATTGTCTAATCGTAAATCATTCAATGGGTTTAATATCCTCAATCTGCAACTGTACTTCGCCACGCTTGTGCGTGTTTTCTTCGATTGTGTAGCAGATGTCGAATGAACGCTTTGTCTTGATATAGCGTACGTGTGAACTTTGACCAAAAGCGATACCGTTCATTACGTTGTTCGATTTGTTATCTACCAACTCGAGTTTGATATGTTCCTGGTCGCGTCCCACCACTTTACTTGTACCGTAGTCGTAGACATGGTGCGTGCAGAATATGGGTTTCTGATTATCCGGGCCGAAGGGATTGAATTTCTTCAGATCGCTAAAGAATTTCGGAGTGATGTCTCTGAAGTCTATTTCAGCATCGATATCTATTACGGCACTGGTTTGTTCCGGCAGGATGTGTTGTGATACGAATGTTTCAAAACGCTCGGTAAACGCCGGTACATTTTCCACTTTCATTGACAATCCTGCGGCATACGTGTGTCCGCCGAAGTTCTCGAGCAAGTCACGGCAATGTTCTATGGCTTTATATACGTCAAAACCAGAAACTGAGCGGGCAGACCCCGTTGCCATATCATCTGTACGTGTCAATACTACGGCCGGGCGGTAATATATTTCCGTCAGCCGGGAAGCCACAATTCCGATCACGCCTTTGTGCCATTCTTCATTGTAGATGACGATAGAACGGCGGTCTGCCAGTCCTTCAAGATTGGCTACAATCTGGTTGGCCTCTTCGGTCATACTCTTATCCAGATCTTTACGGGTTTCGTTGTACTGATTTATCTGATTGGCTTTTTCAAGAGCTACGGAAAAATCTTTCTCTGTCAACAGATCCACTGCTTCTTTTCCATTCTGAATACGTCCGGAAGCATTGATACGAGGGCCTATTTTGAACACAATATCGCTCACGGTGATATCCTTTTCTGCTAATCCGCATACATCAATGATGGCTTTCATTCCTATGCTGGGATTGCTGTTCAGTTGTTTTAGACCGTGGTGCGCCAGAATACGGTTTTCCCCCATAATGGGCACAATGTCCGAAGCTATGCTGACGGCCACAAGATCGAGCAGAGGAATAAGGTGGTGAAATTCAATGCCATTGTTGATAGCAAATGCCTGCATAAACTTGAAGCCGACACCGCAGCCTGAGAGGTGTTCATAAGGATAGGTGTTATCCAAACGTTTGGCATTGAGGATAGCTACGGCGGGTGGCAGTATATCGTCCGGTACATGGTGGTCACAGATGATAAAATCAATTCCTCGTTCGCGGGCATATGCTATTTCATCTACGGCTTTTATGCCGCAGTCGAGCACGATAATCAAGCCTACACCAGTTTCGGCAGCATAGTCTACTCCTTTTCGTGAAATGCCGTAACCTTCGTTGTAACGGTCAGGAATGTAATAGTCCAGGTTTGAATAAAACTGCTGGATGAACTTATAGACCAGTGCCACAGCTGTGGTACCGTCTACGTCATAATCTCCATAAATCAGAATGCGCTCTTTCTTTCCCATCGCCTTGTTCAGACGTTCCACTGCTATGTCCATGTCCTTCATCAGGAATGGGTCATGCAGGTCGGGCAGTTGCGG
This sequence comes from Bacteroides sp. K03, assembly GCF_019734355.1. NCBI lineage: Bacteria > Pseudomonadati > Bacteroidota > Bacteroidia > Bacteroidales > Bacteroidaceae > Bacteroides > Bacteroides sp. K03. The sequence goes on from NZ_JAASHC010000038.1 coordinate 24,432, forward strand.
ACGGAAGAATTTCCGGGCATCATGTACCCGTGTGATTCCCCGCTGCACCAGGAGCCGTCCCAGGATAGGGCTAATGCCTAATTCCTGAACCAATGTCTGGCTTATCTCTGCCTGTTCTGATGTGATGGGTTGATAATTCCATTTGTGATTCATTTTATATATTGTTTTTTCTTTTTCGTATCTCAGGATGGGAGAGAATGACATTTTCCCCCAAGAAGCTGTAAAAGTACGAAAAAAAGATGAAGCATGGCTGTAATCAGATGAAAATATTTCAGAGGGATTACTTCGGTATGAAAAGGATGTTTACAAAAGGAACGGGGTATTTCTCGCTTGGGAGGGTGGATAATGTGACAAATTGGCTACGCTATGCCGATAAGTATTTAAATCTGAATAGACATGAACAAAATTCACCATAGAGTAACACTGAGTTCCACCGAGTTTAAATCTTTATTGAAACGTAGATAAACGCAGATTTTCGCAAAGGGAAATAAATGTATGATAAAGAACTACAGTCTTTTAATCTGGGTTCATCTGTGTTAATCCGCGTTTCATCAGATAAATACTACTCTGTGGAATTCTGTGTTACTCTGTGGTGAAACATATTCATTACCATACAAGAATAGACATCCTATGATAAAGGTGCGTTAGTTGAATATTTATTACATCAGAGTAAACGCCTTCCGTTGCCAACTCTGCTTTTCTAACCCCCGGCAAACTTTCGGTTGTCCCGGCTCCGGGGAGCAACGTCCTCGGCTCCGGGGAGCGCACCCTTCGGCTCCGGGGAGCAGTCTCCTCCCCGGAGCCGAGGAATATACTTTGCAATGTATTGATAAACAGTGGGTTGAAAAGGATGCTTTCCACCTCTATTTCCACGTTTTTACTCTACCTATCTCTTGCTTATCAGAAATTAGTGTATTAAAATACTGACAAATGCTGCCCTTTAATCCTTGTTTTCCTGTCTCCTTTTCCTCACATCTCTGCCCTCATATTTGCAAATCGCATCTATCCACTCTTCGGTGAGCGCTTTCGATTCGTGCTTATCTAAATCGAATGCTACCATCACGGATGTGCAGATGCACTTTACCTCTCCGGTTTCTACATCGATCACCCGCTGAATGAGGTGAAAACTTTTTGTCCCGATCTCCGAAACAGCCGTTTGTACGGCAATGTGGTCCGATGCAAAGATTTGAGCCAGGAAGTCGGCCTCTATATGGACAACGACAATTCCATCCTTTTCCCAGTCCACTCCGGGGCAGACAGAGGCAAAATATTCTGTTTTGCCAAGATCATAGAATGAGAAGTAAACCGTGTTGTTGACATGACCGAATTTGTCTACGTCATTGAATCGTAGTTGTATAGGCAGGGTGTGGCGAAACTTAATTTCTTCCATTTGTTTTCTCTTAAACTTTGTTATTACCATGCAAAAGTAGTATTTTTGCGCGTTACTCTTATCAGATATAAATCAAGAAATGATAGAAGATATTAAAAAAGCCTGTCAGGTGATGCAGGAGGGGGGGGTTATCCTTTATCCTACCGATACGATTTGGGGATTGGGTTGCGATGCGACCAATCCTGATGCGGTGCACCGTGTGTACGAAATCAAGAAGCGTGCAGACAGTAAAGCGATGTTGGTTCTGGTTGACTCATCCGTAAAGGTGGATTTTTATGTGCAGGATGTGCCCGAAGTGGCATGGGACCTAATAGAACTGGCCGACAAACCACTTACTATAATTTATTCGGGGGCCCGCAATCTGGCTCCGAACCTGCTTGCCGAAGATGGCAGCGTAGGTATCCGTGTGACCAGTGAGGACTTTTCCCGTCGTCTTTGCCAGCAATTCCGCAAGGCAATTGTGTCGACATCGGCCAACATCAGCGGACAGCCTTCGCCGGCCAATTTCAGTGAAATAAGTGATGACGTTAAATCACAGGTAGATTATATTGTAGGCTTTCGCCAGGATGACATCAGTCGTCCCAAACCATCGAGCATTATTAAACTTGATAAAGGCGGAGTGATAAAGATTATCCGTGAATAGATGAAGCAGTTGGTGGATTATATGGTGGCAGCGTTGGTGCTGTTGCTATGTTGCCCATTACTGCTCTATATTGCTATCCGCATTCGCATGCAGGGAGTGGGTAGCGTTTTTTACCAGCAAGAGCGGTTGGGAAAGGGAGGTGTCCCCTTTCGGATGGTGAAATTTCGTACCATGGTGACAGGTGCGGAAGATGGGACACCGTTGCTTGCTGTTTCTGATGATCAGCGGGTGACAGCTTTTGGCCGGACACTGCGTAAACATCATTTGGATGAATTGCCGCAGTTCTGGAATGTTTTGAAGGGAGATATGTCCATTGTCGGACCACGCCCCGAACGTGCTTGGTTTGTACAACAAATATTGGAGAAGACCCCGGACTATAAACGGATATTTAACCTGAAGCCAGGGATTACCTCTTTAGGAATGGTGAAATTCGGGTATGCTAACACGATAGAGAAAATGATTGAACGTTCCCGTTACGACCTTTATTATTTAGAACACTATAGCTTTTGGCTCGACGTGAAAATTCTATTGGCAACCGTCAGAGAAGTGTGGATCGGCAAAGGCATTTAGACAGAAATATGGAAAAAGAAAAGATTAGTCTGCTACAGCATTTTATTCATTGGCGTGAAAACAATATTAAGGAAAAGCAATTCATTCTTATCCTTAGTTTTCTGGTGGGTATTTTCACAGCGATTGCTGCATTGATATTGAAGTTCCTGATCCACTCGATACAGAATTTCCTTACCGACAACTTTAGTGCAACGGGGGTGAATTACCTCTATCTGGTATATCCGGTAGTAGGTATCTTTCTGGCCGGATGGTTTGTGCGGAACATTGTGAAAGATGATATCAGCCATGGAGTTACCAAGATACTGTATGCCATCTCCCGGAGGCAGGGACGCATCAAACGGCACAATGTGTGGTCGTCTACCATTGCCAGCGCCATTACCATCGGCTTTGGTGGGTCGGTTGGAGCGGAGGCACCTATTGTGCTGACGGGATCGGCCATCGGTTCCAATCTGGGAAGCGTGTTTAAGATGGAACACCGCACGCTGATGCTGCTTGTGGGATGTGGTGCTGCCGGTGCCATTGCCGGTATCTTCAAAGCGCCTATTGCCGGGTTGGTATTCACGCTGGAGGTACTCATGATCGATCTGACGATGTCCTCACTACTGCCCCTGCTCATCTCCGCAGTGACGGCTGCTACGGTCTCTTATATCACCACCGGCACGGAAGCGATGTTCAAATTCCACCTCGATCAGGCGTTTGAACTGGAACGTATCCCTTTCGTTATTCTGCTGGGCATCTTCTGTGGGTTAATCTCGTTGTATTTCACCCGTGCCATGAATTCGGTGGAAGGCGTCTTTGGCAAACTCAACAATCCTTATAAGAAACTGGCCCTGGGAGGGGTGATGCTGAGTGTACTCATCTTCCTTTTCCCACCGCTTTATGGCGAAGGTTACGATACGATCAACCTCTTGCTGAACGGTACGAGTAATGCCGACTGGGATACGGTGATGAACAACTCCCTGTTCTATGGATACGGCAATCTGCTGCAAGTCTACCTGATACTGATTATCCTGTTGAAAGTCTTTGCCTCCAGTGCAACGAACGGAGGAGGGGGGTGCGGTGGTATCTTCGCACCTTCGCTCTACTTAGGTTGTATTGCAGGATTTGTCTTTTCACACTTCAGCAATGACTTTGCATTCTCAGCCTATCTGCCCGAGAAGAACTTTGCACTTATGGGGATGGCTGGCGTGATGAGCGGAGTGATGCATGCCCCGTTGACGGGAGTATTTCTCATCGCCGAGCTGACGGGTGGTTATGACCTCTTTCTGCCATTGATGATTGTCTCCGTCAGTTCCTATCTGACTATCATTGTTTTCGAACCGCACAGTATCTATTCCATGCGTTTGGCAAAGAGGGGGCAGTTGTTGACCCATCATAAGGACAGGGCTGTACTGACGCTGATGAAGATGGAGAATGTGGTGGAGAATGATTTCGTAACAGTCCATCCGGAGATGGACTTGGGCGAGTTGGTTAAAGCCATTGCTGCTTCACATCGTAATATCTTTCCTGTAACAGATAAGAGTGGCATATTGCTCGGCATTGTCTTGCTGGACGATATTCGTAACATCATGTTCCGGCAAGAACTTTATCATCGTTTCACGGTGAATAAACTGATGACATCGGCCCCTGCCAAACTGTTTGATACGGATGGTATGGAACAGGTGATGCAGACCTTTGATGATACAAAGGCCTGGAATCTGCCTGTGGTGAACGAAGAAGGCAAGTATCTGGGCTTCGTCTCGAAATCAAAGATATTTAATTCATACCGGCAGGTGTTGGTACATTTCTCGGAGGACTAGAATAATTATTCAATGTGCCAATATGCCAGTGTGCCAATTGGCTGCGTTATAATAGAGTTGTAATATAACTGGGCTATTGTCACATTGTTGTATTGTCATATTATTTAATACTCTCAATTGGCATATTGTCGTATTGTCACATTATTATTTATGAAGAAAGAAGATTTAAGAATCGTTTATATGGGAACTCCCGATTTTGCAGTGGAGGGTTTGCGTTGCCTCGTCGAAGGTGGTTACAATGTGGTTGGTGTGATTACCATGCCCGATAAACCGGCAGGTCGTGGTCATAAAATCCAGTTCTCCCCTGTCAAACAGTTTGCATTAGACCATAATCTGCCTTTGTTGCAGCCGGAGAAACTGAAGGATGAAAGCTTTGTGCAAGCTTTGCGTGAATGGAAAGCCGACCTGCAAATCGTAGTTGCTTTCCGTATGCTGCCTGAAGTTGTCTGGAATATGCCCCGTTTGGGAACATTTAACCTGCATGCTTCTCTGCTTCCCCAATATCGTGGTGCTGCTCCTATCAATTGGGCGGTTATCAACGGCGATACGGAAACAGGTATTACCACTTTCTTCCTGAAGCACGAAATCGACACGGGAGAAGTCATCCAACAAGTTCGCGTTCCGATTGCAGATACGGATAATGTAGAAGTCGTGCATGATAAACTAATGATGTTAGGTGGCAGGCTTGTTATAGAGACAGTAGATGCCATTTTAGCGGGTACTGTGAAACCTATTCCACAGGAAGAAATGGCTGTAGTAGGAGAATTACGTCCAGCTCCTAAAATCTTTAAAGAAACCTGTAGGATTGACTGGAATCAGCCTGTAAAACGTATCTATGATTTCATTCGTGGCCTTTCCCCTTATCCGGCAGCATGGACTGAACTCATAAATCCTTCGGGCGAACCTGTTGTAGTGAAGATTTTTGAGAGTGAAAAGCGATCCGAAACTCATCAATTGCTTCCGGGTACAATCGTGACAGACGGAAAGAAATCTCTCAAAGTAGCTGTTACGGATGGTTTTATAGGCATTCTTGCTTTGCAGTTCCCCGGCAAGAAACGGCTTAGGACAGAAGAACTGTTGCGTGGTTACAAAATTACCGGGGATATGAGGATGAAGTGACTTGTAATAGAACAATAATGAAGGGATTTACGATTAGATGATTAGATGATTTACGATTAGACGATTTACGATGTACGATTGGGATTAGTCTGCTTTACATTACTGAAACAGGCTATTAAAAGGTAACTTCAATCGTACATCGTCTAATCGTAAATCATCTAATCGTCTAATCGTAAATCCCCTCATTAATGAGTATTCCGCAGTAGAAACTGCACGTCAATGAGTTAATAATATGGTTCCCATTAAAAATATTTCTCTTTTCTTTTGGCTCTTTCACTAAGATTCCTTTTCTTTGCCCATTATTAACTCTTTAAATGTGAATGCCTATAGAAACACGTTACGCTAATTATATCTAATCGCATACGTAATGAACACATGGAACAACAAGGCTGACGAAACGTTAGTCTCTCTCTATGCCGAAGGAGAGAATCAGGCATTTAATGTACTTCTAAATAGGTATAAGGACAAGTTGTACTCTTATATTTATTATATTGTACGCAACTCCGAGATGACAGAAGACATCTTTCAAGAAACTTTTATGAAGGCAATTATTACTATCCGTCAGGGACGTTACAATGAAAATGGTAAGTTCTCTGCTTGGTTGCGGCGTATTGCCCATAACTTGATTATAGACTCTTTCCGTCAGGAGAAATCGGAGAATCTGGTGTCTTGTGATGAGCCGGAAGTGAACATTCTGAATAATATCGGTCTGGCAGAAGGGACGATAGAGAATACGATTGTAAATCGGCAGATATTATCTGACGTACGCCGTTTGATGGAATTCCTGCCAGATGAACAACGCGAAGTGGTATATATGCGTTTCTACCAGGATCTCAGTTTCAAGGAGATAGCAGAGCAGACAGGTGTAAGTATCAATACTTCACTGGGGCGTATGCGTTATGCTATCCTTAACCTTCGTCGCATGGCCGAAAAGAACGGAGTCGTTCTTACCGTTGATTAAATTTAACTAACTTGTTATATACTAAAAGGTTTGTTTCCTACGTTCTAAAGGAAACAAACCTTTTAGTGTATAAGGCCTATGAATAAAAAAACTACTCCCTCTCATCAACAGTGTCCCAAAGAAAAGAACTCGGTGGAAAGTAAGAGGCCCCGGGTCAGTGAACAAACGCTGGCTTTTCTACGTTCTTTTGCCGGTAACTATTATGTGGAACAACAATTGCCACAAGGGTTACAAGGGATTATTTTGGGATAAATTTGTTACTTCCGTTTATTCCCTCTACTTTTGTATCATTGTATTAAATTTGTAATAAAAACAAGCTCATGAAACCAATGATATCTCCTTCTATTCTCTCTGCAGATTTTGCTTATTTGGCGAAAGATGTTGAAATGTTAAACCGTAGCGAAGCCGACTGGGTTCATATTGATATTATGGATGGCGTATTTGTGCCTAATATCTCTTTTGGATTTCCGGTATTGAAGTATGTGGCTAAGCTAAGTGAGAAACCACTTGATGTACATCTGATGATTGTACAACCGGAGAAATTTATTCAGGAGGTGAAAGCGTTAGGATCTCATGTGATGAATGTGCATTATGAAGCATGTCCGCACCTCCACAGGGTGGTGCAGCAAATCCGGGAAGCAGGTATGCAGCCGGCAGTGACCATAAATCCAGCCACGCCCGTCGCAATGCTTCAGGATATTATTCGTGATGTATACATGGTGCTCATTATGAGTGTTAACCCTGGTTTCGGGGGGCAGAAATTTATTGAACATTCCGTAGAGAAGGTTCGTGAGCTACGTGCATTGATAGAACGTACGGGCTCAAAAGCTTTGATTGAAGTAGATGGTGGGGTAAATCTTGAAACCGGTGCACGTCTGGTGGCTGCCGGTGCCGATGTATTGGTGGCAGGAAACGCAGTATTTGCCGCCGAAAACCCTGAAGAGATGATCCACCAGCTGAAAGAGCTATAATTAATGCTCTTTGCCTGGCTGCATCGCTATCCTTTTTTACGCCTGTTATGCCCTTTAGTTGTGGGCATTTATTGTGGCGATGAACTTTTTTTCCAGAGGCAGTCCGAAGGGATTGCCTCTGGCGTTTCTTTACTTTTCCTTCTGTCTTTCGGAGGGCTGATTTTCTTCTTTAACCGGAAACGTTACTCCAGGCGTTGGCTCTTTGGGAGCTGCCTCCTTCTCTTTTGTTTTACTTTGGGTGTCGGATTGATGAACCGGGAATTACGCCAAGCTGGATCTGTGTTTCCACAAAAAGAGACGGCCTATAGGCTGATTGTTACGGAGCAACCGCAGGCGAAAGAGAGAAGTGTGCTTTGCCGCGTACTGTTGATAGAACAGATTGATTCTGTTTCCGGGCGGCTTGCTTTGGATCATAAAGCTCTCCTTTATTTCACTAAAGATTCTTTGAGCGAACACTTGCGTAGTGGGGATGAACTATTGGTTTATACCAAACTTTCTCCTCCGGTGAATAATGGCAATCCGGACGAGTTTGACTATGCCCGTTTCTTGTCCCGCAGACAGGTGACTGCTATTGGATTTGCTTACGCAGATAACTGGAAGGTGATTTCACGGGGTACCATGCGCTCATTTCGTCAGCAAGCAATGGATTGCCGGGAGTCTGTTTTGTCCGTTTATCGTCGCCTTGGATTTCGGGGAGATGATTTTGCTGTGCTTTCAGCCCTCACCATCGGTTATAAAGAGGAGCTAAGTGAAGATATCCGCGAAACTTATTCCATATCCGGTGCAAGTCATGTACTTGCTTTATCCGGTTTACATATAGGTTTTCTATATTTGCTGCTTTGTTTCTGTTTGCGGTGGCTGCCTGAGCGATGGCGGATGGTGGCTTTGCTACGTACTTTACTGATTCTTTTATTTCTTTGGGCCTTTGCCTTTTTTACAGGGCTGTCTGCTTCGGTAGTCCGGTCGGTAGTTATGTTTTCTTTGTTTGCTTTGGCAGGGTTGTCCGGGCGAACCAGTTTTTCGCTGAATATTCTTCTGATAGCGGCTTTCTTTATGTTGCTTTGTCGACCATCCTGGCTATTTGATGTGGGTTTCCAACTCTCGTTTTGTGCAGTAGCCGCTATTCTATTGATGCAACCTCGTATATACGGATTGATTCCTGTGTCGGATTTCCGCGTCGGACGGTACATTCGGGGATTGATGAGCGTTTCTATTGCTGCGCAGATTGGCACAGCTCCACTGGTGCTCCTCTACTTTTCCCGCTTCTCTACCCATTTTCTGCTGACCAACTTATTGGTGATACCGTTGGTGTCACTTATAATGTATATAGCCGTCATTATGTTGTTATTGAATCCTCTGCCTTTTCTACAGGAATTTGCAGCGACAGCACTGAGAGGGCTGGTTGGGGCGTTGAACCATTGTGTCCGTTGGATAGAGCAGCTTCCGTGGGCATCTGTTGATGGGGTATGGGTATATATTCCGGAGGTTTTCGGATTCTATCTGGTTTTGATTTTGGGAGGATGGTATCTGTTTTCACGTACGGGAAAGCGTCTTGTTATCTGTCTTTCCTGTATATTTCTTGTTTGTATTTATCATGTGTCGATGAGAGTCATCGACCGTCCCCGGCAAAGCATTGTGTTTTATAATGTCCGCAATTGTCCGGTGGTTCATTGTGTTGCGTCCAGCGGATCTTCCTGGTTGGCTTATGCCGATAGTTTGCCGGATGAGTCCCGGTTGTACAAGGCTGTTTCAAAGCGATGGAGCCGCCAGGGATTGAAGCCTCCTCAACCTGTTACTGCCGATTATACCTGCCCTGCATTGGTTTACGATCATCACCTTCTTTCCTTTTCCGGTTGCAGGGTTTGTGTGTTGAATGATAATTACTGGCGAAACAAAACGACCCTACAGCCGTTATCTATTGATTATCTTTACGTATGCAAAGGCTATGACGGACATTTGCGTGAATTGACCGACTTGTTTGTCATTCATAATGTGATTCTTGATGCCTCTCTTTCTTACCGTCGTTTACAGGCATATAAAATGGAGTGTCAGCAGCAAGGAGTTCATTTTATATCACTCTCAGATGAAGGTTCTACTGAGTTTTTGCTTTAAGTACGAAGAATTATCGTAATTTTGCCGGACGGTAATATGGCAATTGTGCTGATATGCCATGTGCCAAATTTAAGAATGATAAGCAAATAGAATATTAATCCATAAACAAGCGTGTCTGGTCATCGGCACATTGCCCATTGGCGTATTGACACATAATTATTATGCTGACTAAAGTAATAGAACAAGCTAAGATAGATCATTTCACAAAATGGTTTGAACGTGCTGATAAAATAGTGATTGTATCCCATGTATCTCCTGATGGCGATGCAATAGGATCTTCTTTGGGGCTTGCCCATTTTCTGGATTCACAGGATAAGACTGTAAACGTGATTGTACCCAATGCCTTTCCCGATTTTCTGAGATGGATGCCGGGTAGCAAGGATATCTTGTTGTACGACCGTTACAAGGAATTTGCTGATAAGCTGATAGCTGAGGCAGATGTGATTTGCTGTCTGGACTTTAATGCTTTGAAACGGATCGAGAAAATGGGAGATGCTGTAGCCGCTTCACCTGCCCGTAAAATAATGATCGATCATCATCTGTACCCCGAAGAATTCTGTCAGATTATTATCTCACATCCGGAAATATCTTCTACCTCCGAACTTATATTCCGGTTAATCTGTCGTATGGGATACTTCAGTGATATCTCTCTGGAAGGAGCCGAATGTATTTATACCGGTATGATGACAGATACCGGAGGGTTCACTTATAATTCCAATAATCGTGAAATATACTTCATTATTAGTGAGCTTCTGTCGAAAGGGATTGATAAGGATGATATCTATAGAAAAGTATACAACACTTACTCGGAGAGCCGTCTGAGGCTGATGGGGTATGTTTTGTCGAATATGAAAGTTTATCGTGAGTATAATTCGGCATTGATTTCTTTGACAAGAGATGAACAAAGCCAGTTTGATTATATTAAAGGTGATAGCGAAGGCTTTGTCAATATACCTCTTTCCATTAAGAATGTCTGCTTTTCTTGTTTTCTGCGTGAAGATACGGAAACCAGGATGATTAAGATATCTTTACGCTCTGTAGGAACGTTTCCCTGTAACAAAGTGGCTGCCGAATTCTTTAATGGCGGTGGCCATCTGAATGCTTCGGGTGGTGAATTCTATGGTACGATAGATGAGGCAAAGGAAGTATTTGAACGGGCTTTGGAAAAATACTCAGAGCAGTTGACAGTTAACAGTTGACAATTGACAGTTGACAGTTGATAGCTACTATGTAGTGTGATAGCGCAGCTAATTGTCAATTGTCAATTGTCAACTGTCAACTGTCAACTGTCAATTGTAAACCGTCAACTGTCAATTAAATAACTAAATAAGTTAAAAGACTTGAACTTTCAACTTTTAACTCTCAATTTTCAACTAAATTACGGTACATTTGTACGGACCATATAGTTAAGATACAGACGAATGAAGAAACTTATATTATTATTTATTTCCCTGTTGGCTCTTGGAGCCTTTTTTCAGGCATGTGATGACACGAAAACCTATGCTGAGATGCTCGAAGAAGAGAGAGACGGTGTCAATGACTTTATTAAAAAGAATAATATTGAAGTAATTACCGTAGAGGAATTCGAAAAGGATACGATTACAGAATGTGAAGACGGGTATCCGGTTCAGTATCCGGGCAAGAATCAGTATGTTGCCTTCTCTAATGGTATTTATATGCAGATTGTACAACGTTACGGGACTCCGCGTGCTGCATCTGAACCTTATCCCAGTCTTGAAGCTGCTCTTCCGTTTGAAACCGGTAACCTGATCCTTACCCGCTTTAAAGAAGTCGATATTTTAACCGGAGAACCAACTTCTGTTTCTAATGTGGATAATCAATATTATCCGCCTATGAATAATTATCCTACAGGGTTTCGTTATACGATAAGCGGAACAAGTATATACGGGCAGTTTATTCAGGAGCCGGGGCTTGATTCCGAATATTATTGGGACGTAACGATTGGCGGTCAGTATGGAACCTCAGTTCCTGCCGGCTGGTTGATGGCTTTACAGTATATTAAAGATGGAGCACATGTCAGACTGATTGTGCCGTCGAAGAGTGGACACTCTTATGCACAGCAGAAAGTATTTCCTTATTTCTATGATATACATAGATTCTCTATCTATTGATACTACACTGATAGAACTAACTTTAATTACCGATATTTAAATCCTTATGACTCTAATCAAATCTATCTCTGGAATCCGCGGAACGATCGGCGGAGGTGCAGGCGAGGGATTGAACCCGCTTGACATTGTGAAATTCACATCGGCGTATGCTACGCTGATTCGTAGAACATGCAAATCTACAAGTAATAAAATTGTAGTAGGCCGTGATGCACGTATCTCTGGCGAAATGGTGAAGAACGTGGTAGTCGGCACCCTTATGGGTATGGGCTGGGATGTAGTGGATATTGATCTTGCTTCTACTCCTACAACAGAGCTGGCTGTGACGATGGAAGGTGCTTGTGGTGGTATCATTCTGACAGCTTCGCACAATCCCAAGCAATGGAATGCGCTGAAATTGCTTAACGAACATGGTGAATTTCTGAATGCAGCCGAAGGCAACGAAGTGCTTCGTATTGCCGAAGCTGAAGAGTTTGACTTTGCAGATGTAGATCATCTTGGTTCTTATCGTAAAGATCTTACTTACAATCAAAAACATATTGACAGTGTTTTAGCACTTGATCTGGTGGACGTGGAAGCTATCAGGAAAGCTGATTTCCGCGTGGCTATTGATTGTGTGAATTCTGTAGGAGGTATTATTCTTCCCGAATTGCTCGAACGCCTTGGCGTAAAGCATGTAGAGAAGCTTTATTGTGAACCTACTGGTAATTTTGCCCATAACCCCGAACCGCTTGAGAAAAATCTGGGTGATATAATGAACCTTATGAAAGGTGGTAAGGCAGACGTGGCTTTTGTGGTAGACCCTGATGTTGACCGCCTGGCTATGATTTGTGAGAACGGTGTGATGTATGGTGAAGAATATACGCTGGTGACTGTAGCCGATTATGTATTGAAACATACTCCGGGTAATACAGTTTCTAATTTGAGTTCTACCCGTGCATTGCGCGATGTGACTCGCAAATATGGAATGGAATACAGTGCTTCGGCTGTGGGCGAAGTAAATGTGGTGACTAAGATGAAAGCTACCAATGCCGTGATTGGTGGTGAAGGTAACGGTGGAGTGATTTATCCTGCCAGCCATTATGGGCGCGATGCTTTGGTAGGTATTGCCCTTTTCCTGAGTCATCTGGCTCATGAAGGAAAGAAGGTGAGTGAGTTGCGTGCTACTTATCCTCCTTATTTTATAGCAAAGAACCGTGTGGATCTTACCCCGGAAATTGATGTAGATGCCATCCTTTCCAAAGTGAAAGAGATCTATAAGAATGAAGAAATCAATGACATCGACGGTGTAAAGATTGATTTTGCCGATAAGTGGGTACATTTGCGTAAGAGCAATACAGAGCCGATAATCCGTGTGTATAGCGAGGCTTCAACGATGGAAGCTGCCGAGGAAATCGGACAAAAGATTATGGATGTAATCAACGAACTGGCTAAATGATAATTCTTTTCTAAGATTATAACTTGAAGTGTAAATAAGCGGAGGCTGTTGCAAAGTAATATTTGCAGCAGCCTCTCTTTCTTTGTGCTCGTGTTGTTTCGGCTTGTCAGAAGTAGCGATATCTTCTCCTGAATAGTAATAGCAGCACCAGAATTCCTGCCAGGACGATGACGTACGGTACTACAGACCCGCTACGCTTTTGAGTTTCCTTTTCGTTCTCTTCTGTCCGGATTTGTTTCCGGAGGTACTGTGTAGTGTCCGTCTGTTGCCATTGTTCTTGTTGCCGGCTGCTTTTCGTGTGCTGCTTTTTTCGGGAGGTCACTGTGCGGGTGAGTTTTAAGCCTGTCGTGTCTTTTCGTATCATTAGTGTTGTCGCCTCGCTGAACGTCTCGATGACTTCGGTCTGTTTGTCGGTGCATTGGCGGGTGTTTCTCACCTCTTTCTGTGTGATTGCCATGATGGAGTCACGCTCTGCGTAATGCGTCCGGGTAAGCGCTTTCCGACTGCCACATCCCGATACTGCTGCGAGTAGCAATAACACACCGATACGTTGTGCCGTTTTCATACCATTACCTCCGTTTCCTTCAGCCACTTTCGTACGTCAAAACACGGACAGGCTTTGATGTACTCTTCAGGTTCGATGTGTCCGTTTCCATTCAGATCGGGCGATGTATCGCGATGCCCGATGACGTAGCGTATGGCAGGATACTGCTGTTGCAGTTCGGTGATGAGTTGCTTCATGGCTTGTTTTTGTGTCGGTGTTCTTGTGTCTGTGGGTTGTCCGTTGGTGTTCAGACCACCTACGTAGCATATTCCGATACTTTGCCGGTTCCAACCGTAGCAGTGAGCACCCTCTTTTTCTATGGAACGGCCCTTTTCAATGGTTCCATCCAGGCGGATGACACAGTGGTAACCTATCTCTTTGAATCCGCGTCGGCAGTGCCATTGGCCTATGTCGGCTGCTGTAAAGTCCACTCCGCTACGTGTAGCGGAGCAGTGGATGATGATAGAGTCTATTGTTCTCATGCGTTTTGTGCTATTAAAAGGTTTGTACTAAAGAATGGGGAGGGTTAATATTCCGATGGTGGTTGCCGGTTGGGGCATCCCCGGATAAAGCAGCGTTTTGCTTCCAGTTCCTTGCAAGTTATTTCTGCTTCGTGACAGCGGTTTATCCACTCTTGCTTTTCGGTTTGTTCTTTGTGCAATTCGTTGTACAGGGTATCTATGCGCGTATCCCGTTGCACTATCCGCTCTTCGAGCCAGTTCACCTGTTGACGGTGGTTTTCATTTTCAAGGCTGTTTACTCCAGCCTCGCTTCTGCGTGCTTCCGTCTTTCGGTTCACCAACCAATTCAAGCCCCATTTGATGGCTTCCATCCCGCCCAGGGCGGAGATGAAAGCCAGAATGTCAGAACTGGTCATAATGGGCTATACGCTGGGATCTTCACCTTCGCCTTCGCCACCACCGCTGTCACCGTCGGGTTTTTCGGCGTTGATACGGTCTACATCTTTCAATACCAGCCCGTCGGTACGTGTGCTGGTCGAAGTACTCAGGCGGATTTCGCTATCGGCGCGAAAACAGATACGTAGCCCTCTGATGTCGGCAGCTGTGAAGTCTTCCGGGAGGTCTGTTCCCTTGCTTTGTGCGGCGAGGAAGAAGTAGCCCAATCCGTCGATGTTCACTGTGCGGCCTGTCAGCAGCAGTTTTTTCAGCAGTGTGCGGAAGTCTTTCAACACACTGATTGTTTCTCCTTCACTGACACCGGCATTGCTGCTGATTTCTTTGGCGATTTCGTTCAGCGTAGCCGAGTTGCTGTACTGATAGGTGATCTGCGGATACGTCTTTTTAGGCGAGTTCTTGTCACTGAGATCGGATAGTCTTGTTACTTTTTTGAATAAGATAGCCATGATAAGCTCCTTTCTTTTTTAGTGATACAATCGTGATACTTTGTGTTCTCTGTTATTAATAACACTACAAATATAAGCATGTTTGAGGGGAGTAAGAAGGACGGGTGATGATACCATTTGTTTGCATGTAACTTGTTGATATTTAGATTGTTGTGTGGATTAATTGTTGCTGAGGCACACTGCGTTTCCCCGTGCGGGTAACGAGTCGGACAGAATGGATCATAAGGGCGGTGATAATTAAAGGGAGAAGTACTATGCAGATAATAGAGCAGCTAACTCTCAACTGAATAAGAAGGGAGGTATTGAATGGCATTAAAGAGGGAGAGGAGGGAAGAATGGAGAAGGGAAAATTGAGAATTTAGAAGGGAGGTGTACTGCCACAGCGCAGCCCCTTCTCCTTTCTCAACTCTCCCTTTAATACTTAGTTCTTTATCACTTTGTAAGCTATTCGTTGCTTACCGTTGCTGAGTACGAACAGATAGATGCCTTTAGGGTTATTTCCGATATAAATGCTGTTTTCTGTTTCCAGGCGTTGCTTGTTTGTGTAGACAAGGCTACCATTCAAAGATACTAATTGCAGAGTCCACAGATCGGTGGAGGTGCTGTTAGCGTTGATATGCAGATAATCGTTGGCCATCCATATGTTGAAATCTTTTGTTGCTATCGGCGTTTCTCCGATTCCGGTGGGTACAGGCTGCAGGAGTGCAAATACCGGTACATAACCATAGTCTTTTGCCTTTTCGGCGGAGACGTTCACCACACCTTTCAATGGTGTATATCCCGGGGCGGAAATGGTGTAAGAAACATCTCCTGCTATGACATCCGTAAAGGTAACCTGCCCATCGTCTAATGTTGGTAGTTTTCCGTAACCTTCGAGGTTGACGGTGGCGCCTTCCGGCATGTATTGATAATCATAGCAATCACCTAACTGGAAATAAACGGTGTAGGTGTTGGCTGTCTCTTTGGGGAGCGTCAGGATGATGCTCTGACTCTCTTCGCCTATTGTTACGGATTGGCTGACGGCTTTGTATCCCTCACACCAGGCTCGTACCTGATAGACTCCTGCCGGGAAGAAGGCGGATATGTTACTACTGTTGTCAGAGTAAATGAGCTTGTCGTCCTGGTATACGACAATTTCAATGCTCTCGTCTATGTGTTGCCTGTTTTCGTCCTGAACATCCACGTATAGGCGTTGGTAGGTGCTGTAGTCGAGCACCAATTCCTTGCTGGCAGGGAGTGTGATGGTGCCGGATATTTCTTTGCCTTCGGGTACGTCTGTGCGATAAGTATAGGTTCCTTCGGGAAGTTTAACCGTTGTTTCGCCTGCGCTGCCTTCCGTCTCAATTCCGTATCTCCCGGCGGAGATTCCGCCATTATAAAATATTACCTCACAATATCTGTTGCGTCCGGGCATCTCTTTTACCTTAATGGTGAGTGACGCTTCTTTCGCCTCTTTGTGTGTTAAAGTTACAGTTTGCGGTTGGTCTGCAACGATGAATTCTGCAGTTGATATGCTTGCAGTGTAAGAATAATCGTCTTTGAATTTGGCAATATACTCTCCGTGAGGCAGATAAATATTGATAAAGTTACCATCTGTATTTGCATAAAGCAAATAGATGTATGCGTCTTTGTCCTTATGCGTGCTGTGGCAGATGCGAATGGAGGAGTTGTCTGCTATCAGTGGCCATGTTGTGCCGTTTTCATCAACTACGTTCAACGCCACTTTCTGGTAGTCCGCAGTCGATAATGTGATTGTTTCAGTTTTATCCGTATCCAGTTTCACTAACGTTGCGGATGTATTTATACGTTGGTTCTGTACCATCTCAAGGCTATAAGTGTAATCGCCGGCGGGCAGATAATAAGATCCGGTGAATCCGTCTGTGGGATTTCCGTTGAATAAGGTAAGCGTATATTGGTCTGCTATTGCATGGTTAACTAAGGTGAGTTTTGGGATACCATATCCATATTCTCCTCTGAATTTCTCCAACAGGTCACCGTTTACTTTGAATGTCAGTTTCTTGTAGTTTTCAAAAGAGAGGTCGAACTGTATATTTGCTCCGGCTACCTCAAACGAGCGTTGCTGTGTTACGTAATCTGTGAGATTCACTTTGCATGTATACGCACCATCGGGTAGATGCAGCTTGATTACTCCTTGCTCGTCTGCCGTATACATATTCGTATTGTCTCTCGTACTTATTGCAACGCCTGCTCCCGCCATCGGGTTACCGGTTCTGTCGATCACGTTGATGGTGACCTGATGGTAATCGTTTTCGTTGAGTATGTAGATCATAGTCATGTCTTCTCCGGCTACCGTAAACTGTTGTTTGCTGATACCGGGGAACGACTCTTGCGTGGCCCGGTCGATGATTGTTGCCGATATTTCATATGTACCATCCGGCAGGTAATATCCGTGATCTGCTTCGTAACCGTATACCATCCCTTGTTCGATCGCATTGACGGAAATATCCGACAGTGCATATTTTTCGATGTCACTCGATGTAAACGTCACTTTACGATAATCGTCAAAGGAGATGGAGATCGTTTCGTGTTGACTGACGTGTATTTTTCCCTCTCTGATAAACATGTCCGGATAATGGACTTCATATGTATAAAATGAATCGTCGTCCGATTTTCTTAAAACGGTGGAATAGAGTTTGGTCTGTTCATTGTACGTTACAGTATTGCCTGCTATCATTACACTCAGTTGGTCGGGGGCTGTCATGAAACTGCCGGGGGTAATGTTCAGACTGATGCGGAAGTACCTATCTTTGTAAGAGATCTCCTGTATCATATCCTGGTTACCTACTACCATTTCTCCTTCGAGAGGGCTATAACCCTGTTCGTCTGTCCCGATCACTGCCAATACGCGGTAAGTATAAGTGCCGGCTGTTGCTATATACGCCACTTCTCCCTTTGCATTCGTCTTTTGCCCGTTCCAGTAGTTGTCGGAGGGAATCAGTTGGCTCACGATTGCCTCTTTCGCCGGAAGCCCGTCCATATCGAGTACGCGGACGGTGACTTTCTTGCCCGTTTCGTAGCTGAACGTTTGCTCGATAGGAATATCTGCTAAGATAAGTTCCCGGTAGATGGGGATGTAGTAGACATCTTTGCCTGTTACTCTTGCGCTGATTTTATAGCTGCCTTTGGGTAGATAGATATCGGTTGCCTGGGCGGTGATGACCTGTTCGTAAGATTGCTGTGAGCCGGATGAGATGGTTATTAGTCCGGGGCATAACGCATTGGCTTCGTCTTTGATGGCTACTGTCATTTTTTGTTTTCCGGCCAGCGGGTTGTTTACTTCCATTCGGCCGTCAGTCAGCTCTTTTACGTCTATTGTGCTGACGGAGGTCACTCCCGAAACGTTCCCGGTAAGTTCCCAATACAGCTGTTCGCCCTTGTAGAGAAAGCTGAAGGTACCGCTGTCCGTCCATTTTACATCAATATGCGTCTTTTCGTAAAGGGAGTTTTTGTCGGGAAAGAGGTCTATGCCTGTGAACAGGGAATACTGTTCGGGTTCCAGTCCTTTCAATGCCAGAGTGAGCCAGTAATAGCCTTCGAGTTTTACAACAACGGGGGCATTGTCGCCATTCCATACGAGTTCCAGGTTTTCATTCACCCCTTGTATCTGCATTTGCAGGAAGTTCAAACTGCTACGCTTGACTACAAACTTGCCGTTTGCGTCTGTGGTGTAATCTCCTGCTCCGTCGGAACCGATTCCGCCGATGGTTGCTTGCAGCCCTGGAATGGGCAGGTCTTTGCTGTCTGTAATTAGTACGGTCATGTCTTTGGCCCATGTACAGACGGTTACCAGGCACATCAGACCCACTAATAGTAAGCTTTGTTTCATAATATAAAGTATTGTTTGTGCTTCTCCAGTTCCTATAAAAGCGTTAAAATAAATAAAGCGTGGAACTGCGTGCTATTTATAGTAATCGGAGGTCCTAGGAAAACCCATGCATACATACATAAACAGACAGCAGACCCACGCATGAACGTGAGAAACTACTATGCCATTCTTTGTATGCATTTGAAAATTTCCTAGGTTTCCGATTGCAAGAAAGAGCATAACGCTTCAATAATGTTTTTTAATAAGGTAGGAATGTGACGCTTCGTATTCCTGTCTGCAAAGATATAAATATATAGTAAAGTAAAGAGATATTCGGACCGATTATTTTGTTGACAGTTGAGGATTGGTGGCTGACTGCGTAGGGTGATACATCGGCTTTCCTCGTTGGCAGGGGAAGCTGTGTGATAATGTGGTATGCGTTTTGGTTTATTAAATTGTGCGGAAATGAGGCAAATATGAATGAACTTAAAAGCCTTGCAAGCTACGGGTTGATATTCTCGCAGTTTGCAAGGCTTATGATAAAACAGGTCTTTTTCCCGTCTTTATAGATTGGCTATCTCTTCGGAAGTCAAACCGGTGATATCAGTAATCGTTGCGTAATCCAATCCTTTATTTTTCATCTTTCGGGCATTAGAAAGACGCTCTTTTTCTGCCCCTTCTTCCAAGCCTTCCTGTCTTCCTTCCTGTCTTCCTTCCTCTCTTCCTTCCATTCTTCCTTCCATTCTACCTTCCAATTTGGCTGAATCGATGACATCATTCTGAATCATCACTGCATTCAGATGTTCGTCATAAGCCAAGCGTTCCTGTGGCGTCATGGAGTAGTATTTCAATTTCTCACGTGCTTCTTCCAGGCCGGGAGCTTTGGTATCAGGACGTATCACTCCGCTTTTCAGGTAGCTCATCCATTCCTCCAGAGGCGTAACGGCTGCCTGGTCGAACTCATTGACGCGGATAAGAACATATTCCGGGAAAATATCGGCAGGCATACGTGTCACAATCGCATTCTTTTCCTTGACGTTGACTTGCAGCTTGTCGCCGGTGTGTACACCGATAAAGTTATTTTGTCCGTAATACAGATAGTCACTGCCGATGCCTATGTCGAAGTACAGAATGCTGATGGAATAGATCTTCTTTACATGATAGTATGCCTCGCCCAGCGAGATATGCTCGGTGATGGCTTTGGCCACTCCGTACAGAATGCGTTCCAGATAGTAAAGTTCGCGCGTGTTTTGTATCTCGATGATGATGATTTCGTCTTTACTGTTGCGCGCTTTGATGTCTACGCGGTTGAATTTATCGTCAGCAGTCAGTTGGTTACTTTCGCTTTCGAGTATTTCCATGATAGTCACTTTTTCCTTTAGGAATACGGTGAGGAAACCTTCGAGAACACCAAAGTTTGCCTTTTGACGTAGTAGGCGTTTAATGGCCCAGTCAAAGCGTATGTATCTATCTTCCAAATAACTTTCCATAATGATTCTCCTTCCTTCTTTATTTAGAGCAAAACAAAGGTATGGCTTTTACTTTGAAAAACAATGCGGACCGGACGCATTTCTTTGTTGATAAATAATTTGTTAATAAGCCAATGTGTTTTCACCATAGAGTCGCACAGAGTTCCACCGAGTATTATTTATCTGATGAAACGCGGATTAACACAGATGACCCCAGATTAAAAGACTGTATTTCTTTATCTTAGATTTGTTTCCCTTTGCGAAAATCTGCGTTTATCTGTGTTTCAATAAAGATTTAAACTCTGTGGAAGTTTTGCTCATGTCTTATCAGGTATGAATAATTAGCCAATATGCCAATGTGCCAATATGCCAATGCCATGCGGTATACAGCGCAGCCAATTGGCACATTGGCACATTGGCATATTAGCTCATTATCATACTGATTTGAATAATGTGCTGTGCTATGCGTATGGGTTGCGTTGTACTTCTTTCCGCCAGCGCCAGAAGGCTTTGAGCAGCCCTTCCTCGCTGATGGACTCTATGTGATAACGCTCTATGAAGCATCGTACGGATTCGGCGTACGAGATACCTTGTTGGCGACGGTCGGTGAGCATGCGGTCAAAGAGCTCGGCGTGAAAAAGGTGTTGTACGCGGCTTTCAAAGATACGGATATTGCTTTGGGTGAGATAATTATAACTTGTGGCCGACTTTCCCCGGTGTGGATTGGGAAGGCGCAGGCAAAGATTTCCGGCCTCTCGTGCCGGCGCGTTACAGGGGCGTTTGCCGAGCAATTCGTGCAGGCTGTTGCTGAGGTAACTACGGGGTGGCAGGTGGATGACGCCTTTGTCGGTGACGTTGGCGAAGTGTCCGTACAGGTATTCCGCCAGAAAGGGTTTGAGTTGAAATCGGATGGTGTAGTACATACGTGTGTGGTGTTAAGTTTTATGTATATGATCGTTTTTCTGTCGATACGTGTGCTTTGCCCGGCTCTGGGGAGGGCTTTGCTCGGCTCCGGGGAGGAATGTTCTCGGCTCCGGGGAGGAGGGTGTCCGGCTCCGGGGAGGAAACGCTATTCAGGTGAGGGCCTCCTGAGGGCTTGTAGGGCGTCTTCGTCTCCTTCTTGGGCACGCCGCTGCACTTCGAGATAGGCTTCGTAAGTGATGCCTTTTGTTGGGTTATTTCTTAGGATTGTCCGCGTTTCGTTCCTTTTGCTGCGTTCTATCTCCTGGTTTCGCTGGTCTGTGTACTGACGAAGCCCGGACATGATTTTCATAGGATCGATGGCACCGTAAAATTGTCCGTATTGTCCGATCTTGAAACGGGCTATGTAGAGGCAGATATCTCCGGCGGTAAGCATGGGGTAGGCGGCGAGGATGAGTTGGGCAGTTTCGTGCAGCTGTCCGGTGGTGAGTTTGGTGCGTACTTCAGTGAAGTCGTTGAGGCTTCCGAGTTGTATTTTTAACCACTCCAGCGGAGCTGTACGTGTGTATAGCCGTGTCAGTAATACCAGTGTAGGGTTGGCAGGGCGTACGGCAAGATCGGCAGGGGTGAGTCCTCCGGATAACAGGCGGGTTTGCAGGTCGGGATTGTAAGCAGTAAAGAACTGCTCAGGTTTCGGGTATTTCAGGTAGAATGCCTGTAGCCTTGAGCTGTTCGATTCGTCGGCGGGCATCGTTGCTGACGGTAGTGCCGAGTGCAGTAATTGTATCAAGCCTTCGCTGTCGGCTTTCTTCACGGTTTGTTGTAGCAGGGGTTTCATGGCTTTGGGGGTATTTGTTTTGTTTTTCCAGTTGTTGGCGGAGCCAGTTGGCAAAGTGCTGGCGGAAGTCACAGACGGACTTGTCGTTGTTGCCTTCGTTTTGGAGCTTACGGCAGAATTTTTCCAGCCACTCATGCAATCTATCCGGGTCCAGGTGGTGATTCATGCAGAGGAGCTCCATCCACGACTGATTACCGACGGACTGTTTATAAGCCAGAGCGAGTGGTTGGGGGATGTTTTCGTTTACTGTTCTTGTTTTGCTTGCCTGTTCCTGTTCTTTTTGGGTTTCCTCTTCCTTTTCCGGTGTCGGGGAGGGTGAATGAGGGGGAGTGTGTGGGACAGGCTGTCCGGTGTCGGTTCTCATTTTCTGAATGTTGTTTAGTACTGTAACCGGCAGTGCTGCACGCACTTTGTCGGGCAGGTTGTCGAAATCTTTCAGTGCGGAGAGTTTCATGGAGGGGTTCATGGCATTTTGTGTAAGCCAGTGGGTGATGATGATGTGTTCATGGATCATGATGATTAGTTTGAGCTCTTCAAGATTCTTGATGCAACGGCGTACAATTTGGGCACTGGTGTTGCAATCGTAACCGATGCGGCGTACGGTGAGTCCGTAAATCCCTAACATGTTTGTAGCGGGATTGGTGAGTAGATAGATCCAGATGAGCTTTTCGGTGGCTGTGAGTGGTTCAAACCAGCTTTCACCCCAGATGCGGGTGTTGAGATATCTTCTTATTTCCATAATGGGTTGTGTTTTAGTTAGTTCATGGTGTCTCTTTCTTTGCATATTTTGCGGTAGGCATCTATGACTAAGTGAGATTTAGGGCCGATGATACGCCCGCTCAGGGTGTTGTAAACGGTCTTTACGGACACTCCGGCTTCTTGGGCCACGCGTTCTTTCCAGCCTTTCGAGGGGAGGGGGAGAAGTTCTTGCTGCTTGACTTTTTTCTTCATGATGTTTGTGCTTTAGGAATTAATGGTTATCTTTGTCGTTTGGAAGGGAGAGCTAATAGGCTGAAAACCCTTCTGGTTTACAAAGTAACACAAGTTAATTGATTAAAACAAAGAAAATGTCGGAAACCTTGATTTTCTTAGCTCAGAATCTTGTGCTTCTCCGAAAGAAGAACCAAATGACGCAGGCGGACTTGGCCGGAGAGTTAGGGGTAAAGCCCAATACGATCTCCAATTATGAGAACGGAAACAGTATGCCCGATCTGGATACCGTGCAAAAACTGACAGGAGTATTTCACATCCCTGCAGACTTGTTGCTTTATACCAAATTGACTCCTGAGGTGCTGGCTGCACTACATGACATGAAGGTAGAGGTGATACGGCAAGCTGCTAAGACTGGGCATTCTACAGCTGGCATGGCACTGGGCGGTCTTGGTGGCGCTCTTGCCGGAGGGATGGCAGCGGCGGTAGTAGGGGGCGCAGCTTTGGTCCCGGGTTTTCTTGGCCTGACCGGTGCAGCTCTGTTGGGCAAAACTATCTGGAAGGCGTACTCAAAGAGCGATGAAGTTGTAACGTCTCCCGATCCGGAGAAAATCGAACTCGAAGCAGAGCCAACGAACCGGATTGCCGAAGATGCCGGTTCTTATTATAAGGAATGCGAGCCCAACCCTGTCAGCCCGGAGGCAGCAGAGTGCGCCCGCCTGAGGGAAGAAGTGCGTCGCAAAGACGAAATGATCATGGAGTTGTCTCGTGAAATAGGCAAGCTTGAATATAAAATAGAGCTGCTGAAGGGGGAAGCAGAATAATATAACCCAGGATCAGATAATGGCCGTATTATTTTCATGTGCCTTATTTTACCAAATAAACAGCTTTTTCTACCCAATAAACACCAATTTAAACAGACGCTAAAAAACGTTATCAATCCCTTTCTCTTTTCAGGTCTTATGTAGTACTTTTGCTGTAAGTATATAATACATGCAAAACAGAGCGATATACCTCTTTTTGAGGGCATATAGTTTCCCCGCTTATAGTTAAGGATTACCTCTTTTCCGGGAAATTCACGGAGGATAAAAACAGACAAAAGACCTATGAGGAAGATTCAGTTTTTGTTGGCAACATGGATGTTTGCTATTGTCACATGTGGCGCGATGCCTGCCTATGCACAAGCCCAGGCACAAACCCAGGTGCCCACCAAAGCACAAACCAAAGCAGCGGAGAAAGCCGGAAAAGCAAGAGCCAAGGCTTTAAAGAAAGAAGGATGGATGACGGACAGTGCAGAACCGCTGGAGATCATTATCATGCATCATCTGCTGAAAACTGATAATTATGGTGGCACAGGCGAAGAATATGTAGGAAACGCACAAGCCGTGAAAAACATCACATTGGGAGGGCGTATGGCACGTTCGGATGCACGTACCCAATATGCCGACATGAACAAAGCCATTGTAAAAGGACGTATCAACGACTCTTCAAAGTCCATCTCCGATGAACAGGCAGAAGCTTTTGTGGCCACCTATGAAACCATGGTGATGCAGGAGTTTGACGGCGATCTGCGTCAGTCATATACCATCTACCGCCCCATGAAAGACGGAAAGTATGAAGTACGTGTTTACTTCTGGCTGGATGCAGACAGGGCTTCTCAGGCACGCATCAAAGCTTTGCAGCATGCGGCGGCCGAAGCCAAACTGTCGCAGGAGGTGGCGGACAGCATGTCAAAGTTTATCAAAGACGGATTCAAGAAAGAGACTCCTGCCAACTAACTCAAAGCCCCTATTCATGAAGTATCTTCTCTATGTACTGATCATTTGCTGGCTACCTGTAGCAGTGAAAGGGCAGAGTGTTTCCGAAAAGATGAAGCGCTATCAGGACGATTCGTCTTACAAGTGCGGCAAAGCCTGTGCTTCTTCCTACGAAGAGGCGGACCGTGCAGCACTCGAAAACCTGGTCAGCCAGATCTCCGTATCCGTCAGTGCCTCGTTCTCCGAGAGCGAGTCACAGATTGACAGCGGAGACCGGACCGATTACCAACGCAACATTGACAGCCGGGTGCGTTCCTTCTCTTTTGGAACTTTACCCAACGTAGGGCAGATTATCGACGAAAGCAATCCCGATGAAGTCTGTGTGTTTCGTTATGTAAAGGTGGCCGAACTCGAAGGGATCTTCAAGGAACGCGAAAACAAGATACTCGACTTCATTGCATCGGGCATGGAGGGAGAGAAGAGGTTGCAGATTGATGTGGCCTTGCGTTATTATAACTGGGCACTGACCCTGCTCATAGCCCATCCTAAATCTGTGTATCAAGAGATAGATGGGAAACGTACCAATCTGAAAGTGTGGCTGGATACTAAAATAAACAATATCTTCAATACGCTCAAAGTCGGGATAGGGGAGTGTACGGAAACCGATAATCCCATTGACCGGTATGACCTCTGCCTGCACTTCTCATACATGGATCAGGAAGTGTCCGATCTGGACTTCCACTACTTCAACGGCGAACGCTACGTAGGTCCGTGCAAAGTTCACAAAGGCATGGCGATACTCAACTTCGAACGTCTGCCCCAACGCGAACTGCGTTTGCGTTACGACTATAAGTTCGAGAACCAGGCAAAGAACTTCGACCCCGAACTGCGGGCAGTGTTGGAGACGGTCGATCCGCAGAACTTCCCTAATGCCTCCGTCAGCCTGCCGGTGAAAGACGATAAGAACAAGCCGGTTGTTTCGGCACAGGTCAGAATGTTGGAGGCCCGGGTGAATGCCGCCTCCAAAGCTGCTGTAGCCTCCATTGCCCCTCCCATCGTGGCACCGGACGTGGTGCACCTCAAACTGAAACCATTGGCAAACAGTGCCGACTTTGCAGGTATCATGAAACAGGTAGAAACGGCTGTACGGAACGGGACCCTCGGCGAAGTACGGGCGCTTTTTACTTCCGAAGGCTATGAACTGTTTGACCAGATGTTGAGTATCGGCAACGTATCCGTAGTGGGAGAACCTGTATATACCTTTTATGATAGTGGCGGCCCTTATATAATAGGTAAGTCGCTGCCACTGAACTTCAAGTTCAAAGGGCGTGGCAACTCCTTTATGGAAGATGTCGCCTTCCGATTCAACAAAGAACATAAGATTGCTTCTGTAGCCTTCACACTTACCAAACGCGCCGAAGACGACATCTTCAAAGCTGCCTCCAAATGGGGCGAAGCCTCCCGGTATGCCATTATGAGCTTTATGGAAGATTATCAGACGGCTTATGCCCTGAAGCGGATTGATTACATAAAAAGCATCTTCTCGGACGATGCCATTATCATCACCGGTGTGGTATGCCAGGCGGTAGGTAAGGGATTCTTTCAGGAAGGAGCCGATCCCTTGCCGGGCGGTAAAGCTCCCACTGTGCGCTACAATCGCTATACCAAAGGAGAATATATTGACAAACTGCAACGGAGTTTTGCCAGTAAAGACTTTATCCATCTCGTGTTTGAAGACAATGCCATCAAGAAGATAAATACCAATGGAGTGATTGACGGAGAGTCCTACGGTATTCAGATAAAACAGAGCTATTTCTCGGACAACTATGCCGATACGGGCTATCTGATGTTAATGCTCGATATGCGGGGAGAATACCCCATGATACGTGTCCGTGCCTGGATTCCGGAGAAAAGTGATGATGCATCGCTCGATAAATTTCTTAACCGCTTCCGTCTGGGAGGAAACTGATGATAAACCGCCGAACCGTTTATAGAAGGATGATAAAAATAAAACGATTGTCGCAGCTTTTGATTGTGTTTTGCATGGCTACTGCTGCCTGTGCCCAGGATTCACTCGATGAATACCGGAAGCAGGTCCAAAGCGAATATCAGGGATTTGCCCGGGAGGCCCGGGAAGAATATGCAAACTTCCGTGACCGGGCAAATGCCGAATACGGGAAATTCATGCAGGAACCCTGGCAAGCGGCGGAAGTGCTGCCTCCCGATCCGGTTCCGGTGAGGCCGGAGCCGCCAAAGCCTCAGGTGAAGAAACCCGAAACCGGTACTATTCCGCCTCGGGAATTGCCTTATGCGGAGGTAGTGTCATTGCCCGCTCCGCGCCCTGCTCCTGAACCGGTAGAGCCCATTCCCCTGCCCGAAAAGTTAACGGGAGAACTGTTTTCATTCGCTTTCTATCATACACCCTGCAAAGTACACCTGTCTGCCGGGCAAAAGTATACGTTGTCGTCAGCGGACGAGAAAGCGGTAGCCAATGCCTGGAAACGCTTGTCGGCAAGCGATTATAATGTGCTTGTAAATGACTGTCTCGAGCTTCGGCAACAACTCGCTTTGTGTGATTGGGCATACGTGAAACTGTTACAGCAATTGACGGAGAGCTATTTTGGTTCGGTAAAATCCAATGAAGCAGTTGTCATGCAGATGTTCATTCTTACGCAATCGGGATATAAAGTGCGCATAGCACGTTCTATGGATAAGAAGTTAGTATTGCTGTTACCTTCCGAATCTGATATTTACCGGTATGGTTTCCTGCGTATGGGAGGAGTGAAGTATTACCTTATTGACTCGTCTGTGAAAGAAGATGTCTTTGTCTTCGACCATGCTTTTCCAAAAGAGCAACTGTTCTCTGTTGCCATCAATGAGAAACCCCGGTTGGCAGTTCACCTTACCGGACAGCGTATGCTGACCTCCGAGGCCTATCCGATGATAAAGGTAGATGTACGAACCAATAAAAACCTGATAGACTTCTATAACACCTATCCGCTCAATAGCAACTGGGATACGTATGCGCGGGCCTCGTTGAGCGAAGAGGTGAAAAAGGATCTGTATCTGGCCTTGAAGAAAGAGTTTTCAGGAAGATCAGAGTCTGAAATAGCGAACCGGATCCTGAATCTGGTGCAGACAGCTTTTAAATACGCAACGGACGAAGAGCAGTTTGGATATGAACGCCCTCTTTTTGGAGATGAAACGATCTTTTATCCATCCAGTGACTGTGAGGACAGAGCCATCCTCTTTTCAATTTTAGTGCGTGAATTGATGGGACTTGATGTCGTTCTGCTGCATTATCCGGGGCATTTGGCTACGGCTGTCCGGTTCAAATCGGATGTGAAAGGAGACTATCTGACGGTTGACGGAACCAAATATGTGGTGTGTGATCCGACGTATATCAATGCACGCGTAGGAGAGGCCATGCCACAATTCAAAGAAGAGAAATGTACCGTGGTAAGAATATAAACAAACATAATAGTTACTATGTTTGTAAACACTGAAAACCAACGCTCGTCGGGACGGGTGGTCCCGCCCCTTGCCGCTGGGCG
>NZ_JAASHC010000039.1:0-52538 GCF_019734355.1 Bacteroides sp. K03
TTAACTTATTTAACTGTTTTTTCTTGCACAAATATTTGCGCAGGTCTTAGAATTCTGCGTTTCAATAAAGATTTAAACTCTGTGGAACTCTGTGTTACTCTGTGGTGAAATACCGTATAGAAGTGAATAAAAAATTCCCCCTTTACTGGCCACGCCTGGTCAGAAGGGGGAAACACAAACAAACAATAATATTAAGAAACTGGCGTGATTCACATCAGACCAACTCCCTGTTTCCCTTTCGGGAAAATACAGTACTGAGATTGAATAACAGTACTATATGCCTTCAAAAAACTATTAATTCTGTTGTTGTGTCATTTTTATTCATAGTTACTTATTCGGTGATTTCACTCCACGGATAAGGATACTTTTCCAGATTTGCCAGTGTATCTACAATCTCTTGTTCTTCCGCTGTTAACTCTCTTTTCCCCCAACTGTCTATTATGTCATGAGCTTCTGCTGCCAGTTCGTCATCAAATACTTCACCATAACAATAGGTCAGTAGTTGACATTTCAAAAGAGAAGGAGAGAGTTTTTCCAATACTTTCCATGAGCGGTTCAGAATTGTTTGCTTTCGGGCTTCTATATCATTGGTATAGATAAGAGCGTTATATCCCATTAACAAAACGAGGCAAAGGAGTGCTTCTTCTTCGTCCGTAGAGGCTTGAGCTGTGAACAAAGCATTTGCTTTTTGCAGTACTTCTTTGCTCTGTTGGCAGAGTGAATCTGCATATATAAGTGAATCATCTACACCCAGATATAACAGTTCGTGGGCTAAATGTTTTAATTCCTGAATTTGAGTTGTTAGCATATGATTATTGAATTTAAATTAGTAGCATTTAAAAGAGTGATTTTGTTATTTATCTCTTATTGTAGAGTATTTACTTTATTGCATACGATGGTAATGCCTAATTTAGACAAGCCTGTTGTCCATTCATCTTCATTTGAATTGAAATACTCACTGTAGTGCATTATTTTGGTATCTTCTATTCCGGAAAAAGCATATGCGTACAGATCTCTTCTTAGTAACATTCTACTATAATTCAGGGCATCATCCCCGTTGTATCCAAAGAAAGAATAGAGATTCATCATGAGCTTACAACCTTTTTCTTTGAGCCGTACAAAGTCCTCTGTTCCCCAATAAATACATCGTTCCGGTTGCATGACTACAGGGATATAACCTGCATTTAAAATAGAGTCAAGCACTTCCCAGAACTTATCATTTTTTAGCAGGGGATGAACATCAATAAGCAATTCTTTGTGTCCGTCAATGGTTAATAGTTTTTCAGTATCCAGCATCTTTTCAAAAGCATTATCCAAGCGATATCTGGCAGAAAGTTTTAGTTCAATGCTTCCTTTATACTGATTTTTTAAACTATTGAATACTTTCTCGAGATTCTTTGTTGTGTTCTCAGGATTCTCTTTTTTCACAGGTGGAACACATGTCACCTGCTTTATTCCTATATCTTCCAGATAGTTCAACAGTTCCATTGATTTGTCCGGAGATAAGGCCCAGGCATCTGTACCTGGTAAGATGTAGGGCTGAAAGTCAGTATAAATCATTAATCTTTCTTTTAATGTAGGTACAGTTTCCTTTTTTATTCAAGAAGGTTATTGTTGTCTATTAATGTCTTTACTAATTGTTGCTGTGAGCGTGATAACCGTATTCGTGAAAGGGCATCCACATAAATTTCCAGATGGTGAAGATCAGAACCTGCAAAGTCGTAAAAACCTGCTTTTAATAATACTTGAGACCGTTGTAATACTCTTTTGCCATATGTACCTGCCAATGACATCAGATTTAACTGGAACTTACAACCATTTTTCTTTAGTGCAACCAGTTCCTCTTCGCGCATATACAAATATCGTTCCGGATGTGCTATAATGGGTTTATAGCCACTTACCTGTAACTCATAAAGCATGTGACGGAGGTCAGGAGGTGCCGATAAATAGGAGGTCTCCACTAATACATGGTGATCACCCAGAGTCAGCAATCCCTCTTCCGTCTGTTTCTTAAATCCTGTGTCCAGCATATACTCGCCGGCCAACCGGAGCTCAACAGGAGATTTACTCTTTTTACAAAACTCTTCGAAACGCTTTTGAAGAAAGTCGGGATGGTTTTCAATGATATCTTCCATAATATGAGGTGTGAGAAAGATTCTTCTGACACCTATTTCATGCAGGTATTCAATGGCAGCAAGGGATTCTTCTACAGAAGCCATCCCGTCATCTACTCCGGGAAGGAGATGGGCATGGACGTCTGTCATGCCCTTTAAGAGTCCCGATTTTAAAATATTTGTTTCTGATGAAAGCCAGGAAAACATAGAGTAGTTTTTGATTATTTATTAAAAAGATTGGAGATACGTTTTTTCAAACGCTTTGTCAAACTTTTGTTTTTGCTTTTTCGTCCTTCATCATTTCCATATCCATAGCCGTATCCATAACCGTACCCATATCCATAACCATAGCCTTTACGGTCATAATTGACTCCGTTAAGTACGATGGCTATATTACGTAATTTATCCAGTTCGTACATTCGTTCCAGATTCGGAAGCTGGCGATGATCCATCACTCCGGCACGTACTACATAGATGGTTAGGTCTACTACTCGATTGATAATTGAAGCATCGGCTACGATGTCTACCGGTACGTTGTCCAGAATTACATAGTCATAGTGTTTTTTTAACTCTGTAACCATACGGTCAAAACGTTCGCTCAGAAGAAGTTCGGCAGGATTGGGAGGGACAGGACCGGCAAAGATGATATCGAGATTTTTATATTTATCATTTGTGATGATAATATCTTCGATTTTATCTGTTTTTCCCGATAAATAATTGGTAAGTCCCATACGAGCCGGAATATCAGTGAAAATATTGCTCAAAGTACCTTTACGGATATCCACATCGACCAGGATAACCTTCTTATTCATTTGGGCGATACTCATAGCCAGATTACATGAGATAAATGTTTTCCCGGCTCCGGGATTAGAGGATGTCAGCATTACTACCTGAAGGTTTTCAGTTTTCACACGCATGAAGTCCATATTAGTCCGGATAATACGGAATGCCTCGGATATTGGGCTACGGCTATTCTCGTGAACAATGATAGGAGATTCTTTTCTGTCTTTCTCACTACATTGGGGAATATCACCCAGAATGGGTACACTTAGAGCATCTTCCAGATCTTTACGGGTACGCACTTTGGTATCCAATGTGCTTTGTAACCAGAAGAATACCAAAGGAATGGCACCCCCTATCAGAACAGTAGCAAATAAGATTATCATTGTTCTGGGAGCTACAGGTTTGCTACTACCCGATGCCGGATCGATAATACGTGCATTACTTTCTGTGATAGCCTGTGTTAAAGCATTCTCTTCACGTTTGTTCAGCAAATAGAGATAAAGCTCTTCTTTAATTTTTTGTTGGCGTTCTACCGTTAGTACATATTTTTGTTGAGCAGGCACAGCTTCAATACGTTTCTGGGTTTGCTCTTCATGTTCCCGGTTATTCTTTAATTTGATGTTCAATCCAACGATTAAGTTGTCCACAGAACGGATAATCGTCTGTTTCATTGCGGCCAGAGAATTGTTCAGGTCGATAACAATGGGGTTCTTGCTACTACTGCCTGAAACCAATTTATCACGTTTAAGCAACATTTCATTGTACTCACTGATTTGAGATTCCACACTGTTGTCAGAAATACCGGTATTGGCAGGGATTAGGTCTGCGTTTTTTTGAGGATCTACTAAATAATCTTTAATATATTTGGCAATACTTAGTTGATTTTCGAGGCTAAGTCCTTCCTGGCGATAAAGGCTTGTGTTTGCCAGATACATACCTGTTTCTGACGTGATATCGGTCAGTTGATTTTCACGTTTGAATGCTTCAATGTTGGCATCCACTCCACCGAGTTCACGTTCGATAATTATCAGACGTTCATTGATGAAATTTGAAGTGTTCACTGCTATCTGATTTTTATCATTAATAGCGTCTTCATTATAAATGGCAATTGCCATATTGATTACGTCTTCTGCACGTGCTATTGAGACATCTTTTAAAGTAAGATTAATGATTGTGGCAGTTTTGCTGGCAAGGGACACTTCCATACTACTTTGATAAGCATCTACAACCCTTTCCATGTTGGATTTAGTGACTGAGATGGGTTTCTCGTAAAAAATTTCTGAATAATATAAAGTTGGCATTACGACCATTGCACCAACTGGAGTTTGTATTGTATCATGTAAGTTTACTTCCAGTACTTCGTTTGAAGTGATTTCTCCATCTCCAACACTCATTTGTAGATCAGATAGCCTGATTTTGGTTGAATCTATGGGAGTTACTGTTACAAGGATTGATTGTCTCTCTTCTGCTTCAGGGAAAGAAAGTATTATTGGAGAGTGTGTATAAAGTTCTTTATTCCTTAATCCCTCCTTTATTTTATAGCTAATATCCAGATGCAAACGACGTGCAACTTCTTCCATTAAATGTCGGGATTGAAATATAAGTACCTCATTGTCAACATTTCGTTTTCCTCCGAAAAGTCCTAAATCTGCAAAGGCAGAAGATTCACTTATCCCACCTCCTTTTGAATCATCACGTATTAAAACGGTAGCTTTACGACTATATACTTTGGATGTCGATTGTATGTAGAAAAAGGCGATGCCAATACAAAGAATAATGGAAAGTGCAAACCAATATCGATTACTCCATATTAGTTGTAGAATATCGGCAATACTTATTTCTTCTTCCTGTTTGGAATTTTTGGAAGTCTTTGATTCTTTATTTATATTTTGTTCAGTACTCATCTTATGTATCTTTTTATTTAAACATGGTCACTAAAAGGGAGGTGATAGAGGCAAGTACAGATACGCCTGATAACCATACACCAACGGAATTATTGGAGTTGATGCGACTTTGACCGGTTTTTGCATTATTCGGTTCTACATATACAATGTCATTTTGTTGCAAGTAATAGCAAGGTGATTGAAAAATATCGGATGAACGTAAGTCATGATATAAAATACTGCGTTTGCCATCTTTTTCGCGGATAACAGCTACACGGTCGCGACGGCCATAAATAGTCAAATCACCAGCCATACTTAATGCTTCAAGTAGTGTTATTCTATCTCCGGAAATATCAAATGTTCCCGGACGTCCAACTTCACCTATAACAGAAACTTTAAAATTCAGGAACTGAACGGTTACGATAGGATCTTTTATTAATTCTTCTTCAATTAATTTCTTTTTTATCAGTTCAGTTACTTGCATACGGGTTAACCCTTCTACATGTATTTCTCCTAAAATAGGGAAGTCTATGTTGCCATCCTGATTGACAAGATAACCAACTAATCGCTGTTGACCAATATTCTGGTTGCCTATCTGATAACTTATTAATGGCATATTGAAAGGTAGGGCCAATTCAGGATCTTTACTATTCACTATAATAGCTAACAAGTCATCTTTGTGGATGATTACTTCATAACTTTTATTGATAGGCTCTTCTTTGATAAGAGAAATGTCTTGCAGATAGAGTACTTCTTTTGGTGCAGAACAGGCTACAAATAGGATAACCATACACGCCGATAAATAATTTAATATTTTAATTTTCATTTTAATAGAGGTTTATATATAAAAGAGCATAAGTTTATTTTCCAATGCAGTAATACTCAAATCCAAGTTCCTGCAAATCTTTCTTATCATAAATATTACGGCCATCTATAATGATGGGACGCTTCATTGTTTTTTTTAGGACTCCCCAACTGGGTAAGCGGAACTGTTTCCATTCTGTTAATAGCAATAGCGCATCGGCATTCAAGGCCGCATCGTACATATCAGTGGCGTATATTACTACATTTCCAATGCGACGACGGCACTCATCCATAGCGGCAGGATCATAAACCTGTACTTTACATCCGGCTTCTAATAGCAGATTGATGGTTAATAATGCTGTAGCTTCTCGCATATCGTCTGTTTCGGGTTTGAAGGCTAATCCCCAAATAGCAACCGTTTTACCTTCTAAATCACCGTTATAGTACTTATTTAGTTTTTTGAAAAGAATCTCTTTTTGTGCTTCATTTACTTCTTCTACAGCTTTCAATACTTGCATAGGATAATCATTTTTTTCAGCAGTCTTTATCAATGCTTTTACATCTTTTGGGAAACAAGAACCGCCATATCCACAGCCGGGGTAAAGAAATTTATTACCTATGCGACTATCAGCTCCAATACCTTTGCGTACCATATTTACGTCGGCACCTACCAGTTCGCATAAATTTGCAATATCGTTCATGAAACTGATGCGTGTAGCCAACATTGAGTTGGCTGCGTACTTTATCATTTCAGCACTGGGGATGTCTGTAAAGATTACACGGAAGTTATTTAAGAGAAAAGGCCTATACAATTTAGTCATCAATTCTTTGGCTTTGTCCGACTCTACTCCTACTACAACTCTATCTGGACTCATAAAATCCTTGATGGCAGCTCCTTCTTTTAGAAATTCGGGATTGGAAGCTACGTCAAAAGGTATATCTACACCACGTTTATCTAATTCTTCTTGAATAACTGCTTTCACTTTTTGAGCGGTACCTACCGGGACAGTTGATTTAGTGATCAATACAAGATATTTATTCATATTTCTTCCCACCGAACGTGCTACTTCCAGTACATAAGTTAAATCTGCACTACCATCTTCATCGGGAGGTGTACCTACTGCACTGAATACTAACTCTACATCATTCAGGCAGGTAGTAATATCTGTTGTAAACCGTAAACGTCCTTCCTGACAATTACGAAGAACCATTTTATCTAAACCGGGCTCATAAATAGGTATTTGCCCATGAAGTAAAGCATTTATTTTTTCTTTATTGACATCCACGCATGTCACATTTACCCCCATTTCAGCAAAGCACGTTCCTGACACAAGTCCCACATATCCGGTTCCTACAATTGCAATATTCATAATTTTATTGATGTTATAAGTTTATAATATATAGACGAATCTTTTTTAAAAAATAGCTTGGCAAAAAGCCGAATAGGAATGCAATATATGCTCGAATAGATGAATACTTTAATATTTGTTTGTAAATAGCTATATTATATTTTACGAGCGCAAATTTATTATGAGATATAGAATTTGAATGAATTCTGTAAATAGCCAATGGCTCTTTCATACCATATGCAATTTTACATTTTTTCATAATTTTCAACCAAAGTCCCCAGTCTTGCCTTTTCCGAATATCCGGTAAATATATTTTTCCGAATTCAAATGAATCATAAATAGCAGTTAGGCAACCTATCCCATCATCCCATTTTAATGATTTATAGTGAATTTTATGGTTGCAAACTACTATTCCGGTAGTTAAGTCGTTTTCGTCGCAAACCATATAAGAAGTATATGAAAGTGCGCATTGCTTTTCTATCATAAAAGCCAATTGCTTCTCTAATTTCTCCCCATACCACCTGTCATCACTATCACAAAAAGCGATAAAACGCCCTTGGGACATCTTGATTGAATGATTACGTGCTACACCTGCACCTGAATTTTTTTCCAATCGAAAAAATTTAATACGCTTGTCTTTTTGAGCATAGCTTTCAATGATTTTACAAGAATTATCAGTCGAACAATCATCTGTAATTAATAACTCCCAGTTAGTATAAGTCTGTAGTAATATAGACTCTATCGTCTTTGCTATAAATTTTGAAGAATTATACGATGGAGTTATTATGGATACTAATCCATAATCAGTCATAGATATTAATTTTAAAAAGTATTGTGATCACAATTTCATAAGGTAAATAGCTCTCTTACCTGTTCTTGGAGAATCCCAGCAAAGGTATTTTCCTGAATAAGAGACACGTGGATGTAAGTCACAGGCTATATGACATTTAAAATCTTTTGTTTGATATTTTTTAGGAGAATACAGACTTGCCAACAAGTCAACTTGCCCTGTTGGGATATCAACTTTTAGTAGGTTGGCCATTCTATACCTATTTGGATATGTATCTGTAACAAAAGTAGTATTTGTGATGAAACTTTGGTGCCCATCTGAATTTAAGATATTGGCTGAAACCGTTTGATAGTTATTGATATCATTCATATCAAATAATACATGACAGCTTTTACCATTAATGATGCATGATGCAATAATCTGGTTAGAAGTATTCCAAACATAATGAGAACCAGACATTTGTGAAGGAAGAATTATCAACTGATTGGTCTGAAAATCGTAAATCACAATACGTGTCCAGCGTTTCATTACGTCTCCTCCTTTGTCAATCCAGCGATGTAAGAATGAGACATATCGGCCATCAGGAGAGAACTCAGAATGGGTTACATAATGTAAAAAATCTGTCTTATATTCTTCAGAAACTGTTTCTGCCAATTTATTAATAGAGATTATTAATTGCTTTGTGTTTGTTTTTAAATCTACAATGAAAAGGCCTGTTTTATCGGGTATATCCTGTTCTATATATCCCTCGTCATTGTAAGGATAGCCATATCCGGGCATGCATCTTTCCAAACGTTCATAACTGAAAGAAGTGGCTTTCATGCTTTCTGTATGTACTGCATCAATAGGGAAGTTGATAATTTGTTCCTGCTTTGTAGTAATATTAATAATTTTCGATACAAGTTTATCACCTATTCCCGTATTAAAGATGATGTTATTATTGCCTAACCATTGTAACCTGCATCCCTTATGGTAATTCCAGGCGTAGGTTATACCCAACGGATGAAATTCTTCAATTCTTCCATCGCATAGATCAAAATAACCGACTTCTAACCCCTCATTAGATGCAGGCATTCTCAGATCGAACGAAATATGGTTAGCCAATAACATCGTATCGTCAATAGAAACTGGTGATATATCATGAAAGCCGAAAAAGTAATTCTCTTTATATTTATATGGATGTATTGTAAATTCTTTCTTTCGGGGTAACATATCAAAAGTAGTCTGATATATGTTCCGGACAAATTGCTTAACTCCCGGGTTTTTTCTTACTAAGTTATAAACAAATGATTCGATATTATTCATAGAATGTTTTTCTTATATAAGTTATTGCTTCATGGTTATAGCGATAATAAGCACGTTTCTTTATGCTTCCCGTAGAAGTGTGTTCTATATCCCAAATTTTGATTGAAGGTATATATAGAACTTTCAAATTTTGTTTTTGCATTAACTCTGCAAAGTATATTTCCTCTCCGAATAGAAAAATAGGATATTTTAATTGGCGATAATTAGAAAAGAATTTTTTAGTAAGTAATATAAACGACCCATGACCTGCATATATCGTTTTTCCCGCTGGTATAGTCGCTTGTATTTTTTTTCTTTTATAAAGTGTAGCTAAGTATATTTTATTAACAATTGGATATTTGTACATTATTTGAAGCATTTTTATGCGTTTCAATGAATATCTGTTCAATATTTTAGGATTTTTATCCCGTTTCTCTAATTTTGAATAGATTGAAGGAGCAATCCAGCCGGTATCATCAGGTAGTTTTTGTTCTAATAAACTACTGAAAAAGCATTTGTCTATTGCAAGATCAACATTGGATATGACAACAAAATCATATTGAGTTATGTCATCAATATGATTAATTATTGTGGCTGCTCCTCCCAAATATCCCAAATTATCCAATGGATATAATATTATGTTGATATCCTTATATCTGGAAAAATCAACTTTTTGTTTTTGTGTAGAATGATCTGCAACATGTATTTCAACCTGCAAATTTTGTATATTACAATGCAATAATGAATTTTCAATCGAATCTATAAACCTGATTAAATAATCATAGGTATTATAGTTTACACATGTAATTAAAATTTTTTTCATTGTTTTTTGTCTAAAACTTCTTTTATCGCTTCTAAATATTCGTATCCATGCTTTTCATCTGGCTCTAAATAAGTTCCTTCAGCCCATTCGTTCCATGCATTTATAAATAGATAATCTGTTTGATAAATTCGTTTTCCTATATCGATTTTTTCTATTAAATAATTTTTGAATTCCTGTTTAGTGGGTGAGGTAATATAAATGGCAGAAAGGCCTCTCCGTGCTGTATTATCCCATCCTATAAAAACTCCGGGATAGGTACCTTTCGGTGATAAATTTTGGAGAGATTTCTTTACTTCATCTTTAAAGAGTATTTTTTTGTTTTCAGGAAGTTGCAATTTGAAGAGAGAATTAATGCCTCTGATTAAATATCGTCTTATTCTATGATAATACAATTGTGAAATATTTTTTGCTCCGGTAGGCTCAAATTCTACTTTGGCAGCAAAAGGCAATTCTCTTTTTTCAGGTAACCATTTCTTTAATGTTTCAACAAAATGGATTCCTTGGAATCCATTTTGTTTTGCCAACTCCTGCCAATATTCCATCATTTCTTGACATTGATCAATTGAGGCACTTTTATAAATCAGAAACATGGGTTTACCTTCTTCTTTAATATACCTGTTATCCTTGAAAAAAGGTAATAAATAGTCAAAATGTAGTTTCCAGTCTTCTTTACCTCCATATGATTGAGGCATAAGTACCTGCTTGTTTTTTCCATCCCATGTTCTGGCCCATGGTTCATTGGCCCATGAAAAACAATAGTTTAATCCTATTTCAGGATGTGCTAATAAATTTTTGGCAGGTTTTTCTAACAACAGCTTTCCTCCAAACCAATAGTGATAAAGGCAGAAACCATATACACCATATTTATTAGCTAAGTCTGCTTGCCATTTTAGTGTTTCTATATCACTGAGGTCATAGTAGTTATTATTTAATGGAACTCTTGGCTGATATTGTCCCTTGTGGTGGGGCACTGCTTTTCTCACATTAGTCCATTCTGTAAATCCTTTTCCCCACCATTCATCATTTTCGGGAATTGCGTGGAATTGTGGCAAATAAAATGCTAATATTTTTGTCTTTCTATTCATTATTCAATGTGTGCTTATTATTTTGAGGTTTTGTATATTGATGATTCTTTTCGGATGAGAGTACAAATTTTTATATGCTTGATATTGGAAGTAAATATTAATGTTCGGTATTCTTCACTATTTCCCTGTAATAATCATATACTGTTTTTGTATAATCCTCTATGGTATATAGAGCTAATACTGTTTCTTTTGCTAAATCTATAATGGGAAAATAAGATTCGATTCCATTTGTTGCTATATCTTTCATGTGATTTTCTAATTCTTTTTGCGTGTTGAATCGCAATGCTATTTCTTTTTTATGGCGGTCAAGACCATTATCAAATTGTTCCTTTGTACCACTTGTGTTTCGCCCTATAACTAAGCAACCATTAAACATGGCTTCTGCAGTGATAAAACCAAAACCTTCCCAGTATGAGGGAACAATTAATGCCATAGCATCTTTCATCAAACTGTAGATATCTTTACGCATTCCTAAAAAAACAACTTGTGATGCAATATTCATTTTTTCAACTAACCCTATTGTTTCATTATAATATGCAGTATTTTTAGTATCTCCTGCAATCCATAATTGAATATTTGTGCCTGATTGTTGTTGGCTAAATTTTCCATAGGCGGTTATTACATCTTTGATTCCTTTATTTTCTTCTATACGTCCTGCAAATAAAAAATATTTTTTTTTCTCTTTTTTATACTGTTCTGTACTACGTGACAATACTCCATCATAAATTACCGTACTATGTGTGGTTAGATTGTAGAAATCTTGGATTCCTTTGGTTATGCAAATGAGATGATTGATGTTAGAGTTTAATTCTTTTTTAAAGGTCTTTTTATTTGGAAAAACGTGGAGATTCAAACCTGTATCTATATATTCACGTATATGCCAAACATGAGGGATATTCATTCTTTTTGCTGTTTTGTAACCAATGTTTATGACACTTACGTTTGTGTGAATAATGTCGGGACGATATGCCGTGGCGATTTTATAAAGATCTTGGCATGATTTCCAATTAGCTAATAGGAGTCTTACTAAGCGGGGGATATATAAAACTATATTTTTTAAACTGTTTAAAGAAGGATAGGCGTTCAATTTATACATTAATGCCTTTACTGGAATTTTTCTTTTTACCAATTCTTGATATATTCCCTGTTTGTTGGGACAAATAACCATGAAATCTGTATTCACTTCTTTCAGGTATAATATAAGATTCATAAAAGATTTGGTACTTCCCGAATAAATAGAAGTATCGTGTAGTATATACAAAATTTTCATTCTTCTTTATTTTGGTATTTATTCTTGAGTCTTGTATTTAGATTGTAGATAAGAAGTTCCTAAAATAACAGATAGAAAGACACACCACCACGTTGGATATGCATTCTGATACAGTAATGAATATAGTATAAGTGTCAATCCGGCAGTCTCTCTTTCTCTTATATTTAAAATAGTGAAAGTATAGAATAGTAATACCAGGCATACACCGATGATTCCATGGCTGACAATATATTTTTTGTAACCGGAGTTTCCACCATAGGCGTATTGATTCCATTCAATTCCTGTCCATTTATCCGGAGAGTCAATGACTTGATTATATATGTTATCAAAATGAGAGTTAGTACGGTTATCGCCGGCAATCACTCCATTTGTATATTCGAGACGATTGAGGATAGCTGTTTCAATCACATTATTTGAGAAGATAGAATTGACTAAGAATATACTTCCTGCTACGATTGTTGTGATAAATACAAAACGTTGTATTTTCTCCTTATTGATGGAGAGTGATGAAAAGGTAAAAAATAGAAAACCAAGGCACAATAATACATATCCAGCTAAAGAAAGAGTGAAGAGTTGCACCAGAATAAGTATTAATACATATTTGTTTTTTATATTATACCTGTTGATAAATGATAGGATAGCCAACCCCATTGTAAGATGTCCTGGCTCTAAAAATATACTTTGAAAACGCGTATAAGAGAAAAAACGAATTGTAGGTACAACAAATGTATAGTAATTATCAAAAATGTAACCTTCATGTAGTGCTTCTTTATAAGCGTAGATTTCGTGATATTGCGGTATATTAAACAAAAACATAACGTAACAAAGAAATGATATACCTAATAAGATGGCAAACCATTTGGTTATGTAATTAACGAGCTCAATTTTATAGTTACCTTTTAGGCATATGATTGAGGACATAGCTATAAATGTTAGTCCACTATTCATTTTTCCAAAAAAATTAGAATTGAGAGATTCCCATGCTATCATCAGAAACAAGAAAAACAGAGAAACCAGATATTTACTTTTTAGGATGTAATATTTGTTATGAAAAACAGTGTGTATTACGATAACGGCGAAAGTTACACTTGTAATAATTATAGGTTTTATGCTCCATGTAAACCACGGATACATGGAGTATATATATAGAAAAAATATTGTAAACTTGTATATATTGTGTGTTTGTGATTTCATGAAAGCCCTACCTTTAAATATTTTTTTGAGTCACTAATTGCAAGCTGCAGTCTTTCTCTTATTGAGGAATAGTCAAGATAGGAGTTATCTAAATTGGAGCTATCTTTTAATAATCTATTTTCTATTCCGAGTATTTCTAACAATGATTTTACTCTTCCCGAATTATTACCCATTCCTAATGCGTAAAACTGTTTTTCAAATATGATAGAAAAGGCTGTTCCGTGAAATGAAGTTGTTACTACAAAATCAGCGTTCTTTATCAGTGAGATAAACTCAATTGCGTCAGCTGTTTGAATGTATCGCTTACCCATTTTGAGTGGATACACTTTTCCTGTGATTTCTACTATATCACAGTGTAATTCTTGTTTTAATTTATTGACTAATTTATCAGCATCTGTCGATTTTAGCAGATTGTAATACAGTATATATTTTTTTCTGTGTATAGGAGTACAAATTTTATCCCATTGTTCTTTTGATAATAAAAAAACTGGATCTAAGACTACTGCTATCTCTTTTTCAGTTAATGAAGTGATTGCATTTTTTAAATTTGATTCACGTACCGATATGTATTTGAAATTTTTTAAAAAAGACTTTATTGTTTGTTCTTCTTTATTATTGATATCTATGACACCCATACTGGGAGCATAAGTTATCTTTTTTATTGAATGATCTACAAATTCTCCCCAATAAACAGGGTCAAACCCTTTATAATTAGGTAACTTGGAATTCCACCAAATTTGATCACTACCATAAATTATACAATCTAAGTATAGTGTTTTTAAACTTTCGGGTGATTCATAACGTGGCAGAATAGAAATATTAAAGTAATAATAGAATAATGAATTCATTTTCTTCTTCCGCTTACTTGCTCTATAATACCCTAACAGGCATAAGAAAGGATATATAATATTTCTTTTAAAGGAATGATTTCGCCAATTTGGAGTAAATAATTTATATATGTTTTCATGAGCACGTGGCCAATAATCAATGATACTTACATCATATCCTTGTGATATTAGATGTGTCTTTAATGCGTATGCTTGCAGGAAAGCACCATAATTGATAGCTCGATGAAAAGTTAATATTCCTATCTTTTCTTTATTGGTCATTTTATATAAAGTGTTATTTAGATATCTTATTTTGATTTACTTTTAATTCTATTTCTAAATTGTCATCCTCCATGTGATATACTTTTTTCATAAGAGCTATATAACTGTTGAAATGTATATCTGCATTATCATCTTTCCAAATGAAACAATTCATATTATAGTCGGAAATGTATTTGCTTAACTTTTTACGTCTGTATATTGTGAGAATGAGCTTTTTAGTGAATTTGTGTTTCTGATAATCTGAAGGATGATTAATTATAGTATAGATTTTTAGTATAGATCGTACGATTAAGTTTTTAGTTGATTTTCTATAGCCGGAGATTGTTCCGCAAATACTGCCTAAATTATTAAGGGGGCCTTCTTGAGTTGTATTTCTTATTTTTTTATTTTCTATAGCTTTGTCTATTAGCTGTTGTGGATGTTCTGTTTGATTACGTTTAAGAAACACTTTCAAAATCACTCCCCTTAGTTCTTTTCTCTTTAATGCAGAAGAACGTTGAGTATATTTCAAATCATTTAAAAAAATATCCTTTATATGGCCGTCTTCTTGCAAGAATGTAGCTTTAATGAAGATATCAGATATATAACTACCGAAACAACTACTATTGTTGTATACAGCTGACGCGATTGTACCTGGTAAACCAATGAATCCTTCATATCCAATGAATCCTTGTTTTATACACTGATTGGCTAAT
Source organism: Bacteroides sp. K03 (assembly GCF_019734355.1). NCBI lineage: Bacteria > Pseudomonadati > Bacteroidota > Bacteroidia > Bacteroidales > Bacteroidaceae > Bacteroides > Bacteroides sp. K03. Next base: position 15,184 of record NZ_JAASHC010000039.1, read on the forward strand.
TTTGCAACAGGAGTTCCGGGTTCACATTCTATTTCTGTGTTATGTACGATGTAATTCGTAAGATGAACCGTTGTAATTACAATAAAGGGATGATAGTCATTATAGAAATATAGGTTGGATGTATGCCCAACAATCTCAAAATGGATTTGATGTTTATAGCAGTAAATGCAAATCGAAGATAGCTTGTTTTCTGTATTAGGGAGAATCCAAAAATTAGTAACTCCTCCACGTTTAATCCAAGTTTTCTTTTTTAAAGAAACAGATTCCTCAAAGTCTATTTGTTGCTCTAAGAGGTAATCTTTAAAATTTTGCAAATTATTCATTTGGGAGAAAATTGGGATTTTATCTTTTTTAAAAGAACACTCTGTATCATTTTTTGCTCTATTTGTGTAATTCCAACAAAATATATCGAAAGAATACAAGTGATAATAGATGTGATAATGATAATAATTAAACGTAAAAGCCCTGGTGGCAATAAAAATGATTCTGTTATTGGTATGAGAAAAGATAGAACTGTTACTTTAGAAATTAAGGAAATAACATTTCTCAAATAACCTTTGATTGACATATGAAATAGTTCTCTGCTGAAAAAAACTCTGAATATTTGAGAGAAAACGGCTATAATAATTGAAATAATCATAGTGATTTGAGGAGGATATGATAGTTTTAAAAATAAATAAGAGATTGGTAAATTTAACAGCAGTAAACCTCCTGTACAGATTTGATACCATTTCATTTTTCCGGTAGCCTGGATAGCGCTCATTAATGGATAACTAACAGATTCGATAATAGCAGTAATGATGACTAAACGAGTGAATAAAATAGTATATTCAGGAATTTCTTTTAGCCATAATTTTAGTATATAAGGGGTTTCTAATAATAATGGAATTGCAAAAAATAATATTAAGTAATAACAGAATCTGGACGAACGAAAAATTAATATCATAAAGTTTTCTTTTTCTCCGGTCGCATATTGTTTTGTGATTTGTGGGCGTACTGCCTGAAAAAAGTTATTTATGAATTGATTAATTGCGTTATTGACTTGAAATGCAATAGCTCGCGCTGCGTTTATTGTGGGATTGAAAAATAAATTTAATAGGAGGTTGATTCCTTGGCTTCTTAATACAGCAGATAAAGCTCCAAATAAATTCCAGCCACAATAACTGATTAGCTCATAGAACATATTTTTATTCCAGTAAAAAGTAATTTTTGTTTCACTGAATTTTCTATTACAATAAAGAATATAAAACGAAGATATAAAAAAACTAACAGAGCAGGTTAGTACAGAATATAATTTCAGTTTGTCAAAGGTGAATACAGTTAGTATGTAAACTATCGCTAACTTTAATAGGACTTCCACAATGCTGGCATATGCATAGATATTCATTTGCTCTCGTGCTATTATTACAGAATTGTATGGGATTACAACCATTTGAATCATAAATGATAGGACTGAGAACTGGAAGACCCACTCGGCGGCAGACATTCGATTTAATGGGATAATCATTTTGGAATGTAAAAACCATAAACCGATTGTTTCCGCTAAAAATAATACAACAATTGCAATAATTAAATAGCACCAAAGAGTAAGGTTGAAATAATTATTTAATTTTGTAAAGTCTTTCTTCCCTAACTCAAAAGCAAAAAAACGTTGCGAAGCACTTACCATAACTCCTGTGAGAAATGAAAACATAGTAACTACTCCTCCTACTACGTTATTTATTCCATAATCTTCTACTCCTAAAATATTTAATACGGCCCGGACAGTGTAAAGATTCACAGCCATCACAAGTAGCATTCGTATGTATAGGAATAACGTGTTTTTAGCTATTCTTATATTGGCTGTGGAAGGCATGGTATGTTTGTTGGTATATGGATATTTTTTAATTAATGAATTCCTGCTTTCTGTTCATAATTGAATTTATCCAATCCTGGTTTTCTAAATACCATTTTACCGTTTTTTCAATTCCCTCTTCAAATTGTAAACTTGGTTCCCAACCCAGCTCATTTTTTAATTTGGTAGAATCGATGGCATAACGAAGGTCATGTCCTTTGCGATCGGTAACATACGTAATCAGGTCAAGTGAATGTCCTTTGGGATTTCCCAGTAAGCGATCTACGGTTTCGATGATAACCTTGATGATGTCTATGTTTTTCCACTCATTAAATCCGCCAATATTATAAGTTTCGGCAATTTCTCCTTGATGGAAAATGATATCGATAGCACGTGCATGATCTACCACATACAGCCAGTCGCGTACATTTTCACCTTTACCATATACTGGCAATGGTTTTCTGCAACGAATGTTATTGATGAATAGTGGAATTAGTTTTTCCGGAAATTGATACGGACCGTAATTGTTACTACAGTTGGTTACAATTGTCGGCATACCATATGTGTCGTGAAAAGCACGTACGAAATGATCCGATGAAGCTTTTGACGCTGAATAGGGTGAATGTGGATCGTATTTTGTTGTTTCGGTAAAGAATGTACCGTCAAACTCTAATGTTCCATATACCTCATCGGTTGATATGTGGTAAAAACGTTTGCTCTGGTAGCCATTTTCAGAATTTTCCCATAATAACTTGGCAGCTTGTAGTAAGGAGAGGGTTCCCATTACGTTGGTTCTTGCGAAAGTAAACGGGTCTTTAATACTTCTGTCTACATGGCTTTCGGCTGCCAAATGAATAACTCCGTCTATCTGGTATTGGTTGAACAATTCCATTATCCTGTCGAAGTCGCAGATATCTGCTTTCACGAATGTATAGTTTGGAGCGTTTTCGATGTCCTTCAAATTCGCTAAATTGCCGGCATAGGTCAGTTTGTCGAGGTTGATGATATGATAATCAGGATACTTATTTACGAACAAACGTACTACATGGCTACCAATAAATCCGGCTCCGCCGGTAATCATTATATTTCTTTTGAATGTCATGGTGTTATGCTTCTAATTCGTTAATACATTTGATAAATAGATTGGATATCGCATGTCTGGCTTTTAATGGAACTATTCTTTTAGTAAAGTCATGTTTAATACAGTTCTTCGTCGTAGTTAAAGAGCCATTCGCTATCTTTCAAGCAGGAATGGGCTTTGTCTTTTTCTGAGAGAACCACATCGTTTGCCGGTATTCTCCAATTGATTCCCAAAGCGGGATCATTCCATGCCAGAGCACCTTCGCTTTGTGGTGAGTAAAAGTTGTCACACTTATACTGGAAAATAACCTCTTCGCTTAATACACTAAACCCATGTGCAAACCCACGGGGTATAAAAAACTGGCGATGGTTTTCTTCCGTCAGTTCCACAGCCACATGCTGTCCGAAAGTAGGGGAACCTTTGCGGATATCTACGGCAACATCCAGTACTGCACCTTTTATCACACGCACCAGTTTGCTCTGTGCAAAAGGAGGTTTCTGATAATGCAACCCACGGATCACACCATAACCGGATTTGGATTCATTATCCTGAACAAACGTCGTTTTACAGACCTTTTCTTCAAATTCTCTCTGATTGAAAGATTCGAAAAAGTAACCACGCTCATCTTTAAAAAGACGTGGCTCGATAATGATTACGCCTTCTATGGAAGTCTTTATTATATTCATAATTTGATAGGAAAAGTATATGCTTTAAAAGAGAAATATAAAGGTGTACATTTTTGTGTGACAGGAGTGTACATTATTACACTGCAAAAGTGTACACTCTTGTTATACAAAAATGTATACTTTTATATCGGCTGATAATCAGTGCTTTAACTCGTCTATTACTTTCTGTAAATATTGTCCGTACTGATTCTTCAGCATCGGCTTTGCCAGTTCCTGCATTTTATCTGCCGTTATCCAGCCTTGACGTAGTGCAATACCTTCCAGGCAGGCAACCTTTAAACCCTGACGCTTCTCTATCACTTCGATAAAGGTACTGGCTTCCGAAAGGGAATCATGTGTACCTGTATCCAGCCATGCAAAACCTCGGCCCAGCAACTGGACTTTCAGCTCTTCGTCATTCAGAAATTCCTGATTCACGGTGGTTATTTCTAACTCCCCACGGGCAGATGGTTTGATATTTTTGGCCACCTCAACCACTTTATTTGGATAAAAATAGAGTCCGACTACGGCATAGTTACTTTTGGGATGAACCGGTTTTTCTTCAATGCTCAGTACATTCCCCTCCTTATCGAACTCGGCAACTCCGTAACGCTCCGGATCACTGACCCAGTAACCAAACACAGTTGCTTTCTGTTCTTCTTCGGCCAGACGAACAGACTCTTTCAACATCCGGGTAAAGCTTTGCCCATAGAAAATATTATCTCCCAATACCAGACATACAGAATCATTACCGATGAATTTCTCGCCGATGATAAATGCTTGTGCCAATCCATCGGGTGAAGGTTGCTCTGCATATTCAAAACGAACGCCAAAGTCGGAACCGTCTCCTAATAAACGCTGGAAACCCGGCAGATCATAAGGCGTGGAGATGATTAATATTTCGCGGATACCGGCAAGCATTAATACGGATATCGGATAGTAAATCATGGGTTTGTCGAAGATAGGCAACAACTGTTTACTTACCCCTTTGGTGATAGGATACAGACGGGTGCCTGAACCGCCGGCTAATACAATTCCTTTCATATTATTATAATGATGGTTGGTTCGTTGATAACTTCATTCTTTTCTTATGGCACCTGCTGGTTATTTTTTCTACAAATCCAGCTGGCATATCTACCTGTGCACATCCAAGCATATCTAATCGGATAGCAACTTTACTTTTTCCGTCTACCATTACCAGTTCTCCTTCCAGACCTGTTAATGGCCCTTTGATCACCTTTACCAATTCTCCCGGAGCAAGTGGGGTAGTAGATAATTCCACGGCATCTTTGGAGTAGTCCAACATGAATTTGAATTTCTCCATTTGTTTATCCGGGATAATAGCAGGAGTTGATTCTCCGCGTAACACCATATACCTGCTAACGGACGATAAGGTTAGAGGTAAAGAGCGTTCTTCGGGGGATACACGAACGAAGAGTATCATTGGAATCACCACGCGTTCCACCTTTTTCCGGCGGTCACTCCATTGATGAATTTCCTCTTGAATGGGGAGGAAACATTCGATACCCATAGCATTGATGCGATCACGAGTTTTCTTTTCGTGATGGAGGCGAACGTAAGCTGCAAGCCAGTACTTCATAAAGTTATATTCTGAGATTTCTGATATCGAAATGGAGGGGGATACCGGTGCTTTGTTACGAAGCGCTTGAGCACGCTACGCTGTTACCTGTCACAACTCTGTGAGGTAATCTTTGATGCAATAGACCAAATCCGATGCAAAGATATATATTATTTACGAAAAAAAATAATTTGTAGATAAAAAATAATATAATAAATGAGTTTTGTCTTTTTAATTTTTTATTTGAATTCTGTCTTTTTACTTATAGTGGCTTCTCGTTTGTTTCTTGAAAATATATTACTAATATTTCAATCGTAGTCTTTTTTGTAAAAAGGGTTTGGATGTTTTTTAGAATTCATTAATGCGAATGTTATCTTTTTTAAAGAAGGTATGATGGTATCTGTGAAATGAATGATATAATTCTTTGAATAGATTTTATGTAAATGAATATTTTATACTTATTTTTAGATTTTATATTTTGTAGTATTGCTTTTGTTGTTTATATATGAAACCTTTATAGGCCTTTTGTTGATGTAATATACTGATTATGTGATTGTTTATTGCGTGAGATACTATGCGTAATTATAAAATGGATGAATTTCTTTTATTTCTTGTTTGTTTTCTTGAATTTTGATTTTATTCAATGCCTCTTGTTTCCATTTTCAGTTTTGTTAATGGATTGTTTGGGGGCAAGTAGTATTTCTTTCCTTCGTGTAGTAGAGTATGGATAAGAATGTCCGAAGATTATTTTTTTTAAATTATCTTATATAATTACATTTATATAAAGTGAATAGTGCTTGCATTTCTTGAATATGTTAATTTACTAACTTTTTCAAGAATGCTCGTGTTTGAGATTTATGTAATTAATTATTTAATAATATATGTATCTGTATTATTTACATTGTTCTTTGCTGATATTTTTTAATTAGTTTCGTATTCGGTGGTTGTTTTTATCGATTTCTTTCTATTCTTTATTTGTAAAGCGGTGATTAAGATTTTAATGGCAGATAGAGACTGCTGTTTTCTCCATTGAGGAGGATAAGAAGTAGTGCCACCATAAAAACCAAACACAGCTCCTATTCCGGATATAAGATGGGTGTGAAGGAGATGCCGGTTAGTGGCAATCCATTTTTCTTGTTTGGATACTGACATTCCGATAAATAGTACATCAGGTTTGAATTCGTTTATAGCTGTTATCATTTCGTTTGTTTCTTCTTCAGAGAAACTGTCGCGATAAGGAGGGCTATATGTTTTTACTCGGATATTTGGATATTCTGTGAGAATACGTTCGGTAATAAGAGCAAGAGTCCGGTCAGAAGCTCCAAGATAGAATACTGATCCCGCTACTTTATCAAGGTGTTGAAGTATAGACAGATGTAGGTCATCACGCGATATATTGTGAATCTGCTTTCCTGTGAGCCAACGGGCAGCAAGCGTTATGCCCGCTCCGTTTGGAACTAATATATCACTTTGGAGGAGTGCTTGCTTGAGTTCTTTATCCTCATTGGCCATGAGCCAGATGCGTGAGTCTATGGCATGTATCACCATTTGCTGGTCGGGGATAGAGTCAAACTGGTAGTTATTGGTGATTACGAAGTCTCCCATTGGGATTGATTCGGTTTGTTTTAATAGTTTCTTATTTAAGCTTTGAGCCCTTCTTCTTCTCCGTTTGTTGAGGTATACATCACATAAAATACCTGCTATAAGATCAATGGCCAATATCAGATTGATATTGAGTAACTCATGCAAAAGGATATTGCACGCTGTAATGAAGAGCGTAGTTATGGTGAGGGTCAAAGTGATTCTGCGGTGACTAAATCCCAAGTCGAGCAATTTGTGATGGATATGATTGCGATCCGGATGGAAAAGTGATTTTCCCTGGCTGGCCCGCGTATACATAACCCGGGCAGTATCAAACAGTGGAATAAACAAAACCGACCATGCTATAATAATAGGTGGTATGCCTGTTGAAATTGCTTCGGAAGAATCCCTCATGCTATAATACACCGCAAGAAAGGCAAGTATGTAACCCAGAGTGAGCGATCCTGTGTCGCCCATGAATAGTTTTCTTCGGGCTATAATATTATAATATAGAAAAGGAATGAGTGTACCTACTACAGAGAAAGTAAGAATAGGCATTGTGTAATTGCCTGCAATAATGAAGCCGATACCCAGGATGGCTGCAGCTGAGATACTGAGACTCGCTGCAAGTCCGTCTACTCCGTCAATAAGATTAATAGAATTAATGATATATACAATCAGCAGGGCTGTGAAGGGTATTCCGATATAGGGTGATAATTCGTATATGCCAAAAAGCCCATATAGGTTGTTGATGTAAGTTCCGGATGCTATCAGCAAAAGGGCAGATAAGGTTTGAATAATGAATTTATGTGAATAGCGTGCGCCAATCAAGTCGTCTTTGACTCCCATTAATACCAGAGGAAGAACGCCGCATATCATAAAAGAAAGGCGAATGAAAGACTCGGATGAATGACTGATATTAAATGCTCCCATCCATATAGCCTGTAGTCCTGCTATGGGTAGAAAGCTAAGAAGAATAACGGGACAGAAGGTAATGCCGGCCAATCTTGGTATAGGGTTGACGTGGGATTTACGCTTGTCAGGCATATCATATAAACGTTTTCTCCTGGAGATGAGAAGAACGCGTGGTAGCGTGATGAATTCTATAAAGATAGCTACAACAAGTGCTGCTATGCAGCATACAATTACACTAAATATAGGATTAATTAAAATATTCATTGTCTGTTTAATATTTGTTCCATTACTTATTAGGTAAGGGAATCTCAAATATCAAAAAGTTCAAAGAAAGTCGTTTTAGTGTTAATATAGTCTAACGAAAAAGGCGGTTTAGAAAGGAAAAACTGTCTGTTTTATTGAATTCTGTTTGATGTAACATTTGTAATTACATCAAACAGAATTTTCATATCAAATCTTCGTTTATTGAACAATAGGTTTAAACTGGTGTATTTATTATGTTAAATTGGTTTTTTTTGAAAAAAATATCAAGCTTTATTGTGTTAGATAGAAATTTTATCCCTAATTTTGCAGCGACAAGAAAAAATAATAGTCGTTCTCTTACCTAATAAGTAAGGGAACTCTTTTTGAGTATCATTTTTTTCTTAGAAGTCACTGCTGAGATAATTTTTTTGTTTGCTTCACTCATCGTTTTGTTATCCAGCGATTCCAGATATACATATGTTACTTTTTCCGATGAATGTCCCATTCCTGTACTAATGATCGAGACAGGAATTCCTTTTTCCCTTGCTGTACTTGCCCAGGTGTGCCTTGCTACGTATGAAGTGAGGTGTGGCGTTATCTGTATCATTTCCGATATCTGATGCAAATGCTTGTTATACAGCCGCAATGCGCTTTTGTATTGCTTGTATCCTTGTTCTCCTACAGCATTTAGTATCGGTAGCAAGTAAGCCGAGTTTTTGCATTCACGTGCATAGCGTTTAATGATCTTGTGCGCGCAGTTTTCAACGGTAATATACAGCTGTTGCCGGGTTTTATGGCGGCGGTAAACCAGTATGTTTCCATTGACATTACTTTTACGCAGATAAGCCAGGTCTACGAATGGGATTCCCTGTAAGTAGAAACTTAGCAGAAACAGGTCACGACTAAATTCCAATTGCGGGTACCGACTAAAATCTGCTTCCCGTAATTGGTTGATTATAATCGGTTTGATAGCCCTTTTGGCGGTCGTGTCGCAGCCTACAAATACATTCTCAAAGATGTCTTTGGTGTTTATTGTAGCTACTCCGGCAGCCACTGCCTGGTTAAAGATAGAGCGCAACATGCGCATGTACAAAGAGATCGTGTTTTCATACAACCCCTTCAGAAAGAGATGCTGCTCAAACCCTTTAATAAGTTGAGGAGTAATCTCGTCAAAACGAGTAGATGGAGTACCTGTAAACAATTGTAAACTGTGCAGCGTACTTAGATAACTATCTGCGGTACTATACCTTCCAGACAGTTTTGCTTTTTCAATCAATGATTTTGTGAAGATTTGTATTTCCATTTCTATGCTTCCTTTTAGGTTTGTTCAATAAACAAAGAATAAGATCGAAATGATTTTGGTTGTTTAGATAATGAGTTGGTAAAGATAGGATAAAGATATGGTAAAAAAAAGAGCGATTTGCATATTTTTTGCTATGATTTTATTTTGAATACCTGGAAAATAGAGAAATAAAAGAATCTCTAACGAAGATGATATATTATAATATTTACTGTTTTTTCGCGGTGTATTAATCATTTTAATCGAGAAAATTATGGTAATAGCTTATTTGAGAGTAAGTACAGAAAAGCAGTTTTTAGCCAATCAGAAAGAAGAGATTTTAAGATTCGCAGAGAAGAATGGGTTGGCTATTGATAAATGGTACACCGAGACGGTGAGTGGGAGTGTAAGTACGAAAGAGCGAAAACTGGCACCGCTATTGCGACAGATGAAGCCGGGAGACACGCTGATTGTTACAGAGATTTCAAGATTAAGCAGGACCCTATTGGAGATTATGACTATTTTAAATTCATGCATTAAGAAGCAGGTAGTACTGTATAGTACTAAAGAGGGATATGTCTTTCAGAATGATATAAACAGTAAAGTGTTAGGGTTTGCATTCGGCTTAATGGCAGAAATAGAACGTAATCTTATTTCCATGCGTACAAAAGAGGCCTTGGCAAGACGCAAGCAGGAAGGAGTTGCATTAGGGAGGAGAAAAGGAGATAATCCTAAATTGCAATTATTGCATGATAACAGAAAATATATTTTAAAACAAGCACGAGGTGGTGCTAAACATGCGAAACTGGCACGTGAGTTTGGAGTGTCCAGAACGACCATGTTCCGGTTTCTCAAAGCAGAAGGAATGACGGCAAATACCTGATGAACTTAAAAAATGTGAATTGAGAATTTGGATGTGCTTGACATCGCATGATAAATCTCAATTCACAAATTTTGAATTTAACAATTTGTTCTATAAGGTTTTAGTTGTTCACTCTTTTATGAAGGTTCTTAAGCTCAAACGCAAGCATGAACCTGAAAAGACCGATGATGAGGAAGGTGAACGAAATCATATACACGGCATATAATGCACCTATTGCTGGTTGCCACAGAATGAGCAGAGAGCATAAAATAGCCAGAATTCCGAATGCCATATACCAGCCCCAGTCGCGGGTTCCATAACGTTTCAGATCCATGGAGTAGCCTGTGGCAGAGAACCCCCGGAACATGAGCCAGAAAGCAATCAAGAAAGGTATAACTTCCATGCTTACCATTGGATAAACCACAAGATAAATACCGATAATAAGGTCAATAATACCTCCGGCGAGGTACCAGCCCCAGCTTGACACATGTTTATTGCTTATAGCAAAAAGAATTTCCAGAATACCACTGACTAACATGGAGATACTGAAGATAATGCTTAGAGCTACATAACTACTTAACGGAGCAAACATAAGGCATAACGCTACGCCGATATACAAAATACCTAAAATAAGAGACATCCACCAATTTTTCACTGAATGTTGAATCTCATCAAATACTGTTTTCATACGAATGTGATTTTATTAATTGATACTATAAGTTTGTTAGGGGAGTAACAAATAGAGGGAAAAAAGGTTTGGCATGGCGACTTGATATACAAATCGGTTGTATGCTGGATAATATATCATATGAGGCTTGATGTATGATTCTGTTATTTCTTTGTGAACCTATTGCAAACTTTAATTGTTGTATACACAAAGGAGCGAAACTTAAGACTCTTTTTTAAAATACTAAATAACTAATAATAATATATCTTATGGCAACAACAAATTTCAAAGGACAACCGGTAAAGCTGATCGGTGAATTTATACAGGTAGGAAAAGTAGCTCCTGATTTTGAACTTGTAAAAACAGATTTATCTTCTTTTTCTCTGAAAGATCTCAAAGGGAAAAATGTAATTCTTAATATTTTTCCAAGTCTTGATACAAGTGTTTGTGCAACCTCTGTACGTAAATTTAATAAAATGGCAGCTGGTTTGAAAGATACAATCGTATTGGCTATCTCCAAAGATCTTCCTTTTGCTCATGCGCGTTTCTGTACTACTGAAGGTATTGAAAACGTAATTCCATTGTCGGATTTCCGTTATTCGGATTTTGATGAGAGTTATGGTGTGCGTATGGCAGATGGTCCGCTTGCCGGCTTGTTAGCACGTTCGGTGGTAGTGATTGGTAAAGATGGTAAGATTGCTTATACAGAGTTGGTACCGGAAGTTACGCAAGAACCTGATTATGATAAAGCACTGGCTGCTGTGAAAGAATAAATTATTAAAGAGAGAGAGGCCTGTGCCTTTTAAAGGCACAGGTATTAAAGATTTTGACCTAATAGGGACTGGTTTATAGATATGGTAATATCGCCATCTCTTCAGTTCTTGTTAGGTTGTGTTTTTTTCAGAAATAAATAAAACCTAAACAGAATGAACAGAATGCAATTAGTGCCTATCGCCTTTTTATTTATGGGCGTAGGAGTGTTGTCGGCTCAAACGGAACCGGCAAAAGAAGCTTCCCCCTGGACAAGGGAAGGATATGCCGGGGTGAAATTGACCCAGGTAAGTTTAACAAACTGGGCTGCCGGTGGTGACAACTCTGTTGCCTTTGATTTACAGGGTGCTTATCAGGCCAATTATAAAAAAGGAAAACATCTTTGGAACAATCGTCTCGAATTGGCCTATGGATTAAATAAAACGGGCGAAGACGGTGTAAGGAAAGCGAATGATAAGATCTACCTGAATTCTAATTACGGATATTCTATAGCGAAGAGCTGGTATGCCAGTGCTTTTACTACTTTTCAGACGCAATTTTCTCCCGGATATGATTATAAGGTAAATAAAGATATCTCTGTTTCGGAGTTCATGTCTCCTGCCTATCTGACCACCGGACTCGGTTTTACTTACGAACCCAATAAGATTTTTACGGTAGTACTGTCTCCGGCTTCCTGGCGTGGTACGTTCGTGCTCAATGATCGTTTATCTGACGAAGGAGCTTACGGTGTAGATCCGGGCAAGCATTTATTATCGAGCTTCGGAGCAAATCTGAAAGGAGAGGTGCGATATGAGTTTATGAAGAATATGACAGTTTATTCCCGTCTGGATCTCTATTCTGATTATTTGGATAAACCGCAGAATGTGGATGTGAATTGGGAGGTACAGATAAATATGGCAATTAATAAATGGTTCTCAACTACATTAACTACCAATCTGATGTATGATGACGATGTGAAAATAGCCCAGAAAGACGGAACAAAAGGACCACGGGTGCAGTTTAAGGAAATATTGGGAGTAGGATTGCAAATTAATTTCTGAGTTTTATTTCACCACAGAGGACACGGAGGACACAGAGATACTGAATAATTATCTAATTGATTTTAAATAATTAAAACTCTGTGTGATTCTGTGTCCTCTGTGGTGAAATAAACTCAAAACAATACGAAGTCCTTATTTCTTCTTCAGTGCTTTGTAAACCAGGAAACCTACAATAAATACCCCTACAGCGATAAAGAAGTAACCCAGTTCGTGACTGTATTCACCAACACGTGCCAACAATTGTTCTTCGCTCTCGATACCCGGAACGGAAGCCAGATGGTATCCGATAGCTGCCAGTATACCATTCCATAAACCGGCTCCAAGAGTAGTGTATAACAGGAAGGTGGAAAGCTTCATACGGGCAAGACCGGCAGGGATAGAGATTAACTGACGTACAGCAGGGATCAGACGCCCTACAAAAGTAGACAATGCACCGTGCTTATCGAAGTATTCTTCTGCATGTTGTACTTTAGCTTCGTCGATGAGGCACATGTGGCCAAAACGACTGTTGGCAAACTTATAAATGATAGGGCGTCCCAGCCAGTAAGCCAGATAATAATTGATGATTGCTCCGAGGTTTGCTCCAATTGTGGCAAACAATACTACCAGATATACATTCATTTCATCATTTACAGCTGCTTTGTAGGCGGCAGGAGGTATAACTACCTCGGACGGAAAGGGTATAAACGAACTCTCGATGGTCATTAACAGGGTAATAGTCCAGTAGTTAAGGTGATCGAGACACCATTGAATGAAGGCTACAGATTCCATTTGTTTAAATTCTGAATGCTAATTTATAATTTAAGTATTTTGATTTAGTAGTCAGTAGATAGAATCTATGCATGTGATAACTCTTATGCCAAATGGATTCCAGTTACCAGCTATTATCTACTAACTTCTAATTTTAGTTATCTTCTTTATCTTTCTCAGTCTCTCCGTTATTTACATCGTCGAGTTCATTCATGAATGTTTCCAGATTCTGCAAGATATCTTTGTCGGTATTTTGTGACAACATTTCCTGAATCGTCTCTATGCTTAGCGGAGTTTCTGACATTTGATTGTATTTTTGGAATCCTTTGTGATCCCTAAGAATCATGCAGATAGAAGCCAGACGACCATTGATCCCCGGATAATCAGGATCTTGTTTCTTGGCTTCTTCAAAACAAAGGCGGGCATTTTCTACCATGCCATAGTCCAGGCTATAGTTGCCTATCTGCACTAATGTTTCGGCTTCGGGTGCATATTGCAACGCTACAGCCCAGCACTTTTTAGCTTCCTCGAACTTATCCTCTTCCAGATAGAGGCGTCCTTCCTGCAGATAAATTTCCACACTCTCAGGTATCTGTTTTTTGGCCTTTTCGCAGAGTTGATGTGCTTCTTCATATTTGCTTAACTTGGAAAGACAGAAAATTTCATTGCTGTATATATCCGAAAGGATGGGAGAGTTATCGTCTCCGATAATTTCCATTGCAAGTTCATAACTTCTGTAAGCCAGTTCCCATTTTTCCTGATTGGCATATGCCAGCCCGATAAACATATGAGCAAAGTCGGGAGGTAGGCTTTTGTTCTGTAGAGCCAGTTGATATTCCTGGATAGCTTCAGTTTCATTCTCTAAATGGAAGAGGCTGTGTGCTCTTATGATGTGTGCCTCTCCGAAATTATCATCGGCCGCAAGGGCAAAGTCGCAGGCTTCAATAGCCTTGTCAAACTCCTGCTGGCTGAAATGGCATTTGGCAAGTCCGGTCCAGTAAGAGGGATTGTACGGATTCTTATCAATCAGCTTGTTGTAGAAACATATTGCCTTTGTGTTATGCTCTCCGCTACGATAGCAATCGGCGATGGCTGCAAGGAATTCTTCGTTCTCCTTATATTCTTCCAGTCCGAGAGTGAGCCATGGCAATGCTTTCTCCGGATAGCCCATATCCATATAAAGATACGCTACATCAATGATCGTTTCCAGTGATTTTTCTTCTTCAATAGAGTTGAGCAGGATTTCTGCTTCGTCCAACTTACCTTCGTTCAACAGGATTTCGGCTTTTAGCAGTTTGACTTCCGGATCGTAACCTTCTGCGATACTGTCAACCACGGTTATGGCCTTTTGAAGTTGCATCGTATCCAGATATAGATAAGCCTGCTCTACCAAGAGGTCTGTGTGCCCCGGATGAAGTTCAAGACCGTAGCTGATTACTTCTTGTGCTTCCTCAAAACGACGGTCTGTGGCATATTTGTCTGCGATATCTGCAAGTTGGTCACCGTCCAGATAAAGTTGCCTATTCTCTGCTTTTGCTGTTTCGTAACTTGCAATGAGTTCGTTCAATTCTTGTTCTTTATCCGTAGATGGATTTTTTCTAGCCATTTGATTAATTAAAAATGAGAATTAAAAATTAAAAACGAAATTGAGGGAGAAAGAAACGGACTGTACTTTTGTGTATGTGCAGTCCGCTTTTTATTTCCAACTTTTAATTTTTAATTTTGAATGTATCTTTCAACCCCACGGTGCGGTTGAATATAAGTTTGTCGGGAGCCGACTCTTTGTCTATATTGAAGTAGCCTATGCGCTGGAATTGCAGGTACGAGAGTGTAGGCAATGTTGCTACATACTTTTCCACATAGCAATTATTGAGTATTTGTAAAGAGTCAGGATTGATAATCTCTTTCATGGCCTCCAATGCTTCGCAGTTTTTAGCTTCACGGATGGCAGCCAGTTCGTCACGCGGGTTCTCTACTTTCCAAAGACGGTCATAGAGGCGTACTTCTGCAGATAGGCAGTGTGCACAACTCAACCAGTGCAAAGTACCTTTCACTTTACGGTTAGCATCGGGCATACCACTTTTTGTATGTGGATCATATTCGCAATATACTTCAGTAATATTACCGTTTTCATCCTTCTTACAGCCGGTACACTTTACGATATATGCATTTTTGAGACGTACTTCCTGTCCCGGAGTCATGCGGAAATATTTTTTCGGAGCATCTTCCATAAAGTCTTCACGTTCAATCCACAGTTCGCGGCTGAACTCGATTGTATGGCTTCCTGCTTCCGGATCTTCCGGATTGTTAATTGCATCCAGTTCTTCTACTTCTCCTTCGGGATAGTTGGTAATAATCAGTTTCACCGGATTCAATACCGCAGAAACACGGGTAGCACGGGCGTTGAGGTCTTCACGTACAGCACTTTCCAGCAAAGCAAATTCATTGAGAGCATCATAAGTAGTGTAGCCAATTTTGTCAACGAACTTACGGATAGACTCAGGTGAATAGCCACGACGACGGAAACCGCAGATAGTCGGCATGCGTGGATCATCCCAGCCATTTACCAGACCTTCTTTTACGAGTGTTAGCAGATTGCGTTTACTCATCAGCGTATAGCTGAGGTTCAGCTTATTGAATTCATACTGACGGGGACGATTGTCATTCAAGTCATTCCCTTCTTTCAACCAGTCGATAAAAAGATCGTATAACGGACGGTGTACGACGAATTCCAATGTACAGAGTGAATGAGTCACTCCTTCAAAGAAGTCACTTTGTCCGTGCGCAAAGTCATACATCGGATAGGCTTTCCAGGTAGTACCTGTACGGTGATGCGGATGTTTCACTACACGGTAGATAATCGGGTCACGAAAATGCATGTTAGGATTCGCCATGTCTATTTTAGCACGGAGTACCATAGCACCTTCTTCTATTTCGCCACTATTCATTTTTTCAAATAAGGCAAGATTCTCCTCAATGGGGCGGTTACGATAAGGGCTTTCAGTTCCCGGTTGAGTCGGAGTACCTTTTTGTGCGGCAATCTGTTCGGAAGTCTGTTCGTCAATGTAGGCTTTACCTTCTTTGATAAGACGCACGGCAAAGTCCCAAAGTTGCTGGAAGTAATCCGAAGCATAATATACATTTCCCCACTCAAAGCCGAGCCATTTGATATCTTCTTCGATAGCTTCTACATACTCCACATCTTCTTTGGTTGGATTGGTGTCATCAAAACGAAGATTACATACACCGCCATGACGGGCCGCAAGGCCGAAATCGAGGCAAATAGCTTTGGCATGACCTATGTGAAGATAACCATTGGGTTCAGGCGGAAAACGCGTCTGTACCTTTCCTCCGTTTTTGCCCTCTTTTAAATCATTTTCTACAATTTGCTCAATAAAGTTGAGGCTTTTTTTTTCGCTTGTCACCTCTTCGTTTCTAATATCTGTCATAGCGTTTAATGAGTTACGAGTTATGAGCTACAAAAGTATGACATTTTTTTTGCATAACCTTATTTCACCGGAATATATCCACTCTTTTTTATAATATCCTGCCCTTCCTGAGAAAGAATGAAGTCAATAAGAGGCGTTACCGCTTCTTTGTTCTCTGTATTGTAGTAATAATAAAGAGGACGTACGATGGGATAAATTTTACGAGTTGCATTTTCTACATTGGGCTGGGCATAATGCTTGTTGTCATAAGATACTGACAACGTTTTGATACGTGGTGATACATAGGCCAACCCGACATAGCCGATAGCTCCCTTTGTCTGGCTCACCGATTGTATGATGGCACCGGTGGCAGGCATAGAGAGGCTATTGGACATGTAATTCTTATTTTTAAGTACACTTTCTTTAAAGAATTCGTAGGTTCCTGAAGAGGTTTCCCGGGAGTATACAACGATCTTACGGTCTTCGCCACCCACTTGTTTCCAGTTAGTGATTTTACCCCGGAAGATATCCTCCAACTGTTGACGGGTAAGTTGCTTCACCGGGTTTGTAGGGTGTACTACTACGGCAAGGGCATCATATGCAACGATAACCTCCTCTATATTTTTTTGAGCAGCCTTGGCCTTCATCTTTTCACTAAACTTGATAGGGCGGGAAGCCATAGCAATGTCAGTGGTATTATCCATTAAGGCGGAGATACCTACTCCGGTTCCACCACCTGTAACGGTGACACGGCTATCTGCGTTTCTATTTATAAAGCGTTCGGCTGTTTGCTGGGCAACTGGAAGTACCGTGTCACTACCTTTGATCCGTTGAGCCTGAATGCCTGTGGTTATAAGAATCAGACTCAGAAATAATATGCTTTTTGCATTCATAAATTCATTTATAATTGGTATTTCACTCGCAAATTAAAAAAGAAGATGTTACATTCTTGTTATAAAGTCTACAATGTTTTCTCTTGTAACACAAATGTAACACTTTTGAAACACTTCCTTCAAGCGGAATTCACACCTCCTTAACATGATACTCTTTCCTTTGCATTCAGAAATCAAACAATAGGTATGAAGAAGATTTTCGAAAAGATTGTAGAGGGAATGCTTACTTGTAGTGGCTTTGTTACAAGTATAACCATCCTGCTTATCGTACTATTCCTGTTTACTGAAGCTTTTGGGTTATTCAGCAGCAGAGTAATAGAACAAGGATATGTATTAGCTTTAAATAAAGATAACAAGGTCAGCCAGCTAAGTCCGGCTCAGATAAAAGATGTTTTTGACGAAGAGATAACGAATTGGAAAGAACTCGGTGGGGAGAATCTCCCTATCCGGGTTTTTCGTTTAGAAGATATCACACAATATTATACGGAAGAAGAGTTGGGAGATGCTTATCAGTATGCCGGGGCACGTATTATGGAACTGATTGAGAAGACTCCGGGGATTGTTGCTTTCGTCCCGCAACAGTTTATTACAACACCTGATAAGGTACATTTTATCAAGGATAATACCATTTCCGTAAAAGATGTATTTGCCGGTGCGGAATGGTTCCCGACGGCTACTCCCGCTCCGTTGTTTGGCTTTCTGCCTCTTATTACCGGTACCCTTTGGGTAAGCCTTTTCGCTATACTTATCGCTTTGCCGTTCGGGCTTTCCGTATCTATTTATATGTCCGAAGTAGCCAATCCGAAAGTACGTGGCTGGCTGAAGCCTATCATCGAATTATTGAGTGGAATCCCGTCGGTAGTCTATGGCTTTTTCGGGTTGATAGTGATTGTACCACTTATACAAAAAGTATTCGATTTGCCGGTAGGAGAGAGCGGGCTGGCAGGAAGTATCGTATTGGCCATCATGGCACTGCCTACCATTATTACTGTGACGGAAGATGCAATGCGCAATTGTCCGCGTGCCATGCGTGAAGCCAGTTTAGCGTTGGGAGCCTCACAATGGCAGACTATATATAAGGTAGTTATTCCTTTTTCCATCTCCGGAATCACTTCAGGAGTTGTGCTTGGTATCGGTCGTGCTATTGGTGAAACGATGGCTGTACTCATGGTAACCGGAAATGCAGCGGTAATTCCTACTACAATCCTTGAACCGTTGCGTACCATCCCGGCCACTATTGCTGCCGAACTGGGCGAAGCACCTGCCGGTGGGCCTCATTATCAAGCGCTGTTCCTGTTAGGTGTAGTATTGTTTTTTATCACATTAATTATAAACTTTAGCGTAGAGTACATCTCGTCTAAAGGCGTAAAACGAAGCAAATAAAATGGAAATAGCAAGTAATAATAAGGCGAAACGTCGTTCACAAGGCATTGCTTTCGGGATCTTCCGGGCGTTAAGCTTGTGTATCGTACTGATCTTGTTTGCCATATTGGGGTTTATTATATATAAAGGTATAGGAGCTATAAATTGGGATTTTATTACTTCTGCGCCTACCAATGGTATGACGGGAGGAGGTATCTGGCCCGCTATTGTAGGAACATTCTACCTGATGATAGGAAGTGCGCTTTTTGCCTTTCCGGTAGGAGTGATGAGCGGTATCTATATGAATGAGTATGCTCCCAAAGGAAAGCTGGTTCGCTTTATTCGAGTGATGACCAATAATCTGAGTGGTATTCCATCCATTGTTTTCGGATTGTTCGGTATGGCTCTGTTTGTCAATTATCTTGGGTTCGGTGACAGCATTCTGGCTGGTTCGTTAACGTTGGGATTGCTTTGTGTTCCTTTGGTGATTCGTACCACAGAAGAGGCGTTGAAGGCGATTCCTGACAGCTTGCGTGAGGGTAGCAGAGCGTTGGGAGCAACCAAGTTACAAACGATCTGGCATGTGATTTTACCAATGGGTATGCCCAATATCATTACCGGACTGATCCTTGCCTTAGGGCGTGTTTCCGGTGAGACGGCTCCAATCCTTTTCACGTGTGCAGCCTATTTCCTGCCGCAGTTGCCTACCAGTATTTTTGATCAGTGTATGGCATTACCTTATCACCTTTATGTGATTTCTACCAGCGGTACGAATATGGAAGCTCAATTGCCGTTGGCTTATGGCACTGCATTGGTGTTGATCCTGATTATTCTGTTGGTAAACTTGTTGGCGAATGCCTTGAGAAAGTATTTTGAGAAAAAAGTAAAAACAAACTAAGTAAGATTTACGATTAGACAATTTACGATTTACGATTGATGTTGCAATTCGTTTCAAGTTGCATCGCATTTTGTAAAATCATAAATAGAAGTAATTTCAATCGTAAATTGTAAATCGTCAAATCGTAAATAAAGAATATGGAAACAATGGTAAGTGCTCGTGATGTGAATTTCTGGTATGGTAACTTTCATGCATTGAAGGGTATCGGTATGGAGATCGAAGAAAAAACGGTAGTAGCGTTTATTGGTCCTTCAGGCTGTGGTAAGTCTACCTTTCTTCGTTTATTTAACCGTATGAACGATTTGATTCCTGACACTCGCCTGACAGGAGAGATTCGAATCGATGGTGAGAATATTTATGATAAAGGCGTACAGGTCGATGAACTCCGTAAGAATGTAGGAATGGTTTTCCAGCGTCCCAATCCGTTTCCTAAAAGCATTTTTGAAAATGTGGCGTATGGTTTGCGGGTGAATGGAGTTAAAGACAATGCTTTTATTCGTCAGCGTGTCGAAGAGACATTGAAAGGAGCAGCACTTTGGGACGAAGTCAAAGACAAGCTCAAAGAGTCTGCTTATGCTCTTTCGGGCGGGCAGCAACAGCGTCTTTGCATCGCACGCGCTATGGCCGTATCTCCTTCTGTATTGCTGATGGATGAACCTGCTTCCGCCCTCGATCCTATTTCTACGGCAAAGGTAGAAGAATTGATTCATGAGTTGAAGAAGCAATATACGATTGTCATAGTAACACACAATATGCAGCAGGCTGCTCGCGTTAGTGATAAAACGGCCTTCTTCTATCTGGGAGAGATGGTAGAATATGACAATACAAAGAAAATCTTTACGAATCCGGAGAAAGAAGCAACGCAGAACTACATAACCGGAAGATTCGGATAAAAAAATAATTATTCAATGTGCCAATTGAATAATGTGCCAATGTGTCAATATGCCAATGTGCCAATTGCCATGCGGCATGTTGTTGTATTACGGTTAATTGGCATATTGGCACATTTTTCAAATTAGCACATTATTATATTATTATATTATTATATTATTATATTATTATATTATGGTGAAGTTTATAGAATCGGAGCTCATCCTGCTGCACAAAGAAGTTGATGAGATGTGGACATTAGTTTATAACCAGTTGGATAGAGCTGGAGAGGCCGTATTGACACTTGATAAAGAACTTGCCCGGCAAGTGATTGTTCGTGAACGGAGAGTGAATGCTTCCGAACTGAAAATAGACAGTGATGTGGAGGATGTGATTGCCTTGTATAATCCTGTGGCTATCGATTTGCGTTTTGTGCTTGCCATGCTTAAGATTAATACCAATCTGGAACGTCTGGGTGACTTTGCCGAAGGGATTGCCCGTTTTGTGCTGAAGTGTGAGGAGCCTGTTTTGGATGCCGAATTGTTGAAACGTCTTCGTCTGGAAGAGATGTTGGGAGAAGTGCTCTCTATGCTTGAATTGGCAAAACGTGCTTTGAATGAAGAGAGTATTGAACTGGCTACCGCCGTTTTTTCCAAAGACAACCTGCTAGATGAAATCAATGCTGAAGCCACTACGGTTCTTGCCGGTTATATAAAAGAACATCCCGAAAGTGTACTTTCCTGCCTGAATCTCGTAAGTGTGTTTCGTAAGTTAGAGCGTTCAGGTGACCATATCACTAATATTGCCGAAGAGATAGTGTTCTTTATTGATGCAAAAGTGTTAAAACATAGCGGAAAAACGGATGAACACTATCCGGAAAAGTCATAATATGCAACTTTTTATACAAAAATTAGTAGTACTTAAAAAAAAGTTCTATATTTGTCTGCTGTAACGGGTAGGTAGTGAGGCGGCTATCTTGAAATGATAATAAATCCAAAGAAAATTCAAAAAGATGTTATAAGACATGTTTTAATATTTGGTTCATAACGAGAAAAGCGCCTATATTTGCACCGTTATCCTGAAAACAATCTTTTTACCTTAAAAAAAAACTAATACCTATTGAAAACTGAGAAATGGAGCTTTGTGAAAAGCCCCATTTTTTTATACCTATGTCCTATTAACAATTAACACAGATTATTTGTTTCCTCTACTCTAATCAGTTTCAATTTTGTATCTTTGACCCCATGATCGGAGAGGGTATCTCCAACCGTAAATCGTAAATAGTTAAATCATAAATAGTAAATATCTTTATGTTTTCCGGAATAGTAGAAGAATATGCTACTCTCGTAGCACTGGTAAAAGACCAGGAAAATATACACTTTACTTTTAAGTGTTCGTTTGTAAATGAGTTGAAAATAGACCAGAGTATTGCACACAACGGTGTATGTCTGACAGTTGTTAGCATGACCGATGATACCTATACTGTGACTGCCATGAAGGAGACGCTTGACCGTTCCAACCTTGGCTTGCTTAAAATAGGGGATAAGGTGAACGTGGAACGTAGCATGATGATGAACGGACGTCTGGACGGACATATCGTGCAAGGACACGTTGATCAGACTGCTACTTGTGTGGATATCAAAGATGCAGACGGAAGCTGGTATTTCACATTCAAATATGCATTTGATACAGAGATGGCAAAGCGTGGATATATCACTGTAGACAAAGGTTCGGTAACGGTGAACGGCGTCAGCCTCACTGTATGTAACCCTACGGATGATACCTTCCAGGTAGCCATTATACCTTATACTTATGAACATACCAACTTCCATACTTTTGTGATCGGTAGTGTGGTAAACATTGAATTCGATATCATCGGCAAGTATATCAGCCGTATGATTCAGTATAAGTTTTAAAGTTATAGAGTTATAACTCTAAAATCCTATAACCCTTTTTATGGATTTTCTGCAATTAGTTATGTCACGGCAAAGTGACCGTGCTTATGATAAGGAACACTCTGTTGAACCGGAAAAGCTGGAACGGATACTGGAAGCTGCTCGTTTGGCACCTTCAGCTTGCAATGCACAGCCGTGGAGGTTTGTGGTGGTTACGGACAGAGAACTTTCCCGCAAAGTAGGGAAGGCTGCTGCCGGACTTGGCATGAATAAGTTTGCGAAGGATGCACCTGTACATATCCTGGTAGTGGAGGAATCTGCCAATATTACTTCTCTTTTGGGAGGTAAAGTGAAAGACAAGCATTTCCCCCTGATTGATGTAGGCATTGCAGCTGCCCATATTGTTCTTGCTGCCGAAGGTGAAGGCTTGGGGTCGTGTATCCTTGGTTGGTTCGATGAAAAAGAAATTAAACAACTGACGGGTATTCCTGCTTCTAAACGACTGTTGCTGGATATTATTGTCGGCTATCCATTGAAAGAGAAGAGGAAGAAAATTCGTAAGGTGAAAGAAAAAGTGATATTTTACAATGGCTATAAGTGAAATAGCAGAGTCCTTCATTTCCCGCATACAAACTTAGTATTTTAACGGTGACTTAAAATGCATATTAATAGTGTGTTAAGTACGTACTTTGGTATTCCAAAAGTACGTACTTTTTTATTGCTTGATTTCCAGGTTTTTAAACCTGTTTTTTACTGTGAAGTCCTGAGTATTTTTAGGATATATTTTCCCGGTGCCTCAATCCTGCCCCAGTTTGTTTTTGCCAGTATTCTCCATATTTCCGTCCCCTTCCTGCCATAGTCCGACAATCTCAGTATCGCCTTAATCTCGGCTTTGTCCTTCACATTGTGCAGCCTCAGGCTCTCCAGTAGCCCGCTGTAATTGTGTGTTTTCTCATTGAGTGCGTATTCGGGTGGGGGGGATTAGAGGGGGGAAGTTCTTTACTCTTCTCTGCTTTACTTTACTTTGTCTGAAATTGTCTGCATTTTCGAGGTTCAACTCCATTTGAGTCGGTAACTTGTCTACATTTTCTGTAGTTGAACTACCTGTTTTGCATACATTTTTTGAGTTCGCCCCCTCTGTCAGCATGTAGGGCAGTTTGGTTAAGTCCTTCTTTCTGCAGCTTGTAGCCTCCAACCATACCTTTTGTATTTCCACAGAAGTCAGTACTCCGTGTGTTTCGTAGCTTTCTTTATCGAAAAATTCTTTTTCAATGCTGTAAGTGTTTTATATCCATTCTATCGTTTGCTTCCTAAATTGAAACAATACTTCCAATAATTATTTTTCATGAAACTACTTTTTACAGGAGCTTCTGGCTTCTTAGGTAATCATATTTATCCTTTATTGAAAGAGAAATACTCTATTTCTACTATCGGTTTAACTTCACTGGATAATTACTTCGTTAATTTGGCTATAGCGGTTCCTTTCCTAACAGAAAAGTATGATATTGTTCTTCATGCTGCCGGTAAAGCCCATTCTACACCTAAAACAGAAGAGGAAAAGCAATTATTTTTTGATGTGAACTTGCAAGGAACAAAGAATCTATGTGTAGCATTAGAGCGCACAAGTATTCCTATGGCCTTCATTTTTATTAGTACTGTTGCTGTTTATGGTTGTGATTGTGGCGAGAATATAACAGAAGATCATCCCTTAAATGGAATGACACCTTATGCCTTAAGTAAAATACAAGCAGAGCAATATTTACAGGAATGGTGTAATAAACATCATGTGACTTTAGGAATTATTCGTCCTTCATTGATTGCAGGGCCTAATCCTCCGGGAAATTTAGGTGCTATGATCAATGGGATACGTCATAGTAAATATTTCAGCATAGCTGGTGGTAAAGCCCGGAAAAGTGTTTTAATGGTGCAAGATATTTCGAATTTGATCCCATTATTAGCAGAGAAAGGTGGAACCTATAATGTTTGTGATGCCTATCAGCCTACATTCCGGGAATTAGAATCCGTGATATGTAGGCAACTTGGTGAGTCAATGCCGCTTTCCATTCCGTGTTGGTTGGCAAAAAGTATGGCTGTTGTTGGTGACTGTTTTGGAAGCAAAGCACCTGTTAACTCTTTAAAACTGAATAAAATAACCAAATCTTTTACTTTTAGTAATGAGAAAGCAATGCGTGAATTGGGGTGGAAACCTATGAATGTATTGGAGAATTTTAAAATTGAATAGCTATGCTTTGGGGAGTTATAGGAGGTTTACTTGCTCTTGTTATTTTAATCTTTAGTGGCCTCCAACTGTGGTTTTATCTGATTAATAAAAACGAATAATGTATTATTTAATAGTCTTAGTTCTGCTTTTCCTGGCAGAACTTTTTTATTTCCGTATTGCTGATAAATGCAATATCATCGACAAACCCAATGAACGCAGTTCGCATACCCGGATCACTTTACGGGGTGGGGGGATCATCTTTTATTTCGGCGTATTAGCCTATTTCCTTACGAATCATTTTGAATATCCCTGGTTCATGCTTGCCCTGACACTGATCACTTTAATCAGCTTTATTGATGACATCCGTTCTACTTCTCAAGCACTGCGATTGGTGTTTCATTTCTCCGCCATGGCTTTGATGTTCTATCAATGGGGGCTGTTTTCTCTTCCCTGGTGGACAATCCTTGTTGCGTTAATAGTACCGGTATCATTAATGCTTATAACTTTATGGATGGAATCAATGGGATCACCGGAGGTTACTCCCTGGTCGTTCTGGGAGCATTGGCATATATTAATACAAAAATAACCGCTTTTGTTGAAGCAGATTTTATCTATACCTCACTTTGTGCTGTAGTAGTCTTTAATTTCTTCAATTTCCGGAAACGGGCGAAGTGCTTTGCAGGTGATGTAGGTTCGGTGAGTATTGCATTTATCGTTTTATTCCTTATCGGTAAGCTGATAATCAAGACGGAGGATTTCAGTTGGATTATACTGTTAGTAGTGTATGGGGTAGATAGTATACTTACCATTATTCATCGTCTGATGCTTCATGAGAATATAGGATTACCTCATCGTAAACATCTGTATCAGATTATGGCAAATGAACTGAAGGTACCTCATGTGGTAGTCTCTTTTGTATATATGGTGATACAAGCATTGGTAATAGTGGGTTATTTCTATTTCCAGGTGTATGGTTACTGGTATTTATTGAGCAGTATTTTAGTATTAAGTATTCTATATGTCTTGTTTATGTATAAATACTTTGATCTGCATTTTTCTTTCAACTAACTGATAATTATCTCTCTACAAACTTTCTGAGAGAAACAGCTTTACCTCTCTCTTTTTCGTTTGCCATCCGATAATAAACCCTCATCTTTGCAATGTTGATCAACGAAACGTGTGAATGAAAAAAACGATTAGTAACATTTAAAAAGAGGAGGTAATTATGCCTTTATTTTACAGAGCGGTGCAATCACCGATGGCCAACAAAGCGGGAACTAAGTTATGGCATCTTAATCTGGTTAAAACCGGAGCAACAGTAACTACTCAGCAATTGGCTGAGGTAATAGCGGAGAAATCATCCCTTACGCCGGGTGATGTACAGAATGTGGTACGTAATCTGATGTCGGCAATGCGGGAACAACTTCTGAACAGCCGTACGGTACGTTTGGATGGCTTGGGAACATTTACAATGAAAGCCCGTACGCAGGGCAGGGGAGTAGAGAGTGCCGATAAGGTAAACCCGAATCAGATAACAGCTTTGAAGTGCCAGTTTACGGCTGAGTATACTCGCCCGGCAGCTATTGATACCACACGTGCCCTGTTGCAAGGTGTACAGTTTGTACATGCTGATTTGCTGAAGAGCATGACCGAGGGAGGAAACCCTGGTGGTGAGGGGGAAGATCCTTCTATTTAGTTGAAAGCTTAGAGAGTTGAAAGTTGAAAATTGAGAGTTGAAAGTTGGCTGCGCGGCACTTGATACGTTATTAAAATGGGAGGAAAATGAAAAAGACGATTTGGAATACGATTTTAAAAGTGGTTATAGCTGTGGCAAGTGCCTTGGCTGGTGTATTTGGCGGACAGGCTATGATGGCTTAGCGGACAAATAAATATAAATAAGAGATCGCCCGGTTCATTCTTAGGAGTGAATCGGGCGATTTTTGTTTATTATAAGTCTTTCAGTAATACTTTACTTGCTTTTTTGTAGTACTCTTCTCTTGATTCTACCAGTACCCGCCACTCATCACTGAACTCTTCTTCTTTGTCTATCTTGAAGTTCTCAGAACCATAAGTATCAAGGCGCTCGAGTAGTACAGCTACGTTTAATTTATTGATATCCATGGAAGGCTGATAAGCAATGTTTTCGCTTTTTTGGTCAGTCACAACTTCGTGTATCAGATTGATTTCCTGCAACTGATACAATGTCTGATTGGTGAGTCGTATCGGGATCTGATGTTCGTCTGCCAGCTGTTCGGAGGTATATGGGGGCTCGTTTTGTTCAAAGCGTTTGGCTATAAGAGACATAATGAGGATAGAGATAAAGTCCCGGTAACGGCGGCTGATATTCTGGGTGTCTTTATCGAAACTAAAATTCCTTATGTTTTGTCCTGCAAAAGTCAGTTCTGCTCCAAACAAACAGATGGTCCAGGAGATTTGCAACCACAACAGGAACATCGGTAAGGCAGCAAAGCTGCCGTAGATGGCATTATAGCGCGATACCCATAACTGACTGCTGATGTATAGAAACTGGAATGCCTGGTAAGCAGAACCGGCAAGGATTCCTGATATCAGAGCATGTTTGAACTTCACTTTTGTGTTGGGCATAAATATATAAAGCCCTGTAAACATAAACCAGGTGAGCACAAAGGGGATAAGCCGTATCAGAAACTTCATAATAGGAGCCAGCAAAACGAAATCTTCTATCTGCTTCAACATTGTACTCATGAAGATGGAAAGACCACCGGAAACAACAATAAGGATAGGCATCAGAAGAAACATAGAGAAATAGTCGGTGATTTTGCGATACATATTTCTCGCTTTCTTTACTCCCCAAATGCGGTTGAAGGTAATTTCGATGTTACTTACCAGATTGATTACCGTCCACAATAACATGATTAAACCCACTCCGATGAAAACTCCACCTTTGGTTTGCGACAAGTAAGAGTTTACAAACTCAAGAATGGTATCAGAGGTTTCGGTTGCACCTCCAAAACCGTTGCGGAACTGATGTTCCATTATGGTGGAGACCCCAAATCCCCGGGCAATGGCAAATACAATGGCAAGTATAGGTACAATGGCGAGCAATGTGCTATATGTCAGTGCAGAAGCTTTATTGACAATACGGTCTTTGGTGAAACGGTTGATGCAGAGATAAATGGTTTTGATGATATTGTAAACCGAGAATTTAGTTTTGGTTACCTCATCTTCCGTGATACGCCAGATGTCATAGGTGATAAATTTCCATATATCTGCTATTCTTTTATTCATGGCATTCAGTAGATTATAATTTAAAAAAAAAAGCAGTCGGCCTGTAAGCCGAGTTCTGTCCTTGTATAATTTTTAATTTATAATTATTAATTAAACAAGTGCCTGTCATTTATCTGAGTGACATGTTACCATGCCACTTTAGCGGTCTACCCTCCGACATGGAGCGAGCAACTCTCATAACGCCGGTATACATGACCTTACAACTCCCAAGACGTACAGCCCGACACGTCACCATGCGGCTGGTGGGCTCTTACTCCACCTTCTCACCCTTACCTTGTCTTTCCGAAAAAAGAGAGGCGGTTATTTTCTTCTACGTTACTCTACCCTCGCGGACAGCTTTCTGTTAGGAAGTGGGATGCTCTGTGTTGCCCGGACTTTCCTCCTGTGCCGAAACACACGCGACAGACCAGCCAACTGCTTTAGGGGGGCAAAAGTACGTCATTTATTTCTTTTATGCTAAAAAATAAACACAAACTTCTTCTTTATTGTTCGTGCAATCCCTATCTTTGCTTTTAGAATGGAGTCAGTAGTTAGAAGTTAGTAGTTAGAATCCTTTCGGCATGACAACGCTAATATGCTGCACAGATTCTAACTGCCAACTACTATCTACCAACTACTAATTTCAATTATGCTTCAATGAAAATGCGTATCTTTTTTTTCAGCCTGTTATGGTTTATAGTGACAGGCATAAAAGCTCAGGACATTCCGTCCGTACCTGCCGATTCGGCATATGGTGTTGTTAGTGTATCTGTTTGTAATATGCGTGCTGAGGGCAAATTTACCTCTGGTATGACTACGCAGGCTTTGCTGGGGATGCCGGTGAAGGTATTGCAATATACAGGCTGGTATGAGATACAAACACCTGACGATTATACCGGATGGGTGCATCGGATGGTTATCAGCCCAATGTCCAAAGAGAAGTACGATGAATGGAACCGGACAGAGAAGATAGTAGTAACGGCACATTATGGATTTACGTATGAAAAGCCTAATGAACATTCTCAGACAGTTTCGGATGTTGTGGCAGGCAATCGTCTGAAGTGGGAGGGGAGTAAAGGACATTTTTATAAGGTCTCTTATCCAGATGGCAGACAGGCCTATATTTCAAAGTCGATAGCAAAGCCCGAAAAAGAATGGCGTTCAGAGTTGAAGCAAGATGCAGGGAGTATTATTCGTACAGCTTATACGATGATGGGAGTTCCGTATTTATGGGCGGGTACTTCTTCTAAAGGGGTGGACTGTAGTGGTTTGGTGCGTACTGTACTTTTTATGCATGATATTATTATTCCCCGGGATGCTTCGCAACAAGCATATATAGGGCAACATATTGACATAGCACCTGATTTTAGTAATGTGGAGCTGGGTGATCTTGTTTTCTTTGGACGGCAGGCTACGGCTGAGAAAAAAGAGTCTGTTTCGCACGTCGGTATATATATAGGTGATAAAAGGTTTATCCATGCTTTGGGGGATGTGCATATCAGTAGTTTTAATCAGGCAGATAAGGAGTATGATGCATTTAATGCCGGGCGATTGCTTTTCGCTGTCCGTTTTCTACCTTTTATAAATAAGGGGGCGGAATTGAATACAACACTTACAAACCCCTACTATAAAAAGAATTAGCATGCAAAATAGAAGAGATTTTCTGAAGACTGCCGCCCTGGCGGCTATAGGTTCCGGTCTGATTGTGAACAATACTTTTGCGGAAGCTTCTCATCCTGCTTCTTTTTCTATAAACAGGTTGGGAAAGGGTGGAAAGATGAAAATGAAGTTTTTTCCTTATGAATTAAAACTGAAGCATGTGTTTACGGTAGCTTCCTTTTCGCGTACTACGACTCCTGATGTGCAAGTGGAGATAGAATATGAAGGGGTGACCGGATATGGTGAAGCTTCCATGCCTCCCTATTTGGGGCAAACAGTGGATAGTGTGATGAAGTTTCTGAGTAAGGTTAATCTGGAACAGTTTGATGATCCGTTTGAACTGGAAGATATTCTGGCTTATGTTGATAGTTTGAGTCCGGGCGATACGGCAGCAAAAGCGGCGGTAGATATTGCTTTGCATGATCTGGTAGGAAAACTGTTGGGAGCTCCCTGGTATAAGATATGGGGGCTGAACAAAGAAAAGACACCTTCTACCACGTTTACTATTGGTATTGATACACCGGATGTAGTACGTGAAAAGACACTTGAGGTGGCTGGGCAATTTAATATACTAAAGGTGAAACTGGGACGTGAAAACGATAAGGAGATGATTCGGACAATTCGCTCGGTCAGTACGCTCCCGATAGCTGTAGATGCCAATCAGGGCTGGAAAGATAAATACTATGCGCTCGATATGGTTCATTGGTTGAAAGAACAGGGGATTGTGATGATTGAGCAACCTATGCCTAAAGAACAGTTGGAAGACATTGCCTGGGTCACTCAGCAGAGTCCGTTACCGGTGTTTGCTGATGAATCTTTACAGCGTCTTAGTGATGTGGCTGCTTTAAAAGGTGCTTTTACCGGAATCAATATAAAGCTGATGAAATGTACCGGAATGCGTGAGGCATGGAAAATGGTGACTTTAGCGCGTGCACTGGATATGAAAGTAATGGTAGGGTGTATGACCGAGACATCTTGTGCCATATCTGCTGCTGCGCAATTTTCTCCGGCCGTTGATTTTGCTGATTTGGATGGTAATTTACTTATCTCCAATGATCGTTTTAAGGGAGTGGAGGTATTAAAAGGCAAAATTACGCTCAATAACTTACCAGGAATTGGAGTCACACTGTCAGTCTGACAGGTACTAATGTGGCAATAAAATAATGTGCTAATTGAATAATATGCCAATGTGCCAATTGCCATGCGGTATGCCACAGCGCAGCCAATTGGTATATTGGCATATTGGCACATTATTTAGCATATTATCCAAATTGTTTTTCTGCCATGTTAAAAGCCTTGTCATGTAACGAATGCAAATTTGTCAGTGTCCGTCGTTAAGCGCTGTTAATCAGTAAATATTCTCTGTTAAAAGAGGACAAAAAAGAGTGACAAGTGGAATAAGTGAATGATTTTTGTCGTTATTTTAACGTCATAAAGTTAAAACGAATTAGAATATTAACATTTTAAAGAATAAACAAAGAGTAGTATGAAACAGACAACAAAAAACATTCTTGGAGTAGGAGCCATCGTTCTTCTGAGTTCAGGAGTTGCAGGTTTAACAACCTATAAAATGATGCAGACAGGAGATAGCGACAAGCAGGCGTCATTTAATGAGGTGTTCCAACAGAATCCTGATGTGAAACTGGCTGCTTTTGATGCAATCAATGCGCAACCGGTAGACTTGACACAGGCGGCAGAGAATTCGCTTCATGCTGTAGTACATATAAAGTCCACTCAACAATCAAAAACTCAGACTGTTCAGGGAGCACCTGATATTTTTGACTTCTTCTTTGGTGATGGCGGCGGACGTCAGCGCCGGGTACAGACACCGGAGCGTGTAGGTTTTGGTTCGGGAGTTATCATCTCTAAGGATGGATATATTGTAACCAACAACCACGTGATTGATGGTGCGGATGAAATAGCAGTGAAGTTGAATGACAATCGCGAATTTAAAGGCCGTATCATTGGTACAGACCCGAGTACTGACCTTGCATTGGTGAAAATAGAAGCAGACGATGATCTGCCTACTATTCCGGTAGGTGATTCAGAAGCACTGAAAGTAGGTGAGTGGGTACTCGCGGTAGGTAATCCGTTCAATTTGAACTCTACTGTAACGGCAGGTATTGTAAGTGCAAAAGCCCGTACGCTGGGTGTTTACAATGGTGGCATTGAATCTTTTATTCAGACGGATGCCGCTATCAACCAGGGTAACAGCGGTGGTGCACTGGTAAATGCAAAGGGAGAATTGGTAGGTATCAATTCTGTGCTTTCGTCACCTACAGGTGCGTATGCCGGATATGGTTTTGCTATACCAACCAGTATTATGAAAAAGGTGGTTGCCGACCTGAAAGAGTTTGGAACCGTACAGCGTGCTATGTTGGGTATCGCAGGAGCTTCATTGGGCAGCAGCATAATGGAAGACCAGCAACCTATAGACAAGTCGGGCACTACGCTTCGTGATAAAGCGAAAGAGTTTGGTGTAGTAGACGGAGTTTGGGTACGTGAAATTACTGAAGGTGGTTCGGCATCCGGCGCGGATATCAAAGTAGACGATGTGATCATAGGTATTGATGGTAAGAAGGTTCACAACTTTGCCGACTTGCAGGAAGCGCTTGCAAAACATCGTCCGGGTGATAAGATTACTGTGAAGTTGATTCGCGATAAGAAAGAAAAGAGTGTGGAAGTGACTTTGAAGAATGAGCAAGGTACTACAAAAGTAATAAAGAATGCCGGAATGGAAATTCTGGGTGCAGCTTTCAGAGAACTCCCTGCCGACTTGAAGAAGCAACTCAACTTGGGATATGGTATAGAGGTAACAGGTGTTTCCAATGGTAAGATGAAAGATGCAGGTATCCGTAAGGGATTCATCATTCTGAAAGCTAACGGACAGCAGATACGTAAAGTGGGCGATCTGGAAGAGGTGCTGAAAGCAGCAACCAAATCACCGGATCAGGTATTATTCCTCACAGGAATGTTCCCATCAGGAAAACGTGCTAATTATGCTGTTGACCTGACTCAGGAATAGTTTATTAATTGAAAATTGAAAGTTACTATGCAGTATATAGCGCAGCCAACTTTCAATTTTCAATTTTCAACTTTCAATTAAAAAAAGGGTGCCGGTATACAACTTGTCGGCATCTCTTTTTGTTTATACAGATAATAATAATGGTGAAAAAGTTTCGTTAAGATAGTTAGTTAACAAATTATTTGTCGTAACTTTGCACTCCAAATCTGTTTTATAAGAATGAGACAACTAAAGATTACCAAAAGTATCACTAACAGAGAGAGCGCTTCTCTTGATAAGTATTTGCAGGAAATCGGTCGCGAAGACCTCATCACTGTAGAGGAAGAGGTAGAGCTTGCTCAGCGTATTCGTAAGGGTGACCGTGTAGCGTTAGAAAAACTGACACGTGCCAATCTGCGTTTCGTCGTGTCTGTAGCCAAACAGTACCAAAACCAGGGTTTGAGTTTGCCTGACTTGATTAATGAAGGCAATTTAGGACTGATTAAGGCTGCCGAAAAGTTTGATGAAACACGTGGGTTCAAGTTTATCAGTTATGCTGTATGGTGGATTCGTCAGTCTATTTTGCAAGCATTGGCAGAACAGTCACGTATCGTTCGCCTTCCCTTGAATCAGGTTGGTTCACTGAATAAAATCAGTAAAGCCTTCTCAAAATTCGAGCAGGAAAATGAGCGCCGTCCATCTCCGGAAGAGTTGGCAGACGAATTGGAAATCCCGGTTGATAAAATCTCTGATACGTTAAAAGTGTCCGGCCGTCATATTTCGGTAGATGCACCTTTCGTTGAAGGAGAAGATAACAGCTTGCTGGATGTGCTGGTGAATGATGACTCGCCTATGGCGGATCGCGCTCTGGTTAATGAGTCTCTTGCGAGGGAAATTGATAGAGCTCTTTCTACGTTAACCGATAGAGAAAAAGAAATCATACAGATGTTTTTCGGTATCGGACAACAGGAAATGACATTAGAAGAAATCGGCGATAAGTTTGGTCTCACACGTGAGCGCGTTCGTCAGATAAAAGAAAAAGCAATCAGAAGATTAAGACAAAGTAATCGTAGCAAATTGCTCAAATCGTACTTGGGATAAGGCGATATATCAGTTTTCGACAATTAAGGTATTAGTCGTGTAAGTTGAAGTGTTTAGGGTAACTATCTTAAAAAACAGACTTGCACGACTTTTTTTATCCCCCTTTTTTGTTACCTTTGCCGCAATAAAACAGTTTAGATATGAAATACGTAAAAATACTATTTGCAATAGCACTGGTGTTCACTTTGTGCTCAGCGTTCTCAATTAAGAAAGGTTCTCATAAGCCTGTGTATGCTTTTGGCGTTTCTGCCTCATTTACAGATACTGTGGTGTACTATACGGATATTCAGTTGATTGATAGTGTTCATCTTGATAAGAATGGTTTTTTGCCACATCGTGAATTGTACAGCTATCAGTTTAAAAACTTTTTAGAACTGGATATGAATCAGCCTAACAGGACTTGTATGATTTATTTTTCGGATAGTAAGAAGAAGATTGATAAAGAAGCTTTGAAAATATTGGGGAAGTACAAGAAGAACAAAGCGGTGGCTTTGCAAAAGGTTGATCCTGAAAAATTCAGGTTCACTAAACCGGAAGAGTAGTTAAGATGTTAAATATAAGAGATGCAGTGTTTGTGTCTCTTATTTTTTTATCTTTGTGGGTAATATATTAAGAAACAGAGCATACTATAATTATGAGAATTACCATATTATCTTTATTGGTTTCATTTTTTATTTTGACTTTTACGGCATGTCGTGATGACAACGAAGTTTCGGGACCAGAGAAGCGATCACGTACAGTATTGGTATATATGGTAGCGCAAAACAACTTGAGCTCTTTTGCCGAAGCAGACTTTAATGAAATGCTTGAAGGAATGAAGTCTGTGGATGATCAGAATAATAACTTGATTATTTATAGGGATGATAATTCAAAACCGCGTTTAATCCGCCTATACAAGGATAAGAATGGTACGGTAAAACAAGAGAGGCTTCAGGATTATGCGGAACAGAATTCTGTAGATACTGAAATAATGAAAAGTATTTTAAATCAGGTCTATTCGGAATATCCGGCTGATAGTTATGGATTGGTGCTATGGTCACATGCTGATGGCTGGGCTCCTTATCCGGGAGTTAAATCCAGGTCATTTGGAGATGATGGCGGGAATTCAATGAATATTGCAGACCTTCGTAAAGTGCTTGAGGGTACCCGGCACCTGAATTTTGTCTTTTTTGATGCTTGCTTTATGCAAGCGGCAGAAGTTGCTTATGAGTTGCGTCAATATACAGATTATATAGTGGGTTCTCCTACTGAAATTCCGGCTCCGGGAGCTCCTTATCAGGTTGTAGTGCCTGCTATGTTTGAAGATGAAGATGCGGCGGCAAAAAAGATTGCTGAAACATATTATACAAACTATGCAAATACGTATAATGCGGAGATACGGGAAGGGGAGTATAGCCCATGGAAAGACCGTAATTATCTTACTAATATTTGGGTTGCAGGGGTTTCGTCTGCAGTGGTAGATTGTAGTAAGCTTGAAGCGCTTGCCGCTGTCACGGGAGAGCTTGTCTCAAAATATGTGGATGCATCGACCACTTCCGATAATGTATATTGCTATGATAAGAGAAAAGGGTATTCATATAATTACAATAACTCTAAGCTCTATTATGATTTTGCTGATTTTATGAAAAAGATCACGGGTGACAATGATGAATATAGAGTTTGGGAACAGGCTTTTAAGGAAGCTGTTCCCTACTATTATACTACTCCAAAAAACTTTTCAGATTGGGTAGGGGCCTTTGATATGACTGGAACGTGTGGTTTGTCTGTCTTTATACCTCGTAGTGCAAGTCCGAAGTTAAATGATTTTTATCGTGATTATCAGTGGTATTACGATGCGGGTTGGGTGAATACTGGCTGGTAAGGTAGTATTGCATCTTGGTTGATTTTTAGACAATGCATAATTATTGTTTTTTGGTTATTATATTTGTTTTAAATCCGCTATACAAGAAGTGTTTTCGTCTTAATATGTGTAGAATCGCTAAAACTCCCGTTGCAATACCGATTTTGTAATGTAATAGTCCTGTTGACGAACTGGCTCCATTGACGAATAGTAGCAATAGTATGCCCGTAATAATAACCAGTGCAAAGGTTATAGACAAAAGCAGTACAACTTTTCTTTTACCTTTACAGCCTATTGTTTTTAATCCTTTATACCAGTTCCAATGGCTTTTGATGTGCGCAATTCCGAATATAGTAAATAACAGGCTGACGATTGTGTGAAACACAGCCCAATTGTGCCATATTTCATGGTTGGTATGGTGTCCGGCGATGTGTAGCTTTATTCCTGTGTATAATGACAAAATAAATAGGGGAATCAATATTAAATCCGTAAAGTAAATAAATCTTTTTTTATTCATTGTTCCTTTTTGGTTGCAAAGTTACAATGCGTTGTTAAATGGAAAAATAGACAATATAAGGTAAAGATTGCACTATTCAAGGTATTTCTTTCTATATGAGGTAGGATTTAGGCCTGTTGCTTTCGTAAATAAACGCGTGAAATAAGCATAATCATCAAAACCTAAATTAATAGCGATCTCTTTTATATTTAGAGAGGTATATATTAGCATTCGTTTTGCTCTCAACATAAGTTCAATTTGAATATATTTGCTTACGCTGATTCCGGTAATACTTTTAATAGCTTCGTTTAAATATACCGGAGATATATGTAACGATTTTGCATAGTGAGATATTCTCTTTTCTGTGTGTAGCTTTCTTGAAAGTAGTTCTTTGAAAGCTAATGTGATATCTATATGTCTTTTATTTTTAGACTGTTGTCGGATAATTCCTTGTATGGCTTCTGTTATTATCCCTACGGCAGCACGTGATAGATTTTGTATAATATGTTTTGATTTATTGTTTCCCGAATCGTTTATTCTGTGGAGAATGATGGCGAATAATTGTTCCAATTCAAAGCGTTGTTGATCGCTTATTTTGAATGGCGTCAGAGATAGAGCATATTCGGCAAGTATTTGTTTGGTCTCTGAGTCTATGAATACACTGTCAATAAACAAAAGAAATGTTTTTGCGTCGCCTGCATTGGTAACATGATGCACTTGATGGGGCTGGGTACATATTATTTCACTTTCTGATAAATGATAGTTCTTAAAATCTATACTGACACTGCACTTTCCGCTAGCCACCATACCGAATATATAATAATCATCCTGATGAATATAGTTAATAGGCGATTTTGATGAAAAAGGGGAGACCTCTTTCAAATATATTCCGAAATCAGATTGTTGAACGACTTTGTGTATTGGGATAGTTGGCATTTGATCTTTTTTTGCAAAGTTAATAAAAGCAACTGATAACTCTCCAAAACAATGTTAAGTATAACAGTAGATGAGTGAGAAAGAATAATCAACTACTTTTTATCTGTGGGAATCTATACTTCAATTTATAGATTTTCTCGCACGCGTATACGCATGCGCTTATATATTATAATGTGTTCCTTTTTTTCTCTTTCTTTCCCTGTTTCTTTTTTTATGTTTTACAACACCTTTGCAAATCA
>NZ_JAASHC010000004.1:0-115019 GCF_019734355.1 Bacteroides sp. K03
ATAACGGAAATCATTGACTTCTACAATAATGTGCGACCACATATGAGCAATAACATGAAAACGCCCAAAGCTATGAGAGCAGGTGTAGCCGCTTAACGCTCTTTGGAGGCTTCGCGCCTCCAGCCGCTAAGGCAAACCGCCGCGGTGTTTTTCATAATATGATTTGCAGGATAGTCAATAAATAACTAATTTAGAAGCTGGAAAAATGCACTGTTTATGGGATGTATTGATTTATGATCGGAAAGACGAGCAGGTAAGATAATCAATAAGGTATTCCTGAAGGTGTAAAGTGAAACAGTAAAACAATCAAGAAACTGTGAAGGAAAACAGTAGATATTAACCAAAATGTGTAAAGTGAATACAGGCATAGTCAGAGTGTACATTTATGTATCATAAGAATGTACATTCTTACATAACAAAAGTGTACACTCTTGACATGCAAGAATGTACACTTTTATATTCGTTGATTATCAGTGCGTTAGCGCTTGGACTTTTATGGAAAACTTTTACTTTATTGCTTCTTTCTGCAATAGATCCATAATCCTGCTATTGCTCCGATAATTAGTAATGCCAATCCACTGTAAGCAATGCCTTCTGTTACATGCAGACTCTTCGGATCGAAACGCATTTCGATGGTGTGTTTGCCTGCAGGAACGTTTACAGCACGCAGAATATAGTTGGCCCGGGCAATATCTACCGGCTGACCGTCAATGCTAGCTTGCCATCCCGGATAGAATATCTCTGAGAATACTACAACTCCCTCTTTCGGAGAGGAAGTTTCATAAATCAGGTGATTGGGTTCATAATTGGTCAACTTGACTGTGCTTAGGGAATCTACTTTGAGATCTTCAGTTTTTCCTTTCAAAGCCTCTTTGAATTTAACATCTACAACAGCTGTATTCTTCAGATCCACTTCACCAACAGCAGCAATTTCTTCGTTGGCGTTATTGACATACTTCACATTGTTTACAAACCATGCATTGCCATATGCATAGGGGTTGAGGATAGGAGCTGTCTGGCCCTGTTGGCTGACAGGGAATATAAAGTATTTCGTATTCAGCATATTCAGAATACGGAACTTATTGGCATCTACACTGTCCATTTCTCCACCGGCTGCTGCTATCTCTTTGAACGTGGCTTGCATTTCCGGGGCAATATGGCGATCTATCATTTCCTGATAACGGCGTAACTTGGCAGCATGATAGCCTCCTATGCTCTTGTGCCAGTACGAAGTATTATTTTCGTTGAATGTATTGGATGCAAAGTTCAGCACGCGGTAATCCAATGATTTATCTTGCAGGATTTGTTCATCGGTAGGAGTTTTTTGGAAGGTTTCTATGCGTGCAGATTGTGGAACAAACATATCGTCATACAGGTAACGTTTGTTGATGTGCCACATTTCTCCTATACAAAGTACGGCAATGGCGCTTACTGTCCATACAGTACTCAATTTACCTCGCTGATAGAGGAAAAGAAGAACGAAACCACCACAGATAAACAGGAAACTTGCCCACGCATCCGAGGTTACCATATTCATGCGCATCTCTTTCAGATTATCAAGAATTGGCAAGAGCTGATCTCCGGGGATAGCTTGTTGCAGGGCTGCCAGTTCACGTGCAGGAATAAAACTGGGTACAAGTATGCCTGGAGCTACTGCCAGAATCAATGCCACACCTGCAGTTAATGCAAAGCTGATAATTACTCCGCGGCGGTTTTGTTTTAATACCTCGGGCTTATCAATGATTGCTTTTAAAGCAAATATGGCTAACAGTGGTATTGTAAACTCTGCAATAACCAGTATGGAAGATACTGCGCGGAATTTATTGTACATCGGTATGTAATCGATGAAGAAATCAGTGAGTGGCATGAAATTCTTGCCCCACGACAGTAGAATGGAGAAAAGAGTGGCTCCAAGCAGTGCCCACTTCATAGGACCTTTTACGATAAAGCATCCCAATATAAAGAGTGCCATGACAAAAGCGCCTACATAGACCGGACCGGAGGTCATTGGCTGGTCACCAAAGTATTGGGTGATCTGTGAATACAACCCGTTGTACATTGGGTTGGCTTTTTCCATAGCAGCTTTGTTTTCCGATAGCGGAACAGAAGCTCCACCTCTTACATTGGGAA
The DNA here is from genome assembly GCF_019734355.1 of Bacteroides sp. K03. NCBI lineage: Bacteria > Pseudomonadati > Bacteroidota > Bacteroidia > Bacteroidales > Bacteroidaceae > Bacteroides > Bacteroides sp. K03. The sequence goes on from NZ_JAASHC010000004.1 coordinate 2,131, forward strand.
CGAAAAGGCTGAGCGTTTCGCCAATGCCATAACTCCATTGGGTAATATAGTCACGGTCGAGTCCGCTACTGGTTTGTTCGGCTTTAGGGCCTTCGTGCACCAATTCGCTCTTTCCACGCATCGTTTCTTTACTGTATTCGTAAGTATGATAGAGGTTCGACAGGTTGGTAGATACTCCGATGAGGGCGGCTACTACCAAGATAGCACTGGCTTTAAAAAAATGAGGCAGCTCTTTTTTACGCCATGCTTCTTCAAAAAAAGCACCTACCATAAATAAGATGACAAATAAGAAGTAATATGACATCTGTACATGGTTGGATTGTATTTGTAAAGCTATGAACAGAGCGGTGACAATGGCTCCTAATAAATATTTCTTTCGATATGCGAGCACAATGCCGGCTATCGTGGGTGGTATGTAAGCTAAAGTGATAAACTTCCAGATGTGTCCGGCAGCTATCAGTATGAAAAAATAGGAAGAGAAGGCCCAGATGGCACCTCCTAACCCAGCCAGCCATACTGGTAATCCGAAAGCTCGCAGCAGGATATAAAATCCTAACATCATAATGAATGTAAGCCATACATAGGGTGGAAGATAGAGGCGGTAGATATTTTCTATCCATTTCAGTGGCTTGACAGAATCGTAACTGGGAGAAATCTGATAGGTGGGCATACCACCAAAGAGACTGTTTGTCCAACGGGTTGTTTCGCCGGTACGTTCGTGAAATTCTTTAGCCTCTTGTCCTGCTCCCACTCCGGCAACACTGTCATGTTGAAAAAGTGCCCGGTCTTCAATGACTGCCGGAAAGAAATAAGCGAAGGAGAGAATAATAAATGCCAGAATGGCAATGAGGTCGGGGAGAAACTTTTTCATTTACAATTTGACGATTTATGATTTACAATTGAGTTTTGTATCATTTCTGATTTGACGATTTACGGGTTCGGATGTTGATAACCAAAGGGGTTTTCAATCGTAAATCGTAAATCGTCAAATTGAAAAATTAATAACGGTAGTGCTCTGCTTTGTACGGTCCGTCTACTGATACACCAATATATGCAGCTTGCTCGGGAGTTAGCTTAGTTAGTTTTACCCCGATCTTCTCTAGATGCAGACGAGCTACTTCTTCATCAAGATGCTTAGGCAGGCGATATACATTGATATCATATTTCTTGCTGAATAGCTCAATTTGTGCCAGCGTCTGATTTGTGAAAGAGTTACTCATTACGAAAGATGGATGTCCGGTAGCACATCCCAGATTTACCAGACGACCGTCAGCCAACAGGATGATACTGTGCCCGTCAGGGAAATAATAACGGTCTACCTGCGGTTTGATGTTTACACGTTTGATACCCGGATAATGTTTCAGAGCTTCTACCTGAATTTCGTTGTCAAAGTGACCGATATTGCAAACAATAGCCTGATCTTTCATCTGTTCCATGTGGTCAATGCGGATAATATCGATATTACCGGTGGTAGTTACGAATATATTACCCTCTTTGCATGCATCTTCCATGGTTACTACTTCGAAGCCTTCCATTGCAGCTTGTAATGCGCAGATCGGGTCTACCTCCGTTACCAGTACGCGGGCTCCGTAAGAACGCATTGAATGGGAACAACCTTTGCCTACATCACCATAACCACACACTACTACTACTTTACCGGCGATCATTACATCTGTGGCACGTTTGATACCGTCGGCCAGTGATTCGCGGCAACCATAGAGGTTGTCAAACTTTGATTTGGTTACTGAATCGTTTACGTTAAATGCCGGGAAAAGTAGTTTTCCTTCTTCCTGCATTTGATACAGACGATGTACACCAGTGGTTGTTTCTTCCGATACACCACGTATTTCAGCTGCTACGCGATGCCAGCGATCTTTATCTTCTGCCAGCACTTTTTTCAAGATAGCGTTCAGTTCTATTTCATCTTCTGCATGTACTTCTTTGTCAAGTACGGCTGCATTATTTTCGGCGTCGTATCCTACGTGAATCATCATAGTGGCATCACCACCGTCATCTACGATAACCGTAGGTCCTTTGCCACCGGGGAAGTTCAATGCCTGAAGCGTACACCACCAGTAATCTTCCAGTGTTTCACCTTTCCATGCATATACGGCAACACCTGAAGCAGCAATGGCAGCTGCGGCATGATCCTGAGTTGAATATATGTTGCAAGAGCACCAGCGCACTTCGGCACCCAAAGCAACAAGTGTTTCAATCAGTACGGCAGTCTGAATAGTCATGTGCAATGAACCCATGATGCGGGCACCTTTCAACGGTTTGGATTCTCCATACTTTTCGCGAAGAGCCATAAGGCCGGGCATTTCTTTTTCTGCCAGATCGATTTCCTTGCGACCGAAGTCTGCAAGTGTGATGTCTGCCACTTTATAAGGCAGGGTAGAGAATAATTCTGTAGACATATGTAATTTGTTTATAAATAAAAGTGATGCAAAGATAGAACTTTCTGAGTAGTAGGACAAAAGCTATGACTTTTTTTATCAATAATAATTTGGAGATATGCCTCTATTTTTATGTAAAAAAACATATATTTGCATGTAAATGATCAACATATACAACAATATACCTTTGAGGAAGATGCTTTTTTATGGGACTATATGGACAAAAAACGAAAGAAGAACTACTGATAATTGTAGAGAATTTAGAGAAAAAAGTAGAAAGGCTTTCTTCAGAACTTTCCTCACTGAAAACTGGGCGATTTCGAGATAAATATAGTACCCGTATTTTAGATGCATTGCCTGATATGCTCACTGTTTTTGATCATGATGCAAACATTGTAGAACTTGCATCTTCTCCGGCAACTAATCATGTAGAAGGTACTGACTCAAATAGTATTGTTGGTTCAAATGTAAGAGAAATTGTTCCGGAAGAAGCGTATGATAGCGTTCGGAAAAATATGGATAAAGTGATTGCTACAGGTAGGGGATCTATAGCGAAACATTCACTTGTGCTTGATGGCATTTTGCATCATTATGAGAATCGTATTTTTCCTCTGGACGAAAAATATCTGCTTTGTATGTGTAGGGATGTTTCTGAAAAGGTTAAAGCGGAAGCGTTGAATGCTTCTCAGCGAAACGAGATAATTCGCCTGAATTCGTTGATGCATGCAATTTTGAATAATGTCCCCGTATATTTATTCGTAAAAGATACGGGAGATGATTTTCGTTATCTTTATTGGAACAGAGCTTTTGCAGAGCAAACAGGCATTGCTGTAGAATCAGCTGTTGGGAAGACTGATATTGAGATTTTCCCAAATAGTGAAGAAGCCAGACGATTCCGTACAGGTGATTTGGCTGTGATGCAATCCGGAAGAATGGAATATCTGGAAGAATATACTACGCTTTCAGGAGATGTGCGTGTGGTGACAATGATAAAAACGTTGGTCCCTTCAGGTAATGAACATCCGTATATCATTGGTGTAGGCTGGGATGTGACTGATATAAAGAAAGTAGAAAAAGAATTGATCACAGCACGTATAAAGGCAGAAGAAGCTGATAAGTTAAAATCTTCTTTCCTTGCTAATATGAGCCATGAGATTCGTACACCGTTGAATGCAATTGTTGGTTTCTCTAAACTTATTATAGAATCGGCTAACAAAGAAGAACAACTTCAGTATGCCGAACTTGTAGAGAAGAATTCAGGTTTACTTTTGAATTTATTTAATGATATACTCGATTTATCCGCTCTTGAGGCCGGTTCATTGAAACTCTCAATACGCCCGGTAAGGTTGATGGATGTGTGTGCTCAATTGCATTACCTGCATCGTAATTCTGTTCAACCGGATGTGAAACTTATTCTGGATGATGTTGATTCCGAATTGTTCATTCGAGGTGACTGGGATCGTATTTCTCAGATATGGCTGAATCTGCTTAGTAATGCTATTAAATTCACTTCAAGTGGAGAGATTCATTTCGGCTTTGAACAGAAAGATCAGATTGTACAGGGATATGTCTCTGACACAGGTATTGGCATACCGGCAGAGCGTGTAACTACTATTTTCAGCCGTTTTGGTAAAGTAAATGATTTTGTACAGGGTACCGGGCTTGGATTGACTATATGCAGAATGCTGACCGAAAAGATGGGGGGCCGTATATGGGTGCGTTCCAAAGTAGGAGTAGGAACCACGTTTTATTTTACTTTACCGGTAGAGTTTAAAGAAATATGAGTGAGAAATGTCATACTATAGTGATGGCTTGTGTTTGTTTTTATTCTTGTTTTGAAGCTCTATTGTTCTGATAGTATTTTGTTTATTAGCGTTTTATTGATGATGTTTTGTTTGGAATAGCCTTGAGGTGAAATAATATTTTCACATTCTTATCTATATTAATTTATACATGTGAAGAATTAATTATATCTTTGATTCTCTATACTATTAGAGAATTAAAGATATTTATTTGTATACCTAATGTTAGACTAACTTTATTATTATGAAAAATTTGTTACCATTTCTGTTGTTTATTTTCTTTTTTAATACAACTAATGCTAACTCTTATCAAAGAGATGTTTGGAAATTTTTGGATAAATCTTATAAATCGCTTCTGACTGATCCAAAGCAGGCTGTTGACTACACATTACAAGCGTTTGATATACTAAAACAAACTACCGATTCAAATCTGATTGTTTCTACATTAATTGTATCTGGGCATGCTTACATGCTTTATGGTAATTTCGATATGAGTGTAAATACATATTATAAGGCTTTATCTTATTGTCCGGCAAAAGATCTCAAAACTAAAGCTAAGATAAATGTAAATCTGGGAGCTTTATATGGTTCGTTGAAAGATTTCTCAAAAGCAATAAATCTGATAGATAATGCCACTTCAACCTATAAAGTACTAAAAGATTCTTCGGGAATGGCAAACGCCTACAATGCACGCGGTCTGATTCATGTTTATATGAAAGAATATGAAATTGCTGATAAATTCTTTAAGGATGCTTTACGTATAAATAAAACATTGGGTGATAAGAAAAACATAGCAGCGAATATAAATAACCTTTGTCTTTATGAAGGTGACACGGAAGAAAAAATAAAATTAATACAAGAAGCCATTGTCATTAATAAAAATTTGAATGCTTTATGGTCATTAGCAGAGAATTATAATAATTTGGGAATGCAGTTGCTTTATGCTAAAAAGAATAATGAAGCTTTGAGTGCTTTAAAAAAAGCAGCTGTATATGCATTTGATGTTAATGCACATGAATTAATTTGTGATAATTATGAGTATCTCTCCAAAGTCTATGCAGCACAAAAGTGTTATAAAGAGGCCTATGATAATTTATTAAATTTCGAAAAGAAACGGGAACAGCTACTTCAAAAAAGAGAATTGGTAAATATTGAAAGAAATCTCATAAAACAAAAATTACAGGATCAGAAAAAAGAATCCGAGCTTCAGAAACATATGCATCAAATTGAACTATTGAAAAGAAATATAAGCCTTGCGGTTGTGCTGTTTTTGTGCATTACTCTTCTTGCTTTCTTTCTGATAAAACAATATAAGCGAAAAAAGGATTTACAGATAGCAAAAGGACAAACTGAGTTATTATTAAAAGATAAGATAATAACAGAACTAAAGTTACAACAGCAAGCTGTGGAATTAAGTGCAAAATCGGAAAAATTGGAGAATACACAAAGTGAATTAACTAATTTTGTTCTTTTCTTAAATAGTCGAAATGAACTTTTGGAGAAAATTAGAGAGATGATTAAAAGTGCTTATAAAATGAATAACAATGAAATCTTAACTCACTTAAAAAAAATCAATACCTATATTCTCCAATTTAAAAAGTTGGAAGATGATAATAATTCTTTGACCAGAGAAGTTGATGAACAAAACCATGAATTTTTAAACCGTTTGGAACAAAAACATCCGGGATTGACTCATGGTGAAAAGAAGTTAGCGACTTTCTTACGGATTAATTTGTCTACAAAAGAAATATCTCTGTTAACCGGAATATCTATTAAAGCCATTAGTATGGCAAGGTATCGTTTGAGAAAAACACTCTGTTTGCATTCCCAGGATGATATTTCCGCTTATTTACGTGATATTTGATTTTTTTTTATTTTGTAGGCTCTTTTATAGATATAAATTATCTATTATCAACGTTTTAAGAAATGTTTTGTAGGGTGTAAAGTCTTTTGTTTTACTGTTTTGTAGGGGTTATGTAGATCAATATTTTTAGGTGATAGTTAGATTTTGAAGTTTATTTGTCGCATGTTTGAAAAGCGCATTTATTAACTTTAAAATTTAATTGCTATGAAGCAAAGTAATTACTTAGGGGACACATTATTATATGCAATAATGTCATTACTCTTTCTTATTCCACTCTCTGCTTATGCACAAAATTATCAATTAAAAGGGTATGTGTTGGATAGTAATGGCGAGCCATTGATAGGTGCAAATGTCGTTGTTACTGGGACAACTAATGGTATGATTACCGATTTGAATGGAGGTTTTGTATTAGTAGTTTCTCCAAATGATCAGATTGATGTCTCTTATATGGGGTATATCAAGCAGACTATTTCTTTAAATGGAAAGAAAACGCTTAAAGTTATTTTGAAAGAAGATAGTCAGATGTTAGATGAAACGATTGTCATTGGTTATGGTACAATGAAGAAAAGTGATATGACCGGAGCTATCTCTTCTGTGGATGTTGAAGCACTGGCTAGTCGTGCAACAACAAATCCGGCAGAGGCTTTACAGGGGAAAGTAGCTGGTGTTAATATTCTGAAGTCAGGAGGTAATGCAGGGGCAGGCGTTTCTGTTAAAATCCGTGGTATTAAAACGATGGGAAGTAATGAACCACTTTATATTGTAGATGGTTTTCCGGGGGATATAACCACTGTTAATCCGCAGGATATTGAGTCGATGGAGATATTAAAAGACGGTGCAGCAGCTGCTATATATGGTTCTGTTGCTGCAAATGGCGTAGTGATAGTTACTACCAAAAACGGTAAGAAGGGTGAGACTAAGATTGACTTCAATGCATTCTGTCAATTTACAAGTGCTTCTAATAAGTTTGAAATGCTGAATTCTGATGAGTATCTATATGTACATAATATGATGTACGAAAATGCTGTTGCCAAGAAACCGGGATATTTATCATTTAAAGATCCAGATGGGAAGTTGAAGAATCCGACTGGATTTGATACGAATTGGCAAGATGAGATGCTTCGTAATGGTTTATCTCAGAATTATAATGTTAATATCAGGGGAGGTTCTGATATTGCAAAATATTCAATATCTTATAATCATTCGGATGATAAGGGGATTTTCAGGGGTAATAAATACACTCAGGATAATGCTCGTGTCAAGTTGAATCTGCAAAAAAGGATTTTTAATTTTGATGCTTCTTTGGCTTTTAAAGTAACACAAAGCCAACAACCACAATATTCCTTGAAGGAGATGTATGCAATGGCCCCAATGGTACCTGTTTATGATGAAAATCAGCCTTCTGGTTATGGTTTAAATGATATGACTGTCGATGGAGTTCGTTTGGAAATGCCTAATAATCGTAATGTGATGGCAGATGATCATTTTAAACATAAAAAAACGAATGGGTATGATATTATTGCAAATATAGGTTTGACCGTAGATATTACTCCATGGCTAAAGTTTAAGACAGCGTATGCTTATAGAGGATATTATGCGAATACTAAATACCATTCGGAGAAGTATACTGCAGACATTCAGGGACAGAGCTTATATCCATATAATTATGATAGTAATTCTTACTGGTATGAGCAGACATTCGATAATGTACTGACTTTTGATAAAACGTTTGGTAAACACTCTCTGAGTGTGATGGCTGGTAGCTCTTTATCTGCAGCTCGTAAAGACTGGAGTCAAATCAATGTTGAAGGAAAAAAGATGAACTATGATGTGGTAAATGGAAAGTTAGTAATAACAGAAGTGCCAGCGGGATTCTTTGATCCTACATCGCCTACGATAGATGCTGGTACAGGCGGAACATTTACTGGAAGCGGATCTTTCTGGAATTATAATCGTGCTTCATTTTTTGGTCGTATTAATTATTCATATTCAGGTAAATATTTATTTCAGGCAACGATTCGATCCGACGGTTCCTCTAAATTTGGAAAGAATAATCGGTGGGGCGTATTCCCTTCTATGGCTTTAGGATGGCGTATTAGCGAGGAAGAATTTTTCTCAGGGGATGTTGTGAGCAACTTGAAATTGAGAGTGAGCTGGGGACGGTTGGGTAATGAAAATGCATTAGGATATTATTATGCTCCAACGATGACCAGTGACAATACCCAGTGGATGAGCTATGTGCAAGGTGCTAATCCTTGGCCGGGTATGGTTAACTTGTATCTTGTAAATGATGCTTTGCGTTGGGAGACTACTGATACGAAGAATATTGGGGTTGATTTTGGCTTCTTTGATAATAAACTTTCGGGCTCTTTGAATTATTATTATAATACAACGGAAGATTTATTGATTGAAAAGGTTATGTCTCCATCCGCTGGTATTTATAATCCGACAGTGAATGTAGGAAAGATGAGAAATAAGGGATTTGAGCTAGAGCTAAATTATGCGGATAATAGTAATGGTTTTGAATATAATATCGGATTCAATCTCTTTACTACTAAAAACGAGATGTTAAAAGCCGATCCTAATCAGATTCTGTATGGATCAGCTTTAAAGGGTGCCGGTCATTTTGTTACTCAAACTTTAGAGGGGTATCCCGTAGCAAGTTTCTTTTTATACAAAATGGATGGAATTTTTCAATCTCCGGAAGACGTAGCAAATCACTATACGGAGGTTGTGCAACCTGATGGTTCTATAAAAAATACGGTTCTTCAACCCGATGCGAAACCTGGTGATATTCGATTTAAAGACTTGAATAATGATGGTGTTATTGATGAAAATGATAAAGAATATTGTGGCTCAGGTATACCCAAATTAGAGGCTAACTTATCGTTTAGTGGTTCTTATAAGGGCGTTGATCTTTCTTTCTTATTAGGAAGTGCCTGGGGACATAAATTGTATAATGCTAATCGCCTGTATTATGAATCAATGGACGCAGGAATCAATCTGTTTAAGTCGACGTTGGGAGCATGGACTGAAGATAACAGGAGTAATGTAATGCCACGTGCCGTACTAAAAGATCCTAATATGAATTCTCGCGAATCTGACCGTTTTCTGGAAAAAGGTAATTTCATTCGTTTACGTCAGTTGCAAGTGGGATATACCTTACCTAAAAATCTGACTAAGAAGGTTTATATAGACAAGTGTCGTTTTTATGTTAGCGGTGAAAATCTGTTGACATGGACCAATTACTCGGGTATTGATCCAGAGTTTTCTTCCAGTATTCTGGATACAGGAGTAGATGTCTTTATTTATCCTTTTACTCGCTCTTATGTTGTTGGTTTGCAGGTGACATTTTAATCAATTCTAATACTATCAGCCATGAAAAAATATATTTATATAACATCTCTTTTTTGTGCAACATTTTTGGGTGGATGCGATAACTTTCTAACGGTAGAATCTCCGGATTTTTCTACTGATAAATTTTGGAGGGATTCTATCGATGTGGAATCCGGATTATCTGCTGCATATGCCCAGTTGGATAACAGATGTGGTACTTATAATTTCTCTGAAATTAAATTTGTGATAGAAACTTTTCGTGAAGATATCATGGAGAAGGGTTCGGATGTAAATAACTATCCGGAATGGGGGCAAATTTATGATTTTACATATAATAATGAGAATTCCCGAATCAAAGAGTATTGGATGAATTGCTATAATGGCATTAATTACACAAACAATGTCTTATTTGGTATTAATAAAGTTCAGACAGGTGATCATCCGATGGATCAGGAAAAGTATAATAGTGTGGAAGGTGAAGCAGTGTTCTTACGTGCCTACTATCACATGAAGTTACTGTTGAACTGGGAGAAGATTATTATTCGTGATGAATATTTGACAAGTGAAGAACAAACGCATAAGGCTCTTTCTACCAGGGAAGCAGGCTGGGAGTTCGTTTGTTCGGAATTATCAGCGGCTGGTAAAATATTACCCTTAACCCGTCCTTCTCTACAAGCCGGCCGCGTGACAAGTGGTGCTGCTTATGCCTACCTCGGTTGGGCCTACCTGACGCGGGCTTATGAACAACCGGAGAAGAAAACGGAGTATCTCACTAAAGCAGAAGAAGCGTTAGAGCAAGTGAAAGGTTATGCTTTGGAGAAAGATTTTCTGAGTATGTTTAATGGGACAAATAAGAATTGTAAAGAATCTATCTTTGAAATTCAGTTTACAGGGAATACCTCTGATGGTGCTTATCATCAGCATGTGATGCACTATTGGGTAGCGGCTCCTGTATTGAGGGGATGGGATGAGATTCGCCCGAGCGAAATGATTTTGAATGAATATAGAAAAGAGGGGCGCATTGCTACTACAGGTAATCTGGATTCCCGGGCATATGCAAGTATGTTCTTTGACGATCCTTATTTTAACGATGGCAATGAGAGAATATATGGATTTGAGTATACAGATTTATTTGATGCGAGTGATGAGATTAATCGTTGTTTTCGCAAATATATGCCCGATGATATGCAAAAACTAAAACAATCCAATACTTCGACGAATGTACCTATTATGCGTTATGCCAATGTTCTGCTGATGCAGGCTGAGATTTACAATGAACAAGGACATCCAGAAAAGGCCGTACCATTGATTAACGAAGTAAGGAGGGTACACGGAGATATGCCGGGTATGTCAGGGGAGTCTTACGAGGCTGTAAAGGCTCAAATAGAGCATGAGCGTTTGATGGAATTTGCTTTAGAAAACTTCCGTTTCTATGATCTACGTCGTTGGGGTAAGCTGGATGAAACTTTACATTTGGCAGGGCGCAAAAACTTTAATGCAGAGAAGCATGCCTTCCTTCCGGTTCCTTTGATGGAGATTCAGAGCAATAACAAAATCGATTAGAAATAACTTTTTATTAATTGTTTAACAGGGATTTGAGGGGTCTGTGAAGACCTTTCAAGCCCACTTAATATCTGAAAAATGAAAAAAAATACACTGTTTTTACTGGGTGTACTTCTTGGAATGGGAAGTATAAACGGGGTATCGGCACAGCAAAATGTGTGTGGGTTCGAACATCAGCAAGAAATGTATAGGAAATCGCATCCTGCTGCAATAGCTGAAAATGCAGGTGCTCTGGCAGCGACGAGATCTAATGCCTCTTATCATCAGGGACAGTATGTGATTCCGGTTGTTTTCCATGTATTTGGAGACGCTACGAATGATTCTCGTCTGAAAGTGACTTATAGCTTAATAGAAAAGGCCTTAAAACAAACCAATGAAGATTTTCAAGGATTGACTGCCGATTATAACCAGGCAGGGGCGAGTAACCGTTTTGAGGAGATAAAAAAGCCGTTGAATATCGCTTTTCGCTTGGCTAAGATAGATCCGGACGGAAATCCGACGAAAGGTGTTGTATTCTATGACGAAGCCGAGAAAGGTTTTGGTAATGGAGGAGGATATGATGAAGCGATCCAGAAATATGCATGGGATAATAGCCGATATATGAATATATATATAATGAAAGATCTTTATGCAGATGGGGATTACTATAATTCCGGTGTTTCCTGGTTACCGGACAATTCAATGACAATGGAGAATTTGGCTCGTGTAGTTTACAACGGTAGTTATATTGGCAATAATACAAACGAAAATTTTCGTCGGGTTTTGACTCATGAATTTGGGCATTTTATGGGGTTGCATCACACCTTTGAAGGTGGATGTACTTATCCGAATGATGGGATTGAAGATACCCCTCCTGTAGCTACTTCCAAATGGCCGGCTGATCAGGTAAACTGTGAAGGAAATTATACAGATTGGGAAAACTTTATGAATTACACAGATGCTTACCGACATTTTACTGCAGGACAGGTGGCTCGAATGGAATATTATTTAAATGAGTCTTTATCTCGGAGTGAATTGTGGCAAGAAGAAAACCTGGTTGCAACCGGAGTAAATGATGGCTATGTAGCTGCCCCTGTGGTCCTGATTGTAAAGGGGAGGAATTTTTCCGAAACTTTAGATAATCAAGGAAATGTAAGTGGTTCTCTACAGTTAGAAGCAAGTGCCGGGATGACATTTGCCAAACTAGGTGTACTGGTAGAAGGTACTGATTATACAATTTCGAATTTGCCGGCAGGTTTGCAGGCAACAGTAACTCTTTCAAGTGATGTTACTGCTATGATTACGATGAGTGGAAAAGCCCTCAGTCACCAGGCTTCCGATAGCCGTAAGGATGTCTCTATAACTTTGAATACTTCTGTTTTAAAGGTGGAAAATGGAACGCCAACTGCACAGAAAATTAATTTTGGAGTATTGTTTAATGATCCGTATACTTCTTACTGTTTATTTAATCCTCGTTTTGCTCCTTATGCGCACATCTCTAAAGTCAAGTTTGCTCAGATAGAAAGAAATACGGACTTTGATGGACAACAGTATAAAGATTTCCGGGCTGACTATGTAGCCGGACTGGAGAAAGGTAAAACATATAAATTGGAGGTTACTGTGCAAAACTGGAAATCCGGTGAAAATGACCCTTACACAGTTCGCGCCTGGTTTGACTGGAATGGTGATTATGTATTCCAACAAGATGAAATGATTGCTCCCCAGAAAATAAATAAGATTGGTAAAGCAGGTACAGAGCATGTACTTATTTTTGATATTACTGTGCCAGATGATATGGTAGTGGATAAAGAATTTGGTTTCCGTGTAATGTTACACTATACATTAGGCAAAGACGGTGAAGATCCCTGTGGAGAAATTGATAGTGGAGATGTTGAAGATTATGGTATCATATATGGTGAAGAGAATGCTCATGTACTCCCTCCCGATGGTCCTGACGAGCCGGTTGATGAGGTATGTGTCCCGGAATTCTCTTATCGTCCTTATGCTTATATTAAAAAAGTGGAATTTGCAAATATATCTAATGAAACTACCGGTGAGGTGAATAACACGGAGATTATTGAGGATTTCAGAGACAATCAGGAGTTGAATGCGCATATAGAGAAAGGAAAAGAATATGTTATGAAAGTGACCTATTCGAATCTGAATTCTAACTCGAAGGATGCTTATGTGATACGTGCCTATATTGATTGGAATCATGATAATATACTTGAAAAAGAGGAATCTCAGAAGATAGCAATTCCTGCCATTGGTTCAGCTGATAATCCGGGAACTGTTGAATTCAGATGGACTGCACCGGATAATGCAGTACTGAATGAAAAATTACATATGCGTGTTTTTATGCATTATGGTGATGCTGATAGTATGGTAGGAGAACAGCCTTGTGGAACTGTGGAAAATGGACAGTTAGAAGAGTATTATGTGATTGTTTCTTCTGATCCCAGTATGATAATTGATCATACGATTGGAGCTATTAATGTTTACCCTAATCCTACAGATGGTATTTTACATATTGGTGGTGAAAATATGGATATGGCAAAATATAGCTTATACAGTATTGATGGGCGTCTGGTACAACAAAACAATATTACTACCTCTCAAATAGATATCAGCAAGCAACCGAAAGGTGCTTATCTTTTAAAAATCGAGACAAAAGAATCTGTATTACAGCAAGTTGTAATTCTAAAGTAAATAATTGGACCGGTAGGCGATCACTGGTTTCCTACCGGTTGTATGTCTATTTATTAATTATCAAAACAAATTAAAATTATGAAGAAAAAATTACTTTGTTGCTTTATGCTATTTAGTATGGTAGCTGGGCAAGCGATGTCGCAATCTCAATTGTGTAGACCTGAATTAACATGGGGTGCTTATGCTTGTATCTCTAAAGTTGAGATTAATGGTATGGTGAGTGAATCATCTACAGCTCCTGAAGGATGGGATGGGAAGATAGGCTCTAATACTTATGATGAAGGTGTTCTTTTTGCTGATTTCACGATGGATAAAGAGCGTGTTGTTACATTGGAGGCAGGTAAAGAGTACGAGCTGAAAATTACTGTTTGCAACTTCTCTTCCGGTGCCGGAGATGAGTATTATGTAACTGCCTTTTTTGACTGGAATGGTGATAGTAGACTGACTGCTGCCGAGACGGTTTTTCAAAAATCGATTGCTGTAGGAAAACCGGGGCAGAGTTCTTTTAAAGTAGTTTCCGGAAAGGTAACTGTTCCTGCCGATGCCAGCAAGACTTTTACAATGCGTACTTATCTGCATTATAAAACTCCGGATGTTCCTTATACAGATCCTTGCAGCACACAAGATGGCGGTGTATTGCAGGACTATACCGTTCAGCTTGGTGGTGGAACCTCTATTGAAAATACGTCACTTGATGCATTTGCTGTGTATCCGAATCCAACAGACGGAGAAGTCTTTATAAAATTGGAGAATGCCAAAGAATATATGCTTTATAGCATTGATGGCAAATTGGTACAAAGGGGAATGATAACAGGAAGCTCTATCAATATTTCAGGTAATGCTTCCGGCATGTATATTCTGCAGGTGAAGACAGACGATGGATTAGTAAAACGGGCCAATATTATCATTAAATAATATTTTTCACATTCATAGAGTATTTAGAAGCTGGTTCGACTGATCGTGACTGAATACAATTGTATATGGTCTATGAACCTTAATACAGGATTCTTGTAGAGGGGGCCGAACCAGCTTTTATTTTTCAATATTAACTGATAAAATCTAATACTGATATGTTTAGAGAGAAATTTAAAGTACAAATGTGGCGATTACTGTTTGTGGTGGTGTATATCATTTGCTTCTCCATATCAGTTTCTGCAACCAAACAAACAACTATTTATAATGTAGACTCTTATAGTGATATTTTAGATATCCAGTGTACTCCATACAGTAATGATTATTTTACAGGAGGCTTTTCTGATTTAGGTTCATGGATGTGCTTTACATTACCTTCGGAGAATAACTGGATAAATGGTTTCTGCGGTCCTTTTGAACTCGATCACCGGCAATGGATATCGGATGCTATTCTCCAAGTCGGATTTACTGCAGACATCACAGCTGAAACCTTTATTCCTGATAGCGTGACATACGTTCCGGGAGAACTATACATGAACTCTTCTTCTAAACAGGGGAGGATACAACAACGCTTATTTTTTGTAGATAAGTATACGGCTTTATGGAGTTGTGAAACCAGTGAGAAGCGGGAACTTTACATTACAAATGGTTCGTTACAAGGAATACAATCATCCGGATTGGAGAATAATATTCTATCTTTGAAACTATCAACCGGGGAGATGTGTGTAGTTACATTCTCGTCGGATATTCAGCTTTCCTATGAGAATTCCAAGCTCTTGGCCAAACTTCCTGAAGGACATAAAGGATATGCCACTATATCTTATTTCTACGAATCGAAACGACCGGATAACTATGCTCAGCTGATACAGAGTATATTATTACATCCTGATAATTATACTACCGAACATACGAATCGTTGGATAAAATATCTGAAAGCTGTTTTACGTCCGGAAATGCCAGTAGAATATCATCGTATCGCAGTAAAAGCTATGGTGACATTGTTGACAAACTGGCGTACATCCAGAGGAGATTTACTTCATGATGGAGTTATTCCTTCTCATGCAATGTCTTACTTCGTCGGTTTTTGGGGATGGGATTCATGGAAGCATGCGGTAGCATTGAGTCTGTTTGAACCCGATCTTGCTAAAGATCAGGTTCGTGCAATGTTCGATTATCAGACCTCAGAAGGGATGATCATCGATTGCATCTATACCGATAAAAAAGAAAATAATGAACGAAACAGTAAACCCCCATTGGCAACATGGGCAGTGAACGAAATCTATAAGGCTACTTTAGATGCTGATTTTGTGAAAGAGATATATCCTAAATTACTGAAATATCACCGTTGGTGGTACGAATATAGAGATCACGATAAAAATGGTTTTTGTGAATTTGGCTCAGTGGATGGTACACTTGAGGCTTCTGCCTGGGAAAGTGGCATGGATAATGCAATTCGTTTTGATCATTCTTCTATGCTGAAGAATGACAACAGAGCCTGGAGTTTAAATCAGGAATCTGTTGATTTGAATGCTTATCTGGCCCATGAATATCTATTGTTAAAGGAATTGAGTATAATAGCCAATTGTGAGTTTAATGAACCGGATCGGACAGCAACGACATCCGATTATTTCTTTGATAGAGAAAAAGGATTTTTTTATGATAAAAGGCTGAGTAATCACAGTTTTGTACAGGTAGAAGGTTGTGAGGCTTATATTCCACTTTGGGCAGGAGTTGCCACACTTGATCAGGCTGAGTCTGTTTTGAAATACTTGACTGATCCTTTGAAGTTTGCAACGTATATTCCTTTTCCTACTGTTACGGCTGATCATCCGGATTTTTCGCCGAATGGTTATTGGAGAGGTCCGATATGGCTGGACCAGGTATATTTTGCAATTCATGGATTAAGAAACTATGGCTATACTGAATTGGCCGATGGTTATACAAAACAAGTGTTCGATCGCCTTAATGGTTTGCGTGCAGATGCTCCAATTCATGAAAACTATGAAACAAGTACCGGGAAAAGGCTGAAATCTCCACATTTCAGCTGGTCTGCTGCTCATTTACTGATGCTTTATCGTGAATCGGGGGTATTGGATAGTAAACAGACTGATTTATGTCTGT
Source organism: Bacteroides sp. K03 (assembly GCF_019734355.1). Taxonomy (NCBI): domain Bacteria; kingdom Pseudomonadati; phylum Bacteroidota; class Bacteroidia; order Bacteroidales; family Bacteroidaceae; genus Bacteroides; species Bacteroides sp. K03. Next base: position 18,813 of record NZ_JAASHC010000004.1, read on the forward strand.
TTCAATCAGATTACCGTAACTATGCTTATATAAAAGAGGTTGAATTTGCCGGGATTAATAATAATGTTTCTTACTCGGAGACAGGATGGATGGATTATTTCAAAGAAAATGTAGCCGAGTTGGAATGTGGGAAGATATATGTGATGAATGTAAAAATAGAAAATTGGGATTCGGGTTCTTCGGATATCTATAAACTGAGACTCTGGATGGATTGGAATGGTAATTATGAGTTAGAAGAGAATGAACTGGTTGATACCAAGCTTATTAGTCCGATTGGACAGCAACATAAAGAGCATGATTGTCAATTCCAGATTACTATTCCGGAAAATGCAGTAAAAAACGAGAAACTCAAATTTAGGCTATTCTTACATTTTGTTACGGACGAATCGGACGGAGTAACCCCTTGTGGCTGGGTGGATAGCGGCATTGCACACGACTATGGCTTCGTTGTAAAGTCGGGTGGATCTTCTGTTCAGCAGAAGACTAATACTCTGAAAGCAAAAGTTTTTCCGAATCCGGTAACAGATTATCTATATATACAGGTAGATTCTCCAATCAGACAATATTCAATTTTAGGTTTAGAAGGTACCGAATTATTCAAATACTCCGGAGATATAGATAAAATAGATATGAGATCTTTTGCTTCAGGCAATTATATTCTTCAAGTTAAATATGAAGAGAAAGGGAAAGAGCGGACAGAGGTTTTTAAAATAGTTGTTCAATAGGATTTATATAATTTGTATGTTTATATTTACTATTATTGGATTGATGGGCAGTGGTGTATTATTTGGTTATCTATTAAGAAAACGAAACCTGAATATTGTACATCGGATTATTACGTGGCTAATATGGATTCTTCTATTTCTTCTTGGAACGGAGGTTGGTGGTAATAAAATGATTATAGAAGGATTGCATACGATCGGGCTTGAAGCACTGGTAATTACATTGACAGCTGTTGTAGGCAGTATTTTGGGGGCCTGGGGATTGTGGCTTTTTATATCATACCGGGACGTGAAAGGAGGAAGGGGATGAAAAGTAGCATTGTTATTGTACTGTTCTTTATATTGGGTATCTTACTTAATTTGTACGGTTTGTATCCTTCGTACTTAGAACAACTGGATTTGAGTTTTTATGCATTATGTGCCTTGATGTTTTGTGTTGGTATTACTGTTGGCAATAATCCTCAAATACTATTGAATTTTAAGACAGTAAATCCAAGATTCTTTTTACTTCCTGTATTGACTATTCTAGGTACTCTTGTTGGCTGTTGTATGAGTAGTGTTTTTTTCAACAAGCATTCTCCGGTTGATTGTATGGCTGTGGGAGCGGGTTTTGGATATTATTCGTTATCAAGCATTATTATTACTGAATATAAAGGAGCCGAATTGGGAACTATAGCCCTGCTATCCAATATAATGAGAGAGATTATAGCTTTGCTGGCAGCACCTTTTCTGGTTCGTTTCTTTGGAAAATTGGCACCTATCTCAGTAGGAGGGGCTACGACGATGGATACTACTCTTCCCATTATAACTCGCTGTTCCGGAGAAAAATATATAGTTGTATCTATTGTCCATGGGTGTTTACTGGATTTTTCCGTACCATTCATTGTAACGTTATTGTGTACCATTTAACTATAATACATTGAGAATATGAAAAAGCATATTTTATACTTGATCATTAATGGTTTGTTTTGTTCTGCATCTTTGTTGGCAGGGGAGCAAGTTCCCTGGCAGGATCCACAAATCAGCGGTATTAACAGAGAGCCGGCGTGTGCCTATTTTGTTTCCTTTCCTTCCGAAGCAAAAGCGTTGTCCAACGATGTACAGGCTAATGAACGGAAAGTCTCTTTAGACGGGATGTGGAAATTTCTTTACTCCTGGAATGTGGATGCATGTCCAAAGAATTTCTTTAAACCGGATTTTAATACAAAGAAATGGAGTGATATTGAGGTACCTGGAAGTTGGGAACTCCAGGGCTTCGACTGTCCTATCTATACAGATGTCAAATATCCTTTTCCCGTTAATCCCCCTTTTGTACCTTCAGATTATAATCCGGTAGGTATTTATACCAGAGATTTCATTGTACCGAAATCCTTCAGTGGAATGGATGTATTTTTGGACTTTGAAGGAGTTGAATCTGCTTATTATTGCTGGGTAAACGGACAGTTTGTAGGGTATGCCGAAGACAGTCGTCTTCCTTCACACTTTAATGTGACCTCTTTGCTGAAAAAGGGCAACAATAAAATAGTGGTTCAGGTTTTCAGATATAGTGACGGCTCTTATTTAGAAGGGCAAGATTACTGGAAATACAGTGGCATTGAACGAAGTGTCTACCTGATCGCCAGACCAAAGTGCCGGGTAAAGGACTTTAAGACGTCAGCTCAGTTGGTGAATGACTATAAAGATGGAGATCTGCAATTGGATTTGGCGATGACTTTACCTGCTGATGCAGTGGGAAACCGCGTACAGCTGAAGTTAATGGATGGTAAGGATACTCTATTTTCTGATGAAAAGATTATTACTTCTTTGTCCGACACTCTTTTAGGCCTCAATCATTTTATTAAAAATGTGAAAGCATGGAATGCGGAAACACCTAATCTTTATACTATGGTAGTAAGTGTGAAGGATAAGGAAGGGAACGCTTTAGAGGCATTTCGGCATCGTGTGGGCTTCCGTACGGTTGAGATGCGTAACGGACAGCTTTTGATAAATAATGTTCCTATTTTAATTAGAGGGGTAAACAGGCAGGAGCATGATCCACATCGGGGACGTACACTTTCTTTGGAAACTATGCTCACAGATATTAAGATGATGAAGCAGTTCAATATCAATGCTGTCCGCTGCAGTCATTATCCCAACAGGCCGGAGTGGTATGAGTTGTGTGACGAATACGGACTTTATATGATTGATGAGGCCAATATTGAATCACACGGAATGGAATATCATGAGGATGGTACTTTAGCCAATTATCCTGACTGGGAACGTCCTTTTATGGAACGTATGAAACGTATGGTAATGCGTGACCGTAATTTTACAGCTATTATTACATGGTCATTAGGTAATGAATCAGGCTATGGAAAGAATTTTGAAACACTGTATAATTGGACAAAAAGCTTTGATACGACTCGGCCGGTTCAGTATGAAGCAGCTCGTCGTGAAGGTTTGTCGGATATCTACTGTCCCATGTATGCCCGGATTTGGTGGTTGCGTGAATTTGTCAATGAACGGAAGTTGCGTCCGATGATTATGTGTGAATATGCGCACTCTATGGGGAACAGTACAGGTAACCTGCAAGACTATTGGGATTTGATTTATAAGTATGATAATTTGCAGGGTGGATTTATTTGGGATTGGGTTGATCAGACATTTGCTAAAAAGGATGAGAAGGGTCATGATATCTGGGCATATGGCGGTGATATGGGATATGTTGGTGTACCTAATGATTCTAACTTTTGTGCGAATGGTTTGGTAGCAGCAGACCGTTCACTTCATCCACACATCTGGGAGGTAAAGAAGGTTTATCAATATGTACATTGTGAACCGGTTGCTTTCACAAAAAACAAGATACTTGTTACCAATCGCCATGATTTTATAGATCTGTCAGGTTATTATCTGAGATGGGTTGTTGAAGCAGACGGCGAAGAAATTCAATCGGGTGTTTTAGATTTTCCTGTTATTCCGGCGAGTTCCTCCCGGAAAATAACAATTCCTTACCGTGAACTTCTTCCTGCATCAAAAGAATATTTCCTGAAGGTTGAAACGCTGACCAGGCGGGAAGAATCTTATGCTCCGAAGGATTTTATTGTAGCGATGGATCAATGGCAGCTACCGGTTGAGAAGAGTGGGCAACATGTAAATAAAACCAATGAACCCATTAAGGTATTGCGTACAGAAAAAGAATTGATACTCGAAAGTAAATCGTTCAGAACAGAGTTTTCAACTGTTTCAGGAGAAATGACTTCTCTGAAATATGGCAGTAAAGAAATGCTTCTGGCGGGGTTAAGACCTAATTTTTGGAGACCCTCTACAGATAATGATGTGCCCAGTGGTTTGCTCTCACGTAGTGTGGAATGGAAGAGAACAATGGAAGTTGCCCGGCTTCTTAAGTTGGACATGGAAACTAACCCCGATAGTACATGCATTAAAGTACTTACCAAATATCGTTTGGAAGAGCAGGACTCTTTTGTGCAAATAGCCTATCAGATTCTTGGAAACGGAATAATTAAAGTGGAAATGTCGTTTATACCGGGACAAAAAACATTACCGGAAATGCCTCGTTTTGGAATGCGTATGATTATTCCAAAAGAGTATGACCGGATGACCTGGTTTGGAAGAGGGCCCCACGAAAATTATGCTGATCGTAAAACGTCTGCTGCCATAGGATTTTACCAGGCAAGCGTATGGGAACAATTTCATCCTTATGTGCGTGCACAGGAGACCGGTAATAAGTGTGATACCCGCTGGCTTGCCCTTTGTGATAAAGAGCAAAAGGGATTATTGATTACAGGCACAGAACCTTTGTCTGTAAGTGCGTGGAATTTTATACAGGATGATATTGACTACGTTCCTTTCAGTGTAGAACGCAGGCATGGTGGAAGTGTAGAGAAGAAAGATTTGGTGTGGATTAATGTAGACCAGATGCAAATGGGAGTAGGTGGAGATAATAGCTGGGGGGCTCAGGTACATCCGGAATACACTATTACTCCGTCAATGAGGAAATATAGTTTTGTCATACAACCCATCCGGACTTTAGAGAAAATAGCTGAGCAGGCTCGTCAGATATGGTTTTAATTAAATTCGTAAAGATTATGAGAAAATATATTATAAGATTTTGTGTACTGATTGGCGTGAGTATACTTTTTAGTAATTGTTCTGAGCAAAAAAAAGAGTTTCATCCTTTGTTAGTACATAAGTATGACAATATTCTGGATATATCTTATACTCCTAATGACTCTCTTTATTGTAGCGGGTGGTTTTCTGATCAAGGAGCGTGGATGGGGTTTACTGTACCACAAAAGGAACGATGGATTAATGGCTTTTGCGGTCCCTTCGATCTGGAAACACGCCGATGGATTTCTCAATCATTGGTAACGGTAGGATTTGCTGAAGCTCCTGATGAAGTTTTCTCTCCGGATTCTGTTGTCTATTTTCCGGGAGAGCTATATATGCGTTCTTCCTCCGGGCATGGGACTATAAGTCAGCGTCTTTTCTTTATTGATAAATCCAACGTACTGCTGGAATGTGTTTCGGATAGTAATAAACCGTTGTGTTTTTATGGTCAGGCATTAGATGATAATTCTTCTTATAGTGTAGTAAATAATTCATGCATGCTTTCTTCACCCTCCGGAGATCAATATCTGATTACCTTTCCGGAAAATGTAAAGATCCATTTCTCCGGTAATAGATATGAGGCGAATGTTTCGTCTGCATCTCCAATTTATGTGGTAATCTCTTCCCTAGAGAATATCAAGGGGCAGATGTTTGATTTTGGTGCTATTGCCAAGATACAATCGAATCCTTCCGGTTTCATCAATAAGCATTATCAGTGTTGGAACGGTTATTTAGAGAAAGTGTTGCGACCTGATATGCCGGAGGAGTACGATCGGATTGCAGTCAAAGCAGTGGTTACCCTCATTGCCAACTGGCGTAGTAGCCGTGCCGGATTATTACATGATGGAGTAGTCCCATCACATGCTGTAGGCTATTTTATGGGATTCTGGGCTTGGGATTCATGGAAGCATGCTGCAGCATTGGCCGACTTTGCTCCGGAACTGGCAAAAAATCAAGTACGTGCCATGTTCGATTATCAACTGGATAACGGAATGATAATAGATTGTATTTATACGGATATCCGTGAAAACAATGCAAGAGATAGTAAACCACCTTTGGCTGTATGGGCCGTGAGTAAGATATTTGAAGCAACAGCCGATACTGCTTTTGTGGAAGAGATGTACCCTCAGTTACTTAACTATTATCATTGGTGGTATCTGGATCGTGATCATGATTCAAATGGTATCTGTGAGTTCGGTTCGGTAGATGGAACGCTTGAGGCGGCAGCCTGGGAGAGTGGAATGGACAATGCTATTAGATTTGATCATGCAAAAATGGTAAAGAATAGCGATACAGCCTGGAGTTTTGATCAGGAATCGGTTGATCTGAATGCTTTTCTGGCTTATGAATATTCTCTGCTGAAAAAACTTGCGGTAGTGGCGAAACAGCCATTCAGTGAAAAGGAATATGCAGATATTATTAGTACTTATTTTTATGATAAAGAGTCCGGATTCTTTTTTGATAAAAAGTTGGATGGAACATTTGTGAAAGAACCAGGCAGTGAGGCTTATATACCTTTTTGGGCAGGTATCGCAACTAAGGAGCAGATGAAGGAGGCTATGAAGCTATTTACGGATTCTACAAAGTTCTCTACTTATATCCCTTTTCCTACTGTTGCGGCCGATAATCCGAAGTTTATGCCCCGCGGATACTGGAGAGGGCCTATATGGTTGGATCAGACTTATTTTGCTATTTCCGGATTACGAAGATATGGCTATGTGGAGGAGGCAGATGCATATACCCGTCAGGTATTCGACAGGCTTCATGGACTGAAGGGAGATGGTGCAATACATGAAAACTACGAAACGTATACAGGTAAACAGTTGAAAGCTCCCCACTTTAGTTGGTCGGCTGCACATCTTCTGATGTTGTATGAGGAGTACAACAGGCAAGCTTCTGTTACCGGATTATAAGTTACTACAATTTATTAAGTAATCGTTCTAAATTATATGATATTATTATTGAAACGCAGAAACTCACAGATTCACGCAAAGCATATCATCGCTCAAGTATAGCGCAGTCATTTAATCTGCGAAAATCTGCGATCATTTGCGTTTCAATAAAACGCTGTCATAGTATGAACTAACTAAATTTGAAATACTACTTATTCTATATAAACCATTTAAAATTTTTTGCAATGAAGAACAGAACAAGTTATTGGACTACATTACTGTGTCTATTAGTAGCTTTGGGAGGTACTGCGCAAAACGTGCCGGGTTATGTACCGGGAGCGCCTTTGCCATGTCGTGCCCATGAACAGATTCAGCGTTATTTTGAGGAAAACCCGACTGCTTTAAAGAGACACAATCAACTACCGCAAACAAGAGTATCAACAGAGCGTCCCGACTCTTATGTGATCCCGGTAGTGTTTCACGTCTTTGGAGAGACTTTTAATGGGGCAAAGCTCAATGATGAGATAATAAAGGATGCTCTGAGAAAAACGAATGAAGATTTTCAGGGTATAACAGCAAATTCCGGTGATGATAATCCTGACTTTAACAAACTTCAGGCTAATATGAATATTACTTTCAAATTGGCCGAAAAGGGACCCGACGGAGAAGCGACTACCGGTATTCTGTATCATCGTCTTGAAAGTGGGTTCGGGAACTATTATGCACCCCGAATGGCACTGTATGCCTGGGACAACCATAAATATATGAATGTGTATGTGATGAATGATCTTTATGGTGATGGAGTGACCAATAATTCGGGCGTATCCTGGTATCCGGATGTAGAAATGATGGAAGAAAATCTGGCCCGTGTAGTATATAATGGTGCTTATATCGGAATGAATACGGATGAAAATTTCCGTCGGGTATTAACCCATGAATTCGGGCATTTCCTGAACTTGGCTCATACTTTCGATGACAATGGCGGACGTTGGCCCGACGGTTGTAAAGCAAATAAGGCAGGACAACCTAATCCGGGTGACTGGGTAGATGACACGCCTAAAGCAGATGTGGCTCTGATGGGAGCAGCTGACCGGAATTGTGAGAATGAATTGACCAACTGGACGAATTATATGAATTATTCCTATGTGCGTACGTCTATGTTCACAAAGGGTCAGATAGACCGGATGCTCGATGCGCTGGATCATCCGGCTCGTATAGAATTGTGGCAAAAAGAAACTGCCGACCAAGTCTTTTTTATAGAGGAAGCTACCAAACGCATCGCTTTGACCAGTCGTGGAGACATCCTGGAGGCACCTGCCAATGATGGAACTTTTGAGGGTACATTTGAGTTCACATTAATCAATGGAGTACTGGCTGATAAAGACTTTGTGTACGGTACTGATTTTGTTATTGATGGATTGCCGGAAGGACTGACTCCTAAGTTGCAGAAGAAAAGTAACACGGTACTTATTTTATCTTTCCAGGGTAAGGCAGTAGTAAACGACCGGAACATAGAATTAGCTGTAATTTTCAAGAATGGAATGTTAGAGAGTGGTGAGTTATATGATTGTAAATTGCCGTTGACGTTGGAATGTCGTCCCGATTATGGTATTAAGTATGTAGATTGTGAGGATATCAATATTTCATCTGCTCATGGTTGGGAGATTATTAAGTTAGATACAAAATATGAGAATTCTGAATTTGGGTTAATGTGGAACTCTAACCAGGGTAGTTATTACGGTAACCTGTATATCGAATCGTATGAGAAGAAGATGATGGGAGCCAGAACCAATCTGACTGTAGTTAATTATGGAGAAAAGATTGGTGATTCTTCTGATTGGACAACAGGTATTGGAGCTTATCCGAATCTGGGAACTTTAGTCTCTAAAGGCTATGCAAACTGGAAAGGAAAAATTGCATTTGTGGGTATTCAGTTTGAAGGAACTCTGGCTGGTGAGATATTATATGGCTGGCTGAGAATATCTGTAGCCGATGATGGTAATTCGTTCACCTTATTGGATTATGCCTTTAATGAAGCTCCGGGAAGTGCTATCATAGCGGGACAAAAGAGTGGGGACATGGGTAAATCGGAATTGATATTCGGTACTACTTCTGTGATGGAAAATGCAGAGTTGAATGACGGGACAATTACGCAAACTATAAATCTGGTTGTTATGGGAGATAATGCATTCAACCGGACAGGTATCTTGACCGAGGGAACGGATTATACATTGAATGTACCCCAGGGCCTGATTTCTCAATTGGAGGTTGTATCAGAGAAGCAAGCTGTTTTATCTTTCAAAGGAAAGGCCGAAAGCCATGAAGCAAAGGATATGGATGTAACCGAATTAACATTGAAGCCAACCGTATTCAACCATTCGGATATTGAAAATTTATCAGCGCAATTGAGCTTTGATTTTCTGAATCCATATCAGATTATAGTTGGAGATCTCGGGATAGGTGCCGGAGAAGAATATGGAAACTGGACTTATTTTTATGCTCCCGAAGATTTGGATAACGGCTATGGTGCCTGGGAATTTGGTGTAAAACATTTGAAACTGGAAACCTACCTTAAACCAATGGTTTGCCTGGAAAATACGAGGAATATTGCACCTTTGGCCGAAGGAACAGAGATTGGGGTTAAATCCAACTGGGTTACTCCCGGAGATTATCCCAATCAGCTGGATATTGCCACCAGCCAGTTTACCAGCTGGTATGGCCGTACTGCATATGCTGGTTTTGCTTTTGAGTATTTAGGTAATATGTTGTATGGCTGGTTTGAAATAACAGTAAGTGCTGATGGAGGCTATTACGTAGTCAACCGGTTTGCTTACAATGAAAAGCCGGGTGAACCTATTTTTGCCGGTAAGATTGATACAGGTGGAGGAAGTGCTATTCATAATCCGGGTCTTCAGGCTGTCTCTTTGTCTCCCAATCCTGTAAGTGATCTGTTACATATAACTGCTCCGGAGCGTACTCACATATCTGTTTATGGTATTAATGGAACAAAAGTATGGAGTGGCGTAATGACTACCGGACAAACAGATGTCTCAGTGTCGTATTGGGAAAAAGGTTTCTACTTTGTTCATTTGTCTAAGGACGGAGTGAATGTGGTACAAAAGATTATGGTAAAATAGAAAAGAAAGATAAAGAAAAGGCCAGCCGATAATTAATCAGCTGGCTTTTTTTTATTTTGAAGTATATTGCTGCAAGAGTTATATTATCTCGATTCCCTGTTCTTTACAGAGTTGCAGTCCCAGATCTTTTAATTTGAATTTCTGTATCTTTCCGCTACCTGTCATTGGAAATTCGTCGATAAAGAAGATGTATTTGGGTATCTTATAACGGGATATCTTGTTTTTGCAGAAGTCTCTTACATCTGATTCGTGCATCTTTACTCCTTCGCGGAGAATGATAAAGGCTCCTACAGCTTCTCCGTATTTCTTAGAGGGAATTCCTGCCACCTGTACATCTTTTATACCGTCTAACTTATAGAGGAATTCTTCTATTTCGCGTGGATAGATGTTCTCTCCTCCACGAATAATCATATCTTTAATACGGCCGGTGATGCGGTAATTACCGTCTTCGTCTTTGATACCAAGATCACCCGAGTGCAGGAAGTTATTCTTATCAATCACTTCGGCCGTGGCCTGAGGATTTTTATAATATCCTTTCATTGTGTTATAACCCCGGTTACACATTTCACCTTGTACTCCTACCGGACATTCTTCTCCTGTTTCCGGATCGATTACTTTTACTTCGGTGAATTCAAAATCATGTCCCACTGTATTACAACGAACGTCAAACGAGTCATCAATTCGTGTAGCCGTCATGCCGGGGGCTGCTTCTGTAAGTCCGTATACACTGGTTACTTTCATGTACATTTTCTCTTCCACCTGTTTCATTAATTCTACCGGACAGAGAGAACCTGCCATAATTCCGGTACGGAGGCTGGACATATCGAACATGTCGAACATCGGGTGGTTCAGTTCGGCAATGAACATAGTGGGAACTCCGTAAAGTGCCGTACAGCGTTCTTTATGAATAGATGCTAATACTACCAGTGGGTCGAAACGTTCTACCATTACTTGTGTACAGCCATGGGTGAGGCAGTTCATTGTGGCCAGCACCACACCGAAACAGTGGAATAACGGCACACAGCAACATAATTTGTCATCTGCTGTGAATTTCATATGCTCACCGGTGAGGTAACCATTGTTGGCAATATTATAATGGGTAAGCATTACTCCTTTAGGAAATCCGGTGGTTCCTGATGTATACTGCATGTTTACTACATCATGGCAGTCTACCTGGCTTTTCAACTGATTCAGCTTTTCGTCTTCCACATTATTTCCCAGTAACAGAATTTCGGCAGTGTTATACATGCCCCTGTGTTTTTCCTGGCCTACATATATCACATTTTTCATGTAGGGGAAACGTTCGCTCTTCAGATGTCCCCGTTCACAGGTTTTTAATTCAGGAAGCATGGTATAAGTCATCTGTACAAAATCGCTGTCTTTCTCTCCGTTGACAATACACAGTGTGTGCATATCGGAATTCTGGCAGAGATATTCCAATTCAGCCTGCTTATAATTGGTATTTACAGTTACGTAGACGGCACCTATCTTGGCGCAAGCGTATAGTAACGTAAGCCAGTCGGGTACATTGGCAGCCCAGATTCCTACGTGTGTACCTCTTTCTACTCCGATGGCGATAAGACCTTTAGCCATATCGTCTACGCGACGGTCGAGTTGTTTCCATGTGAAACGCAGATTACGGTCGGAGTATACAATGTATTCTTTGTCGGGAGTTTCCTCAGCCCAATGTTCAAGCCATTGGCCGAGAGTTCGGTTGTATAATTGCATGATAAATGGTGATAAGTGTTGAGTGATAAGCGATTAGTGATTAGTGAGAAGAGATAAGTACGATGGATATGCGATACTTATCACTTCTCACTAATCGCTAATCACTAAATAGGTGTATAGATTACGGCCAGAATTTTTGCTGCCTTTCCTTCATAAGCATGTACGTGGTGCGGGACAATGGAGTCATAGTAAATGCTGTCACCTTCTTCAAGCAAATAACTGGCTTTACCATAACTGATTTCCATGATGCCTTCCATAACCATGATAAATTCTTCGCCTTCGTGAGAAGAGAGTACAAAGTCATTGTCAGCGGTAGGAGCTACATCAATAATGAACGGCTCCATGTGGCGGTCGGCTTTAGACTTAGATAAAGAGTGATACTCCATGTGCTTGCGCGAATGAATGGCATTGTTGGAGAAGCTGATGGAATCTTTGGCTTCTTCCTTACGGCATACCACAGGACCTGTTTCGTCCTGATCGTCAAGGAATGTTCCCAAGCGTACTCCCAATACACGTGCTATCTTGATCAGTGGTGCAAGTGACGGAAGGTCGATATTCCCCTCGATGCGTTCTACTTGTTCTACTGCCAGGCCGGAGCGCTGTGCTAATTCTTCTATTGTAATCGATTTGTTTTCGCGGAGGGCTTTTATTTTTTCTCCGACAATCTTACTTGTATCCATATTGATAGTATTTATTGTCTATAAGGTTATAATTTAGAGCTATTAAGTTGCAAAAATAGCAAATTCTTTATAGCATCGCAATTATAAGTGTAGAAAATGTCAATTTACTGTTTCCTCTTGCGGGGACAAACTTCAATCAATCGTTTGGTTACTGGCATATACTTTCTGCCTCGGTGAAGGGTATTGTACGACATGTACATCTCGTGCAGTCCCAGATGTACATGTCGTACAGTCCCAGATGCACATGTCGTACTGTACGAGATGTACATGTCGTACAATGTTCTGTTACGACTTCTTTAAAGGCTGTCTACGGTATAGCGTACGAAGGGTTTAATGAAAGTTCGGGTAGGACAATAACTGAGGGAGGGCTAAAAAAAAGAAGTCGCTTCTTCTTCTCAGAGAAACGACTTCTTTTAATCTTGTTTGTAACAAGCGGATTACTTACGCAATCCAAGAGTTTTGATAATGGCACGATATCTTTCGATATCTTTTGCTTTCAAATAGTCGAGTAAGCGACGACGCTTACCTACCAACATTGTCAAAGCTCTTTCAGTACTATAATCTTTTCTGTTGAGCTTCATATGCTCAGTCAGATGGGAGATACGGTATGAAAACAAAGCTATCTGAGCCTCAGCTGAGCCAGTATCAGAGTTAGACTTTCCGTATTTTCCGAAGATTTCTTGCTTTTTAGCAGCATCTAAATACATAATTCTTAGTTTTTTGTAATATATAAACTTTACTTTTGAGCGTGCAAAGATAGCCATTATCTTTATATCCCACAACGTTTTGCAGGAAAAAAAATCTATATAGGTCTTTTTTCTAATCCAATTTTCGTACCTTTGCCGGCAAATATTAGGTATTATATGCAAAACATTAGGAACATTGCAATTATTGCCCATGTTGACCATGGGAAAACGACGTTAGTCGATAAGATGCTTCTGGCCGGAAATTTGTTCCGCGACAATCAGACAAACGGTGAACTAATTCTGGATAACAATGACCTGGAACGTGAACGAGGTATAACGATTCTCTCTAAAAACGTTTCTATCACTTATAACGGAACTAAGATTAACATTATTGATACTCCGGGGCACAGTGACTTCGGTGGCGAAGTAGAACGTGTGCTCAATATGGCCGACGGATGTATTCTGTTGGTAGATGCTTTTGAAGGCCCGATGCCTCAAACTCGCTTCGTATTGCAAAAAGCATTGGAGATCGGTTTGAAGCCTATTGTGGTTATTAATAAAGTAGACAAACCCAACTGTCGTCCGGACGAGGTACATGAAATGGTATTTGACCTGATGTTCAGTCTTGATGCTACAGAAGAACAGCTTGATTTTCCAACTATCTATGGTTCGGCAAAGAATGGATGGATGAGTACCGATTGGCAGAAGCCTACAGATACTATTCTTCCGTTGTTGGATTGTATTATTGAGAATATTCCGGCTCCTACGCAATTGGACGGTACACCTCAGATGTTGATTACTTCATTGGACTATTCTTCTTATACAGGTCGTATCGCCGTAGGACGTGTACATCGTGGCGTGTTGAAGGAAGGCATGAATGTGTCATTGGCAAAAAGAGATGGCAGCTTTGTGAAATCGAAGATTAAAGAGGTACACGTATTTGAAGGACTGGGTCGTGTGAAAACGACGGAAGTAGAGTCCGGAGATATTTGTGCTTTGGTAGGTATTGATGGTTTTGAGATCGGTGATACGATCTGTGATTATGAAAATCCGGAAGCATTGCCGCCAATCGCTATTGACGAACCTACTATGAGTATGTTGTTTACTATCAACGATTCTCCCTTCTATGGTAAAGACGGTAAGTTTGTAACTTCACGTCATATACATGATCGGTTGATGAAGGAACTCGATAAAAACCTTGCCCTTCGCATTCGTAAGAGTGAAGAGGATGGTAAGTGGGTTGTTTCCGGTCGTGGTGTTCTTCACTTGTCTGTACTTATCGAAACGATGCGTCGTGAAGGATACGAGTTACAGGTAGGACAGCCGCAGGTTATCTATAAAGAGATAGATGGTGTAAAGTGCGAGCCGATAGAGGAGTTGACCGTAAATGTCCCCGAAGAATATTCAAGTAAGATTATCGACATGGTAACCCGCCGTAAGGGGGAGATGACGATGATGGAAAGCAACGGTGAACGTGTAAATCTTGAATTTGATATGCCGTCACGTGGTATCATCGGTCTTCGTACCAATGTGTTGACTGCTTCTGCTGGTGAAGCTATTATGGCTCATCGCTTCAAAGAATATCAACCGTTCAAGGGTGAGATTGAACGTCGTACCAATGGTTCTATTATAGCCATGGAGGCCGGAACGGCATTTGCTTATGCAATTGACAAGTTACAAGATCGTGGAAAGTTCTTTATTTTCCCACAGGAAGAGGTGTATGCCGGACAGGTGGTAGGTGAACATTCTCACGAAAAAGATCTGGTGGTGAATGTAACTAAATCGAAAAAACTGACTAATACCCGTGCTTCCGGTACGGATGATAAAGCGAGGCTGATCCCTCCTGTACAATTCTCACTTGAGGAAGCTTTGGAGTATATCAAGGAAGATGAATATGTTGAAGTTACTCCGAAAGCAATGCGTATGCGTAAAGTCATTTTAGATGAAAACGAACGTAAACGTGCGAATAAAAATTAACGCTTTTGTAATATAGTAAGGAAAAGCCCGGCTGGAGTCATCTTGCCGGGCTTTATTTTGCTTGTAATTGCTCTTGGTATTACAATGCGGTAACATTGTGAAATTTTAAATATTGAGCGCTTGCTTAATTTTAAATATTGTATAACTTTGTGGAATAATAACTTAAAAACATTATGATATGAAAAAACTATTACTTTCGTTATTTATGGTGGTTGCAGCTGTGGCTACAAGTTTTGCAACGGAGACTGTATTTGATTTAACCAAACCGGAATTATTTGGTTATGCAGTACCTGCATCAGGCCAAGGTACTAATCTTGCAGATGGTAATTTGACTGCAGGTAATATTGTAATTGCCTCAAAAAAAGTGGCTAATAGTGATACTCGTTTTTGGGGAGTTGCTGCAGGAGTTGAAGGAATTCGCGGATATGCAACATCTACTTTGACTTTTTCTACTACAAATGGTGAAGTGATTACCGAGATTAAATTTGCAGGTGGTGCTATCTCTGCTACTATGTTGACTTTTGATACAGGTACTTATGATAGTCCATTATGGACAGGTTCTGCTAATGAAGTAGTATTGACTTTTGGAGGTACTGCTAAAATTAACTCAATTACTGTTACGACAGCTTCTGCATCGGCAGTTCAGGCCCCTAAGTTCTCTCCGGCTGGTGGAACTTATTACACAACTCAAGAAGTAACTCTTTCTTGTGGAACCGATGGTGCTATTATTCATTACACTACTAACGGTGATGAACCAACAATGGCTTCTGCGACTCATGCTGATCCTATTAAAGTTGAAACTACTACAACAATTAAAGCAATAGCGATTAAGGGTGGTGACAAGAGCGATATTGTTTCGGCTGTTTATACAATTTCGGAACCCATTGCTGTTGCTAATATAGGGGAGTTTGCCGGGCAATCTAAGGATGCTGTTGTTAAGTTTACGAATCCGGTGAATGTTATCTATCAGAATGGTTTGTATCTTTTCGTTCAGGATGCTACTGGAGCAATGCAAGTTTATGGTAATATTGGGCAGGTATATAAAAATGGTGATGTGATTCCGGCAGGATTTATGGGTACAGTTGGTGAATATGGTGGTCTTAAACAATTAGCTCCTATGGCAGATACTTTTGTTGCAGGTACTTCTGGTGCAGCTATAACCCCGGATATTATTGCAACTGACGGAGTTGTTGAAGCTTTGGTTAACAAGTTGGTAAAAGTAGGAGGTGTGACCATTACTCTTGATGATGGTAAGACAAAGAATTATACTATTACTGATGCTAAAGGTACTGCAGCAGTTTATGATCGTTTTACCGGTGTTGTAATACCAAAAGATGAAAAGAAATATGATGTTACTGCTATTGTAAACATATATAATGGAGCTATCCAGCTTTTCCCGACGGAAATTACTGAATCCCAAAACGTAGGTATTGCCGATACAGAAGGTGATAACACTGTTGCAACCGTCTTTGCCGGTGATAAAGCTATCAAGATTGATGCAGCCGAAAGTGCTCAGGTTCTTGTTGTTAATACTGTCGGTCAGGTGGTGGCAAGCAAAATAATTGCTGCTGGTGCTAATATAGTTGAGGTACCTGCTGGTCTTTATCTTGTTAAAGTAAATAATGCTGTAACTAAGGTGATCATTAAGTAACTTTGATTATTAAGATATGAAAAAAGGAAAGTGTATGTACGACAATGAGTCGGTATACACTTTCCTTTTTAGTTTTATCAGTAAATACTTTGTGCTATTAATTTCCTGCCTGCCAGGGAAGGTCGGTTATCGGATAATTTTTCAGTTCACCTTCATCAGCCATTTTTATACTTAGGTCGGTGTCAATACCCATTTAGGAGAATCATCCAGTTGAACTTTCAGTTTGTAGTTCTTGCATAGACCATTTGCTACGAATTTTGTAGCAAAGTAACGTCGGTATAGTTCTAATTTATTATTCGTATATGCGTTAAGAGTAAGAAACAAAAAAAGCGATCCCCTTTTGGGAATCGCTTTTATAATTATAATCAGTTTTTGAACTTTCGTTCGAAACGATTTGCTTTATCTTACAATTTCGGACCAGCAGCAACCAATGCTTTACCAGCTTCGTTACCTTCGAATTTAGCGAAGTTCTTGATGAAGCGAGCAGACAGGTCTTTTGCTTTTTCTTCCCATTTGCAAGCACATTCGTAAGTGTCGCGTGGGTCAAGAATTTTAGGATCAACTCCCGGAAGTTCTGTAGGAACAACAAAGTCGAAGAAAGGAATAACCTTAGTAGGAGCTTTGTCGATAGAACCGTCAAGGATAGCATCGATGATACCACGAGTATCTTTGATAGAAATACGTTTGCCAGAACCGTTCCACCCTGTGTTAACCAAGTAAGCCTTAGCACCAGATTTTTCCATCTTCTTCACCAGTTCTTCAGCATATTTTGTTGGGTGCAATGACAAGAAAGCAGCACCGAAACAAGCAGAGAATGTAGGAGTCGGTTCAGTGATACCACGTTCTGTACCTGCCAATTTAGCTGTAAATCCAGACAAGAAGTAATATTTAGTTTGCTCAGCGTTCAGGATAGATACCGGAGGCAATACACCGAATGCGTCAGCTGACAAGAAGATAACTTGTTTTGCAGCCGGGCCTTTAGATACCGGTTTAACGATGTTTTCGATGTGATAGATCGGGTAAGAAACACGAGTGTTTTCTGTAACTGACTTATCAGCGAAATCGATTTTACCGTTAGCATCAACAGTAACGTTTTCAAGAAGAGCATCACGTTTGATGGCATTGTAGATATCCGGTTCGCTGTCTTTATCCAAGTTGATAACCTTAGCGTAGCAACCACCTTCGAAGTTGAATACACCTTCGTCGTCCCATCCGTGTTCGTCGTCACCAATCAACAGACGTTTCGGGTCAGTAGACAAAGTTGTTTTACCTGTACCAGACAGACCGAAGAAAATAGCTGTGCTTTTGCCTTCTTTGTCTGTGTTAGCAGAGCAGTGCATAGAAGCCATACCGTTCAATGGGAGCAAGTAGTTCATGTAAGAGAACATACCTTTCTTCATTTCACCACCGTACCAGGTGTTCAGGATAACCTGAATCTTTTCTGTAAGGTTGAATACAACTGCAGTTTCTGAGTTCAGACCCAGTTCTTTGTAGTTTTCAACTTTAGCCTTAGAAGCGTTCATGATAACGAAATCAGGTTCACCGAAGTTAGCCAGTTCTTCAGCTGTCGGACGGATGAACATGTTTGTTACGAAATGAGCCTGCCAAGCAACTTCCATGATGAAACGCAGTTTCAGACGAGAGTTAGGGTTAGCACCGCAGAATGCATCAACAACAAACAATCTTTTGTTAGAAAGTTCTTTAGTTGCCAATTCTTTAACGGCTTTCCAGCATTTTTCATCTACTGGTTTGTTATCGTTTTTGTATTCGTCAGAAGTCCACCATACTGTGTTTTCGCTGGTAGCATCTTTAACGAAGAATTTATCTTTAGGAGAACGACCTGTGTATACACCTGTCATTACGTTTACAGCACCCAGTTCTGTTTTCTGGCCTTTTTCAAAACCTTCCAAACCCGGTTTGGTTTCTTCAGCGAACAATACATCGTAAGACGGGTTGTGTAAAATCTCTGTTACACCTGTAATACCGTACTTGCTTAAATCTAAATTTGCCATTTTCTTTTGAATTAATTTAAATTGGTATTTTGTTTTATTATCTCATTCTGGCATTTAAGGGAAAGGATGTTTTTAAACATCTCCTTGTAAATCGGCTACAAAAGTAGTATTTTCTTTGGAAAGAAATAACGTATTAGAGAAATTTTTCCCTAATCGAATCTCTTTTATATATTACTAACAATATCTGCTAACTGAATGTTGCAATTTGAAAGATTATCATTTACTTTGCATCGTATAAATTCTGAATAAATAAAGGCTAATAAAATGAAGATAATTGATTTTAGTGAAACAAATTCTATTCTGAATCAGTATGTATCAGAAATAAGGAATATAGAAGTTCAAAATGACCGTCTGCGTTTTCGTCGTAACATTGAGCGGATAGGTGAGATTATGGCTTATGAAATGAGTAAGACGTTTGCTTATTCTGTAAAGGAGATTCAGACTCCTTTGGGGATTTCACCGGTCAGTACACCGGATAGTCAGTTGGTAATCAGTACTATTCTTCGTGCCGGGTTGCCATTTCACCAGGGCTTTCTGAGCTATTTTGACTATGCAGAAAATGCCTTCGTTTCGGCATATCGTAAGTATAAGGATACATTGAAATTTGATATACATATTGAGTATATTGCTTCACCACGTATCGATGGAAAAACTTTGATAATTACTGATCCGATGCTTGCGACGGGAAGCAGTATGGAGCTTAGTTATCAGGCTATGCTTACTAAAGGGCATCCGGCAGAAATTCATGTAGCTTCTATTATTGCCAGCAGGCAGGCGGTGGAACATATTGCTTCGATATTTCCGGAAGATAAAACGACTATTTGGTGTGCAGCTATTGATCCGGAGATTAACGAGCATTCGTATATTGTTCCGGGATTAGGTGATGCCGGTGATCTGGCTTACGGAGAAAAAGAATAGGAGAGCTGTGAATCATTATTCTTCTCAATATATATGAAACAACTTTCTCAATGCATATGAAACAGTGTTCTCAATGTATTGAGAATTTTTTCTCAAAGCTTTGAGAAAAGACTCTCAAAGGGTTGAAACAGATAGACCCTCTAAAGCCAATAAGAAGTATATAAAGCAGAGGATGTTTATATAGAATGCTGAAGGGGTGATAAGAAAAAAGAGGTCGCACTGTAACCGTCTTAGGTAAGTGCAACCTCTTTTCTGTTTGTATATAGTAATTATTTTACTTCCCAGGTATCGTTGGTCATAAGTAGTTCGTTGAAATTGTGATATTTCTTCTTACCTTTTACTTCCTCGATCTGCTCTACTACGGCATCATTGTAAGTAGGAGCTTCCACATCGCGAATTACACCTAAAGCAATCGGGAACTCGGGACCTTCCATCAGTGCAAGTTTCAGTTGCAGTGTGTTGTCTGCGCAGTGGGCATCGTGTATCAGAATATCTTTCTCTGTGATACCATTTTCTCCCAGCTTTACTACTTTCAATCCGAAACCTTGCTGCATTAACCCAAACTCTTTGTTTTCACCAAAGATCATCGGTTTGCCATGCTCCAGATAGATTGCATTTTTAGCGCGTCCTTCTTTGGTAGCAACGCTCTCGTGGGTACCGTCGTTGAAGATAACGCAGTTTTGCAGTACTTCTACGACAGAAGCGCCTTTATGGTTGGCTGCTGCTTTCAGTACCTCTACAGAAGCGGCACCATCAACAGCTATACAACGGGCAAAGAAGCGTCCACGTGCTCCAAAACAAAGCTCTGCAGGGTGGAAAGGATCTTCTACTGTTCCGTAAGGAGATGATTTACTGACAAATCCACGTTCCGAAGTCGGAGAATATTGCCCTTTAGTCAGTCCATAAATACGATTGTTTAGCAGAATCATATTCAGGTCTATATTACGACGAACGGCGTGGATAAAATGATTACCACCGATAGCCAGTCCGTCACCATCACCGGATATCTGCCAGATAGTCAAGTCGGGATTAGCAACTTTGGCACCTGTAGCTACGGCAGCAGCACGTCCATGGATGGTGTGGAAGCCGTAGGTGTTTACGTAATAAGGCAGACGGGAGGAGCAGCCGATACCGGAGATTACTGCGATATTGTGCGGAGCAACTCCCAGGTCGGCCATTGCTTTATGCAGAGAGTTCAGGAAAGCATGGTCACCACATCCCGGGCACCAACGGGGCTGACCTGATTTATAATCTTTTGCTGTATATACTGTTTCGCTCATCTCTTATTCCTCCAATAATTTAGTGAATGCATCTACAAGTTCTCTCGTAACGAAAGGTTGCCCCTTCACCTGGTTGAATTGGCTGACATTCAGTCCGGGCACTTTCATTCGCAGGTATCCGGCAAATTGCCCCAGGTTCTGTTCGACTACTATAATCTTTTTGTATTTCTTCAGTACGTCAGCTGTGTTCTTGGGTAACGGATTGATGTACTGGAAATGAGCAAGGGCTACTTTCTTACCGTTCTTACGCATATGTTCTACAGCCGAATAGAGATGTCCGTATGTTCCACCCCATCCTACTACCAGTAGGTCAGCATCTGCATCACCTTGTACTTCGAGTTCAGGAATACTATCGGCAATCTTATCTACTTTGGCTTGGCGTAACAACGTCATCTTATGGTGATTCTCAGGTTCAGTAGAGATCACTCCTGTTTCGTTGCTTTTTTCCAGTCCGCCGATACGGTGCATAAATCCTTCTGTTCCCGGAACAGCCCAGTAACGTGTACCGGTCTTCTCGTTGCGTTGGAACGGAGTCCATGTTTCCGCCATGTCCGGAGTGACGTATGGAGGATTAATAGCCGGGTATTCTTCCAGATTAGGTAACTTCCAGGCAGCAGAACCATTGGCGATGAAAGCATCAGTCAGCAATACTACCGGAGTCATGTGTTCCAGGGCTATCTTGGCTGCCATATAAGCAGCATCAAAGCAATTGGTAGGTGAAATAGCGGCAATAACAGGCATCGGGCTTTCGCCATTACGGCCGTAAAGCGCTTGTAACAGGTCGGTTTGTTCCGATTTAGTAGGAAGCCCAGTCGAAGGACCGCCACGTTGTACATTGACTATTACCAACGGAAGTTCGGCAATGACAGCGAGGTTCATCGCTTCGCTTTTTAAGCATACACCCGGTCCGGAAGTAGTAGTAACAGCGAGGTCGCCTGCAAAAGCAGCTCCTACGGCTGAAGCACATCCGGCAATTTCGTCTTCACACTGTACTGTTTTTACACCCAGTGATTTATGTTTTGAAAGCTCGTGTAGAATGTCTGTAGCCGGAGTAATAGGATAAGAACCCAGGTAGAGTTCCAGTCCTGCTTTCTCAGCAGCGGCAATCAGACCATATGAAGTGGCTTTGTTACCATTAATATCGGTATAGAGTCCTTTTGCTTTCGGACTTTTACTTTCTATTTTATAAGTAGAGGTAGAAGCATGGGTATTGGCGCCGTAATTATAACCGTCGTTCAATACTTTTATATTTGCTGTGGCAATCTCGGGCTTTTTAGCAAACTTCTGGCGAAGCATGTTTTCTGCAGCTTCGAGGTTACGGTTGAAGAGCCAGCAAACCAGTCCCAGTGCAAACATGTTTTTGCAACGGAGTATAGCTTTGTTATCCAGTCCGGAATCTTTCAGACTCTCTTTGCACATAGATGAAATAGGTACTTCAAGTACTTCTTGCTTAACACCTAATTCTTCAAACGGGTTATCTGTTGTGAATTTTGCTTTTTCCAGATCTTTTGCTCCAAAAGAATCGGAATCAGTGATGATCAATCCTTGCGGTTTACAGAACTTAATCTGTGTTTTCAGTGCTGCGGGGTTCATTGCAACCAATACGTTGCAGCGGTCGCCCGGAGTAAATATCTTACTTGCTCCAATATGTACCTGGAAGCCGGATACACCCGTTAATGACCCTTGCGGGGCACGGATATCTGCCGGATAGTCAGGGAATGTACAGATGTCATTTCCTACTGTTGCCGACACGTTCGAGAAGATGTTGCCGGCCAATTGCATACCGTCGCCGGAATCGCCGGAGAAGCGCACTACCACTTGCTCCAATTCTTTAACCATCATTTCGTCTGCCATAATTTTACTTACTATATTTAATTTTAGGATCGACTTTCTTCGTTTTGCATAAATATAACCCCTTTTTAAGTGGTTTGTGTATATTCATTTATTGTGCAGAAGGTTTCGCAAAGGTCGTAAAGTTAAACGACTTAGCAAAATCTTTTTCTGTTTATCTGTAGCCTCCTGTCAAAAGAATTATGTTATGGGGCTATTTTGGTATTTAGAGTAAGCAAAATGCGCTGTTCTGTGTCTTGTTTGTGTTTTAAATGATTGCATATTGTTATTGCTCTTTTATGCTGAAAATGACGAAATGTTGCAGTTTTTATGCAAAATACAATCTATCTGTTAGTTTTTAGGGTGTATTATCTTGCAATGATGAGAATATTCTTGTTCTTTACTGACTCTATTTTATAGTATATTTTATGACTGCCTTATTATTGTTCGGATACTCTATAAATCTGTATGTTCTGTCTTGTTAAATCAAGAGAATACGTTATCTTTGCAACCGAAATCTAAAAGGAGGTCCTGTAGTTCAACGGATAGAATAGAAGTTTCCTAAACTTTAGATAGGGGTTCGATTCCCCTCGGGACTACTTTCAGAGAAGCAATTATCTTACAATGGATAATTGCTTTTTTATTTTTAAATACAGTGTGAATAGAGTATTATGATAGAATGAACAAATTTTAGATAATATGCAGTAATTTGTATGAAACGTGATTGATTGTTTGACAATTGATTGCGTTTTGTTTTTTTGTATTATTTTTGTGCCTGCCATGAAATGTGTTTTATATCTATACTTTAAGAAAACCAGGAACATGATGTACCGACTTATATTTTATTTGTTCTTTTTGTGCAGTTCATTAGCTGTGAATGCAAATTCCACTTATTTTGCTCATGAGCGTTTTGAAAAATTCGGGATACAGGATGGACTTTCCAGTAGTAAGGTCTTTGATATAAAACAAGATAAGGATGGGTATATCTGGTGTGCTACGGATGAAGGATTTTGCCGTTTTGACGGGATTGACTTTAAAAGTTACAAATGGTCATTGGGTAATTCTTTAGATTTTACCAATCAGCAGTCTCTTAAAATATGCTGTGATAAAAGCTGTATCTATGTCGGCACAAACTTTGGTCTGTTAATGTATGATGTAGAGACAGACACCTATAAAATTCTAAAAAATAATACGCTTCAGCCGGGGAGGGATCTATATTCTGTCCGTTCGATAATAAAGAGAAAAGAAGGAGGTTTGTGGATAGGTACCTATGGAGACGGAGTCTACTCCTTTGATCCTGAAACCGGTTCTTTCAATCGTTTTTATTATCAAGCTTCGGATGACCGTGTCTTGAGTTTATATGAATCGAATGATGGACTACTATATGTAGGTACACATTTCGGTGGGCTGGATGTTATTCATTTGAATACACGTTCAGTAACCAATTATAGCGTACAAAATCATAATTTTCCGGATAGCCAGGTGGAAGCTATTTCTCAGGATTCTTATGGAAATATCTGGATTGGAACCTGGAAAGGACTGCTACGCTTTGTAAAAGGGAAGAAAGAGCCGGAATTGATAGAATTGGATGAATTGAAAGATGCGAAAGTAAATTGTATAGAAGAGAATAGATTAGGGCAGCTATGGATTGGCACAGAATATTTTCTATGCTCCATTAAATTGAAAACGGGTGGAGAGGAAATAAAGAAAACAGATATCAAATTCTATTATGAATCGGAGACGGAAACAGGGTTGTCTTATAAAACAATCAGGTGTGTGTTGAGTGATAAGAATGATAATTTATGGATTGGTACCTATGGTGGTGGAGTGAATTTTGTGAATCAGCATAAACAGAAGTTCAATTATATCACAAGTGATATTCTTCTGACAAACAGCCTGTCCTATAAACATGTTTCTTCTTTTAGTGAAGACAGGTATGGTAACCTTTGGATCACTACTGATGGTGGGGGCATTAATTATTGGGATATCGGAAATAATACATTCAAGGAGATCACTGCTAAGACGGACGGATATAATTTAAGTGATGATGCAACTCTATGTTCATTGATTGATTCGGACAATGATCTTTGGGTCGGAACTTATAATTGTGTTTTGAATAGGATGAAAGATGGAACAAAGAGGTTCATTCATTATACATATCAGAAAGATAATTCTAGTTCACTTTTACATAGTGACTTGAGTTGTTTGTACGAAGATTCCAAAAAGAATATCTGGGTAGGACAGCGTGCCGGACTGTCTTATTTTGATAAGAAAAATAGCTCTTTCCATATCGTAGAACCATTGAGATGGAGTCCTGTAACTGCACTTCAGGAATATAAAAATGAATTGATCGTCGGAACTTTTGGCGGTTTGTATAAGTATGATTATGAGACTGGAAATGTCGAACCGTTTAGTTCTAAATTAAAGAATGTACAGGTTAATTCTTTTCTGTTTGATAAACATGGAAACATGTGGATTGGTACAGAAGGACAGGGCTTATGGGAGTATACCGTAAAGACCGATTCTCTGACGATATACGGACAAGCAAATGGGCTGAACAGTTCTATTGTGCGGGAGTTAATCTTGGTGGGTGATGAACTGTGGATGGGAACAAATAAAGACATTGTGAAGATATCTACGGAAACAAAAGAGATCGATTCTTATAGTGCATCTGATGGAGTTCAGCCAGGAAGTTTTTTAAAGAATTCGGGATTAATGATGAAATCGGGAATGATTGCTTTGGGTGGTACGGAAGGGATGAATATTTTTGATCCTTCTGTTATTATGAAAGATAAAACTCCGGTTTCGGTTGTTTTTACTGATTTTTTGTTATTCAATCAGCATGTTGCAATCAGGAGTGAACAGAATCCGGATTCACCTTTGGTCAAAAATATAAATTCTACTGATAGAATAGAGCTGAACTATGATGAGTCAGTTTTTACTATAGAGTATTTGGGGATTAATTATTCCTCTCCGGAACGTATTCAGTATGCCTATTTTTTGAAAGGTGCAGATACGGAGTGGAATAAAGTTGGTACTATGCGTTCTGTTACCTATCGGAATTTGAAGCCTGGTAATTACTGTTTTATGGTAATGGCATCTTCGCCTTCTGGAAATTTTAATGAAGATAATGTACGTACTTTGTATATTCTGGTAAAACCACCTTTCTGGCAAACATGGTGGGCTTATATCATTTATTTTGTTTTATTATTGGGTCTTTTATATCTGTGCTGGAATATTGCTATGATGAAAATCAGAGTCCGAGATAAGATAAATTATGAACGATTGGAGAAACAGAAACAAAAAGAGTTATATCAGGCCAAATTACAGTTCTTTACAAATGCTTCGCATGAGTTGAAGAATCCACTCACTTTGATTCTGGCACCACTGGAGAAATTATTATTAGGAGAGACAGATAGTAAGAAGAGGTATTTACTGTCTCTTATAAAAAGAAACACGATGCGGGTGATCAAGAACGTGAATGAAGTAATTGATATCCGTAAGATAGATTATGGGCAACTAAAACTTAAGGTAAAGGAGATAGATGTAGTCTCTTTTTTTAAAGAAATAACTGATACATTTGAAGGAGTAGTGGAAGACAAAAACATCAATTTTGTTTTTAATACAAGTGCAGATCGGTTGATTGGCTGGGTTTCTCCTAAATTTATGGACAAGATTGTGTATAACATTCTGTCTAACGCTTTTAAATATGTGAAAGATTATGATGAGATTGTGATGAATGTCTTTGTAGAACGGACTGATATAGGTAATTTGTTGCATATTGAAATATCGGATACAGGTATTGGCATTGATAAAAAGGACTTGAAAAAGATATTCGATTGCTTCTATCAGGTGGAATTGAATGATAAAAATATTGTGTATCCGGGTTCGGGTATTGGACTGTATCTGGTAAAATCTTTGGTAGATTTACATAAAGGGCATATTTCTGTTGAGAGTGAATTGAATGTTGGTTCCAGGTTTGCAATTGTTATTCCATTTGATAAAGCAAGTTATTCCAAAGAGGAGATAGCTGATACTGATAAGAAAGACGAGTCTTATGTTACGTTCGTTAAAGAACCATTGCAGGAAAATACAGAGATAATTGAGGAAAAAACAGAAGAGAAGAATGTTAAAAAATATAAGATTCTTGTTGTAGATGATGAGGCTGAGATTCGTGATTTTCTTGCTCTGGAATTGCGTGAAGAATACGAAGTATATACAGCAGCAGATGGGGTGGAAGGATGTGAAAGTGCATTGAGTTTTATTCCGGATTTGATTATCAGTGACATTATCATGCCGAATATGGATGGTATAGAACTTTGTGGGAAAATAAAATCAAATATAAACACGTCTCATATTCCAATTATTCTGTTGACGGCTAAAGAAACCCATGAGGATAGGCTGGTTGGGTTGGAAGTGGGAGCGAATTCTTATATACCCAAGCCGTTTGATATCCGGCATCTTCGGATTCGCATCGAACAACTGATCAAATATCAGGAGGTTGTTAAAGAGAAATTTATGAAAAAAGTGTCTCTTGTATCCGGTGAGGAGCCGGATGCAGGAACAGCACCTGCGGCATCCAATGATGATATTCTGATACAAAAGATTATAAATTATATCAATGAAAATATTTCTGATCCTGATATAAAAGGAGAGAGTATTGCCAATCATGTGGGGATGAGCCGGATGAATCTTCACCGGAAACTGAAAGCGTTAGTTGGGCTTTCTTCCGGAGATTTTATCAGAACGGTTCGGTTGGAGAATGCGAAGAAGGAGTTACTGAATACAAATAAAACAATTACGGAGATTACTTATGATCTGGGTTTTTCTTCCCCTTCTTATTTTTATATTTGTTTTGTGAAGAAATTTGGTGTATCTCCTACTGAATTTAGGGGGCAGCATGAATCTCCGGTATAAGAGTAAGATCTTCAACATCCTGTTGCAGGCTATTCTGAGCGGGATGTTACAGCATATATACAGTATGTTACAGTAGCTAATCTTTTATAGTTGGATATGTTCTATGTTTGCAGAAAATAAATCTGAAAACATGGGAAATTACACTATTGGAGTAGATATTGGAGGGAGTCATATCTCCTCTTGCCTAGTTAACTTGCAGGATAAATCGATCTTGGAAGAGTCTATAAAATCTCAAAAAATCAATAGTCAGGATTCTGCTCAAAGGATTCTGGAACAATGGGTATGCTGTCTGAAGTCCACCATCTCTTCAATAAATGAAACTCCTGTAGGAATTGGATTTTCTTTCCCAGGACCTTTTGACTATGAAAAAGGAGTGTCGTTGGTTGAAGGAGTCAATAAGTTTGATAAACTGTTTGGATTGGACTTAACCTCTTCACTTATCTCCCGGTTCCGGAGGATGAAAATAAGCAATTTCAGGTATGTGAATGATGCCGGAGCATTTGCTATAGGTGAAGCTTTTGCCGGAGTGGTGAAGAATCATAAGCGAGTGATGGCTCTCACATTGGGTACCGGACTGGGTTCCGGGTTTGTGGTAAACGGACAATTAATAACGACGGGAGAGTCTGTTCCGCCCAATGGATGGGTCTATAATCTAACGTTTGAAGATACTATAGCTGATAATTCTTTTTCTACACGTTGGTTTTGTAACCGATATGAAGCATTGACAGGGATGCGGATTGAAGGAGTACGTGAAATTGCAGAAAAGATTGGTACTGATATTTACAGTAAGCAGGTGTTTGAGGAGTATGGCTATCGTTTGGGGAGTTTTATTATTCCTGTTTACACTAGATTTAAAGGGGATATCATTGTTTTGGGAGGTAATATCTCAAAAGCTTATCCTCTTTTCAAAGAATCTTTATTGCAAAGAATTCGGGAAGAAGGGCTGGATATGCCCATATCAGTCTCTTCGTTACAAGATAATGCGGCAATGCTTGGTGCTGGTCTTCTTTTTATTTGAAAAATAACTTTTAAAATATGACAAATATGAAATCATTGAGAAAAACATCTCAGATTCTGCTTCCTATGCAGAAAGAGAAAAACCTGACGGCGGGTAGTTATGATATATATCCTGTTCATTCAATAGCAGAAAATCAAATTTTTGTAGGTTACCGGAAACTTGCCGAAGCAATTCGTAACGAACGGAATGTGATTATAGACGGATACGCAGGAATCTTTTTTGATGAAATAAAAACTCGTCTGAATGAGGTTTTAGCTGAGTTGGATGTAGAAGTAACCTGGTGGAATATAGATGCCGCCCTAAAAACGGAAGAAGAGATTAATGATTTGGTTACACCCTATTTGGGAGGTGACGATCCTATTTTCGGAAAACGTTGTGACCTGGAGCTAAAAGATCTTTTCTGTATTGGAAAATTGTCTAAAATTCACCCCGATTCATCTGCTTCCCTGAATATACTTATAGGTTGTGGGGCAGCTTTAGCCGGTTGGAAAGGGAAATTGATTTATATTGATATACCTAAGAATGAAATTCAATTTAGGGCACGTGCCGGGAAAGTGACAAATTTAGGGGTAACAAAGGTCGTGGCTCCCAAAGTAATGTATAAACGTTTCTATTTCGTAGACTGGGTACTTCTTAATAAACATAAAAAAAATATTTTCCCGGATATTGATGTGATGGTTGACGGACAACATTTGGATACTATCACCTGGATGCAAGGAAATACTTTAAGAGAAGGATTGAAAGTGATGGGACAGGCTGGTTTTCGTGTTCGTCCCTGGTTTGAACCGGGTGCCTGGGGAGGGCAGTGGATAAAGGAACATATAGAAGGGCTGGAAAAGGAAGTACCTAATTATGCCTGGTCTTTTGAGCTGATTGTGCCGGAGAATGGTTTGTTGTTTGAGAGTTCCGGGAATATGTTGGAGGTATCGTTTGATTCTTTAATGTATGTAGCCGGAGAGAATGTGGTTGGTACAGACTGCTACAATGAATATGGCGATGAGTTTCCGATACGGATGGACTATCTGGATAATTTTGATGGTGGGAATCTCTCTATACAATGTCATCCCAGAAAAGAGTACATACAAAAAAACTTCGGGGAGGTACTAACTCAGGAAGAAACTTATTATATTACAGACTGTAAAGATAATGCCGTGGTTTATCTGGGTTTTCAGGATAATATTGAGCCGGCCGAGTTTGAGAAGGCACTTACAAAAAGCTTTGTTGAAAATACTCCATTGGAAGTTGATCGTTATGTGCAATCATTACCTGCAAAGAAACACGAACTGTTTTTGATACCTCCCGGCACTTTACATAGTTCCGGCCGCAACAATCTAGTTCTTGAAATAAGTACTACTCCCTATATTTTTACATTTAAAATGTATGATTGGCTGGCGCTTGACTTAGATGGTACTCCTCGTCCTTTAAATATAAAAAGGGGGATGGAGAATTTATATTTCGACCGTTGTGGAGAGAAAGTACGGAATGAATACGTTTCTAAGCCTGCCTTATTGGAGAAAGGAAAAGACTGGGAATTATATCATCTTCCTACACATCCAAATCACTCTTATGATGTACATCGTGTACATTTCAAATCGGAAGTAACATTGAATACAGCGGGTAAGTGCCATGTATTAAATCTGGTGGAAGGCGACTTTATCTATATTGAGATCTCCGGACAAAAGAGAGTACGGTTGAACTATGCTGAAACATATGTGATTTCTGCTGCTGCCGGAGATTATAAACTGAGCTGCGGTTCTCAGCGTGAGGCAATGGTGGTAAAAGCATTTATGAAGTAATAGGGCAGGGGGAAATAGTATGAAACGTACGCAGGTAATAGCATTACTACCAGTTTTGACCAGTTTTTTTGTGATGGGGTTTTGTGATCTTGTGGGGATAGCATCCAACTATATGCAATCTGATTTTTCTTTGTCTGAAACCCAAAAGAACTTTTTACCTTCAATGGTTTTTATCTGGTTTTTTGTGTTTTCGGTTCCGTTTGGTGCCTTTATGAATCGGGTGGGTAGAAAAAACACAGTTCTGATTAGTCTGGGTTTTACAGCTTTAGCCATGCTATTGCCATTGTTGGATTATTCGTATGTATCTTGCCTGACTGCGTTTGCATTGCTGGGTATTGGGAATACAATTTTGCAAGTTTCATTGAATCCGTTATTAATGAATATTGTGGATGAAAATAAATTGGCCAGCAGTTTAACTGCAGGTCAATTTATTAAAGCCATATCCTCTTTTGCCGGACCTATTGTTGCCGTTTGGGCGGCTGGCTTTTGGGGAAACTGGATTTATATGTTTTCCGTTTTTGCTCTGATAACACTTATTGTTGGTTGTTGGTTGCTATGTACACCTGTCCCTAAAGAGGTCACGAAGAATACGATTTGGTCATTAAAACCCTATCTGACCTTATTGAAAGATAAAACGATCCTTTTGTTGTTTCTTGGAATCGTTTTCATTGTGGGAGTAGATGTCGGCCTGAATGTAATGATACCTGGTTTCTTAATGGAGCGCTGTGGTATGGAGTTAAGTGAAGCCGGTTATGGTATTAGCCTATATTTCGTGTTTCGTACCATTGGTGCCTTTCTTGGAACATTTATATTGGCACGCTTTTCCGCTATAAAGTTTCTTCGGCTTAGTATGATTATCACGCTATGCGTATTTGTTTTTATGCTTTTTGTGTCCGAAAGTCAGATGCTTCTGGCCATTATAGCTATTGTTGGCTTCTTTTGTGCAAATGTGTTTAGTATCATTTTCTCAAAGGCGTTACAACTCTATCCCGGTAGTGCCAATGAACTTTCCGGATTGATGATTATGGGAATATCGGGTGGGGCGGTTGTACCACCATTGATGGCGGTCTTTTCTCAATGGACTGGTAGTTTTAACGGTTCATTGGCGATAATCGGACTTTGTATTGCTTATTTGCTTTACTGTTCTTTTGTACTGAGAACCGAAAATAGAAGTATTGACTGATTTTCAGACAAATGTTACAACGAATAGAAGAGTTGTTACCAGAGTGATTTATAGAAAAACACATTCTGCATACTTTTGTGACATGTAAAAATCTTATTATTATGAAAATAAAAAAAATCCCACTGTTGTGTGTCTTATTCATTTCTTTTTTGGGAATTGCCTGTGATAAGGATGATAACATTGATTTATCCGGCTCCTGGCAATTGATTTCGCAAACCTGGAACGGCGAAGAGCAGGAACTTGATGAATGTGCGAAAGGCAAATTATTGTATTTTGCAGAAAAAAATGTTTGCTATCTCTATCTACCCTGTGAACAGAAGGATTTAAGAACCGCCTGGAATTATGACGGTGACAATCGAATTCTGAATATTTCGGACTTATTACCGATAACTTTTTATGTAGAAGAACGGTCTGATAACAGATTAGTTTTAAAACATTACACCTATTCTGCAACCGGACAACTGGATACTTATATAGAGACTTATAAAGCAGTCGAAACTGTATTGGAAGATGGTAAACTGAGGCTGAAAGAATCATATTAATAAAATATTAAGATACTATGAATAAATATCTGTTAGGTTTAGTATTTCTACTGTTCATCTTTTCTTCTTGTTCGAAAGATGAGGATTTTGCAAATGAACTGCCGGGATATTGGAAACAAGTTGCGGCTTATGACGACGGAGAACTATGCAGTACTGATAAAGAAAATAACCTTTCTATCCTGTTTGAGGCAAATGGAGTGTATCGAATGTTTGATCCTTGTGCTGAAAAAGAACATGCCGGGACATGGCTTGTGACCGATGAGGATTGGTTAACAATGTCCATGGATAAAATTGCAGGTAAAAATACGTCTGATGGTTCGTACCGTTATACTCTGGTCACGGTCCGTTTTACAATTATCCGATTGGACGGAGATGAAATGGAACTTCGTATAAAGACTTTCCTGGGAGAACGAAAGAAGACAGTTATGTTCTCACAAATGGAACAGGATTCTCAACCGGCTACCCCCGAAGAAGCCTTGGAACTGGATACCAAAAATAAAGAACTGCATACCTATACTTATCAGTTTAGAAGAATTCATTAAAATATAATATTATGAAAGGATATGCTATAACGCTTTTATTATTCTTTTTTTCGTGTGCAATATCGGCACAGGACCTGGTAGTGAAAGGAATAGTATTAGATAAGAATACTGGAGAACCACTGATCGGTGCTACCATTTTGGTGAAAGATACTTCTATTGGTGTTGTTACTGATCTGGATGGTAACTTCACTTTGAAGTTACCTAAAAAAAATGTACAATTAGTAATTAGTTATATAGGTTATGAGGCTCAAACTATTACCCCACAATTCGGAAAGAAGATTAAAATTGAAATGGGAGGGGATTCGGCTGTGGCTTTAGATGAAGTAGTGGTGGTGGCTTTTGGTACTCAGAAGAAAGAATCGATGGTAGGTTCCATTTCTACGGTAAAAAGTAAAACGCTTACCACAGTTCCTGCTTCCAACCTAACACAATCGCTTGCCGGTAAAGCTTCTGGTGTGACGATTGTACAGAGTTCCGGCGAGATTGGTCGTGATGAAGCGGATATATATATACGTGGAAAAGCGACATTTGCCAATGAAAATACAAAGCCGCTTATCGTAGTGGACGGTATTATACGTGAAAGTTTTGCACAGATTGACCCAAACGAAATTGAAAGTATAAATATCCTGAAGGATGCCTCGGCTACTGCCGTTTACGGTGTGAAAGGAGCGAATGGTGTTATTATTGTTACTACTAAAAGAGGAGTAGCCGGTAAACCGGAAGTTTCGATTACATCGCAGGTTGCTGTGAATGTTCCTATACGTTTGTATAAGCCTTTGGATGCTTACCGTTCGGCATTATTGCGTAATGAGATGCTGAATAATGGTGGGCAGCAGGCTGAATACAGCTCAACCGATCTTATGAAGTACCGGACAAAGGTATCTCCATATACTCATCCCGATGTAGATTGGATGGATGAGATTATGAAGTCCGGTTCTGTTCAGCAGCAGTACAATGTGAATGTACGTGGCGGAACAAAATCAATGCGTTATTTCGTTTCCGGTGGATTCTTTAATCAGAACTCTCCGTTTAAGGGAGATGATATAACCAATTACAATCGTTATAATTTTCGTTCGAATCTGGACTTTGATATTACAAAGGATTTAAGTGCATCCATTAATATTGGTGCTCGTATCGAAGACAGGCATTACCCCACTTCCATGCAATATAGTAGCTGGGATATCTATCATGCCGCTATTGCTAATTCCGGGCGTAAATATCCTGCTTTCAATATGGATGGTTCTTACGGAGGCGATAAAGATTACTCAAATATACACGCTTTGATCCGTGATTCCGGAGAATTTAAAGAAAATCGGAATGTGCTGGAAGCCGTTCTGAACGTCACTTATAAATTGAACTGGCTTCTCCCGGGACTTGCCGTCAGAGGACAAGTGGCTTATGATGACGACAGTAAACATGGTAAAATCTATCGGAAGAATGTAGCTCTTTATCAATATCTTTATGCTACGGACAGCTACATTATGCATGGAGAAAATCGGCCGTTACGCTGGGACTGGCAGTATGTGGATAACTTTCGGAAGATTTATCTGGAGGGAGGGTTGACCTACGATCGTGAATTTGGAAAACATAATGTAAGTGCATTGTTTCTTTTCAACAGGCTTTCTCATGGAAATAATGTCGATTTACCTTATGCCAGTCAAGGTATGGTCGGACGGTTTGTATATGGGTACGATACACGCTATCTTGCCGAGGTTAACTTTGGCTATAATGGGTCTGAAAATTTTGCCAAAGGAAAAAGATATGGTTTGTTCCCTTCGTTTGCCCTGGGTTGGGTTATCTCAAACGAGCCTTTCTATAAAGAGTCGGGCATGAGCAAGATTGTCAATAGTTTAAAAATCAGAGGCTCTCTCGGATGGGTTGGCAATGATCGGGTTTGGGCGTACGACCCGGTAGCCAATTCCAGTGCGGAAGCACGTTTCATTTATCTTCAGCAGTATGAGTATGTAAACGTTAGCAACACAGACAATACATATATTTTTGGTATCGGTGATAACCGTATAGAAGGCGTACGTCAAGGGCGTGTTGCCAACAAAGATGTTTCCTGGGAAAAATCCAGAAAACTTAATATCGGTTTGGAAGCCGGACTGTTCAACAACGCATTGACGTTTAATATCGATTATTTTCATGAAAGAAGATCGGATATTCTGACTCAGGTACAGACTATGCCGGCATTTGTAGGAACTACTTTCTCTCCGGCTAATCTCGGTATTGTGCAGAATCAGGGCGTAGAGTTGGAGGTAAATCACAGTAAGTTTATTGGTGAGGATTTCTCGTATTCTATCAAGGGAAACATGAGTTTTGCACGGAATAAAGTCATCAATATGGGGACTCCTCTTGGAGTTTTACCTTATCAACGGGCAGAAGGATATCCCATTGATACACCTCTTAAGCTGATTACTCTGGGTTATTTTCAGGATTACAACGATATTGAAAGAAGTCCTTCCCAGTTAGCTCTGGAAGGAAATACGGAGGTACATCCGGGCGATTTGAAGTATAAGGATATCAATGGAGACGGTGTGATTGATCGTGCTGATTTCGTAAGAACCGGTTATCCTTTGGTTCCCGAAATTCAATATGGTATCAATCTTTCATTGTCTTACAAAGGGTTCGATGTCGGAGTTCTGTTTCAGGGTTCTACCCATGTCTCTTTTGATAAAAATTGGGAAGCTATGTGGGCATTCTCTAACGGAGATAATGTGTATGACAAACATTGGTCCTATTGGACGCCCGAAATGGGAGATGGTAATGCCAAGTATACTCAGTTGTACGGTAAATACCAGAATAATGAAGCCGGAGCCGATTATACATTATCCGACGGAAGTTACATTCGTTTGAAAAATCTGGATGTCGGTTATACTATTCCCAAGAAGCTGACCGAGAAAATTTTTATTAAGAATGTCCGGATTTATTTTTCCGCACTTAACCTGGTTACTTGGGCTAAAGAACCTTATCTCGATCCGGATAATCGAAATAACAGAGCTGGTAATATGCCACCGATGAAAGCTTACAATTTTGGTTTAAATATTAATTTCTAGGGTATTATGAGAACATATAAAATATTCTTCTGTCTGCTGGCCATTTTCTTTTACGGATGTGATGATTATTTGGACAGAGCACCAGACCTTAATCTGGATGAAAACAAAATATTTAGTAATTACGAAACTGCCTATAAGTTCCAAGCTGATATTTATACCAACCTTCAGAAAGGATTTAATGTACTTGGAAGCTTCGATCCCGCTCCCATAGCCTGCGCTACGGATGAAGCCGAATCTCGTTTTGGTTGGAATACCAGTAATTCGTTTAATGTCGGTTCCTACGATGACGTGGATAATTGCATTTCCCGCAATTATGAGGGAATACGTAAAGCCAATATTTTCTTGTCCAAACAAGATATCATCCCTTTCCCAAATCAGGAAATGAAAAATAGGTTGATTGGAGAAACTTTGTTCCTGCGAGCTTTCTTTTTCCATGAAATCATAAAAAGATATGGTGGAATGCCTATTTTGAACGATAAGATATTATATCCGAACGATAAGCTTGAACTCCCCAGAAATAGTTATATGGAATGTGTAAATGC
This sequence comes from Bacteroides sp. K03, assembly GCF_019734355.1. Classification (NCBI taxonomy): domain Bacteria; kingdom Pseudomonadati; phylum Bacteroidota; class Bacteroidia; order Bacteroidales; family Bacteroidaceae; genus Bacteroides; species Bacteroides sp. K03. The sequence continues at coordinate 55,029 of NZ_JAASHC010000004.1, forward strand.
CATATTGAACGATTTGAAGAATGCTATCGGACTATTGCCTGTGACAGTAAATGAAAATGAACAAGGTCGGGTAACCCGAGGGGTAGCAATGGCACTTAAGTCACGGGTATTATTATATGCGGCCAGCCCGTTGTGGGATAAAGAGAATACAAATCCTGACAAGTGGAAATTGGCTTACGAAGCGGCAGGAGACGTAATAAACCTGAAAGATGAAAATGGAGTTCCGGCATATCAGTTGTTTAACCGGGGCAATGGGGCTTCTGACTATGAGAAAGTCTTTTTGCTACGTCCGGATGAGGGAAATACGGAGGTGATATTTTGGTACAACAATGTTCCGGTCGGATTCAGTAGTAGTGAAATAAAGGTATGGGCACCTTCCGGTGAAGGATTTGGCGGAGTAGGTGCTGTTGCTCCGACACAGAATTTTGTCGATTTGTATGAAATGAGTAATGGCAAACCGATAACCGATGGTACTTCCGGTTATGATTCCCAGGACCCTTATAAGAATAGAGACCCTCGTTTTTATAAGACAATTATTTATAATGGCTGTGTGTGGCAGGGAGTTACAGCGGAGTTGTATATGGGTGGTAAACACCGCCTCTCTAAAGAGAAATGCCGTACGGGTTATTATGTACGAAAATATTTGCCGGAGAGCTTAACTGAAAAATCATCGAATAAGGCTTATCATAACTGGATCTATTTCCGTTTGGCGGAGATCTATCTGAACTATGCGGAGGCTTTGAACGAAAGTATGCAAAAACCGTCTTCAGATGTATATGATGCTGTGGAAGCAGTGCGTACACGAAGCGGTATGCCACTTTTACCTCGTAATTTATCTCAAGCAGAAATGCGGCAACGGATTAAAAATGAAAGAGCAGTGGAACTTGCCTTCGAAGAGCATCGTTGGTGGGATGTACGTCGGTGGAAAGACGGAGAAGAATGTTTCAACGGCTCCATGTACGAAATGGAGATAACGAAGAATAGTGACAATAGCTATACCTATAATAAAGTGGTTTTCGAAGAACGGATTTTTACGGATAAAATGAATCTATATCCTATTCCGAAGAGTGAAATGGATAAGAATGCTCTATATCAACAAAATCCCGGATGGAATAATTATTGATTATACATATAAGATATGTAAATAGTATTAATTGAAAATGAGTAAGAATATGAAATATAATATCGGGCATTTATCTTTCAAGCTTTTAAGTCTGCTTTTTATGACAATGGCTTGTTATTCTTTTCCGGCTTTTTCACAAGAGAGCAAGAATGCAGCTCGACAGGATACGGTCAGAAGTAAATCGGATGATAGAAAGTATCTGCAAACCTCGGCTGTGTCGACCATTAATTATTCGGATTTGGATAAAGCATCCGTTTCTAATCTGGAAAATGCATTGACTGGAAAAGCTTCCGGATTGACTGTGCTGCGAAAATCGGGAGATGAACCGGGGAATAGTCTTTCGGATATTTATATACGTGGTATCGGAACTTACGGACAATTCCGCTCTCCTCTATTTCTGGTTGATGATGTCGAACGGGATATTAGCCAAATGGATATTGAAGAAATCGAATCTGTTTCTATATTGAAAGACGGAGCAGCCAATGCCCGGTATGGTCAAAGAGGAGCTAACGGAACCGTCTTTGTCACCACCAAGAGAGGAATCGTAGGCAAACCGGAAATTTCCTTAACGGCTCAGTATGGATTTCAGCAGCCTGCACGTTTACCGGATTTTTTGTCTTCCCGCGAGTACGTTTCCTTATACAATAAGGCGTTGCAGAATGATGGGATGTCTGTTCCTTCCGATGATAGATACAATCCGGAAATGTACAACGGAACCCAGAATCCTTATTTGTTTCCGGATGTAGACTGGTATTCTTCCTTTCTGAAAGATAATACTCCGCAACAACAATATAAAGTATCTGTCCGTGGTGGTACGGAACAGGTCAAATACTTTGTATTATTTAGTTTTTTAGGTAAAAACGGACTCTATAAATATTCGGATGTAAATTCCGGATTTAATACGAATGTGAACTATAACCGTTATAACATTCGCTCTAATATTGATGCGGCCGTGACGAAATCACTTGATATCTCTTTAGACCTCGCCGGTAGGATAGAGGATAAGAACATGCCTAACAGCAGCTCTTCTGATATATTCAATGTTTTGTCAACCATTGCACCTAATGCAATGCCGATTGTGTATGAAGACGGAAAAATTGCGGGAACCTCACAGTACAGGCAGAATCCTTACGGTATGATATCCCATACAGGATATCGTAAAGACCGGAATAAAGTTTTGCAGGTAAAGGCTCAGGCACGGCAGAGATTGGATATTGTAACGAAAGGATTGGATGTCCGGGCAATGGTTGCTTTTGATGGAGTTTCCGGTTATGGTACGGGTAAGACAAGCAACTATGCTACTTATGAATTGCAGAGAGATAACACTTATTCTGTATACGGAGAAGACAAGCAATTGTCGTTAGCTCAGGAAAAATTATATGATTATTATCAGTATCAACTCGCTTTCGATGCAGGTTTTTCGTACGAACGTACGTTCGGAAAGCATGAAGTGCTTGCAGATATGCGTTATTATCAGTCTCAACTGTTTGTGCAGGGTGATAATCCGGCTTATGCCCGTCAGGGAATGAGTGGGAAGGCGACTTACTGTTTTGATAAAAGATACATCGGGGAGTTCAGTTTTGCTTACGACGGTAGCGATGAGTATGCACCGGGACATCGGTTTGGTTTCTTTCCCAGCGTATCCGGAGCGTGGATTATTTCTAATGAATCATTCTTTAATAAGAATGTTGTCAACTATCTTAAGTTGAGAGCTTCTTATGGAGAAGCCGGAAACTGTAAAACCGGTTTTGAGCGCTATGCTTATCAATCGCATTGGTCGGGATTCGATCAATCCTACGGGGGATATATTTTCGGTAGTGGTTTTGCATGGAGCGATGGTGCGTGGGAAGGACGGTTGGCAAATCCGGATTTGACCTGGGAAACGACACGTAATGTGAATGTAGGTATCGATTTCGAACTGTTCTCTAAGTTGTCCGTATCGGTAGACGCTTTCTGGCATAAACGTACGGATATTGTTTCAGAGAAACAAAATACTTCTTCCTGGATTATCGGTGCTCCGTTTCCATATGTAAATATAGGTACGGTAGTCAATCGGGGTATGGAAGCCTCATTGACGCATAATAACCGGATTAATAAGTTCGGATATTTCGTTCAGGCGAACATTTCGTTGGCAAAGAATAAAATTCTGGCTATGGACGAAGTGGAAGGATTGAAAGAATATCAGAAAAGAACAGGAAAGTCTGTTTCTCAACTTTGGGGATTAGAAGCACTCGGATTTTACATGAACGAAGAAGATATCAGGAACAGTCCTATTTCTACATTTTATAAAATTCGTCCCGGAGACTTGAAATACAAGAATCAGAATTCCGGTGAAGATAATCATATAAACTTGTATGATGAAGTGCCCATTGGCAAACCGACTGTTCCGGAGATAACTATGGGTTTATCATTAGGTATTGATTATGCCGGATTCGATTTTTCGGCTATGTTGTCCGGAGTTGCCAATCGTTCGGTATACCTGAATAATGCTGCTGTTTGGGCTTTACAGAATAATAATAAGGTAACGGCTTTGGCCTATGGAGCCTGGGAAAAAGGAGTACGTGAGGCCGATGCAACCTTTCCGCGTCTGACTACCGAGAACAACCTGAATAACTATCGTTCTTCTTCTTTCTGGATTAAGAATGGTAATTTCTTAAGGTTGAGTAATGTAGAAATCGGATATCAATTACCTAAATCACTTTTGAAAAAGGTAAATATCAAACAACTTCGTCTCTATGTGAACGGACAGAATTTACTTACTGTGGATAAACTAGGCAAGTATGATGTCGATCCGGAGGTGGTTGATGCCGGTGTAACAGGATACCCGGTGATGCGTTCATTTAATATTGGTGTAAATCTGAAATTTTAAATCTTGGACTATATGAAATACATATCTAAATTATTTTTGTTGCTGACTTTGTTTTTGAGCTCGTGCAGCATATTGGATAAAGACATAGATACAAATCTGGACAAAGATGATATTTTTACAGACGAGCGTTTTGCCCAGGGTTTTCTGAACAGTACTTATCGGGAATTGATGAATGGTTTTAACAGACTTGACAATGCTATGTTCGCGTGTGCTTCGGACGAAGCAATATGTTCTTATTCGGGATCGGCTGTTCATGGATACAACAATGGGGCTATCACTCCTTTCTATAATCCGGAAGAAGAAGTTTGGAAAACAATGTACGCAGGTATCCGTAAGGCAAATGTGTTTTTGCGGGAGTTGGATACAACTATTAAAGATGCCGGCTTGATTGATAAAAACGAGCAATCGAAAGCTACTTATACACGTATGAGGGGGGAAGCTTTATTTCTGAGAGCTTTTTATCATTTTGAATTGGCTAAACGTTTTTCAAATATTCAGTTAATTGACAAAGTATTAACTGAAGAGGAAGCAATGTTTGTGAAACAATCTACATTTGCGGAAGCAATTGAATTTATAGTTAAGGACTGTGTGAATGCTGCAACTTATTTGGATAACTTTAATAAGGATGCAGCTGAATACGGACGGGCTACTTGTCTGTCTGCTTTAGCATTGAAATCCAGAGCCTTACTTTATCTTGCCAGTAAATTGAATAATCCTGCTGGAGATAAACAATTGTGGAAAGATGCAGCTGATGCCGCTAAAGAAATTATGGATATCCAAGTAAAAAATCCTTCTCGGGTTGGCTTGCTAAGTGCTTACTATTCTGTATTCACTACGCCTTATAATAATGAGATATTATTTGCTACCAGTTCGGAAAGTTCGAATGAAATAGAATTGTATAATAATCCGATCAGTTACGGTGGTAAAGGATATACTAATCCTACGCAGGAATTAGTAGATGCTTATGAAACGACAAAGGGATATCCTATTGATGACCCCCGTTCCGGATACAATCCAGAAAATCCCTATAAGAGCCGTGACCCACGTATGGAGTATACTATATCTTATAACGGATTGAAGTTTAGTGGTACTCCGATTGAAACTTTCGTTGGTGGTAAAGACGGATTGAACAAAACTCCTACAGCTACAAGAACGGGATATTATATGCGCAAGTTTATCGATCAGAACCTTGATCTCTCGAAAGACCAAAAGCGTCGTCGTCCATGGATATTATTTCGGTATGCAGAAATTTTACTGAATTATGCCGAAGCAATGAATGAATATTTGGAAGCTCCTGACCAATCGGTATACGATGCAGTAAATCAGATAAGAAAAAGGGCTAAAATTCCTCAGTTGAATATACGTATGGAATTGTCCAAAGAAGAGATGCGCGAACGTATCCGGAATGAACGGAGGGTGGAACTGGCTTTTGAAGAGCATCGTTTTTGGGATGTCCGGCGTTGGAATGAAGGGAATACTTATTTTAACCGGCCGATTCATGGCATGCGAATCACGGTGAATGGTGAAGAAATAGAATATGAACAGTTTGTGGTCGAAGAGCGGATGTTTGAAACAAAAATGAATTACTATCCTATTCCTCAGTCAGAACTACAGAAAAATGGAGGGTTGGTTCAGAATCCGGGATGGTAATAATGTATGTTGAATGAAATTTAATAAATAAAATATGAATCTGCAAAAAAGAATATGGATTATAAGCATGTCGATAGCCGCAGTGTTTATGTCTTCCTGTGAACGGGATTTGAATAAGGGTGTCGATTATTACTCTCCGCAGGCAGATATCGCTGTAGATACTTTTGAGGTGGACAGGGGAGAAACTATAGAGATAAAAGCATTGGTGAGGGACGATAGCGGCATTGCTTATCTGGCATTGGAATATGCGAACTGGAATCTGAAAGATGAACAATCTTTCGATGAAGGCAACAGGGCATCCGAATATGGATATGCATATAATGTAAAAGTTCCTTTGGATGCTTTATACGAATGGGAAGAAATATACACAAAGCACGATGGTACCCAATTTACCATTAAGCAACGTTATCATAAACTCTCTTTGACTTGTTATGACGGAGTTAAGAATAAGAATATTTTTTATTTCTATGTAAAAGTGAAGTAATATGCGAATAAAGTATAGATTGACAATACTGTTGTGTTATTTGTTTGCGGCGTTTCAGGTAAATGCCGATGAAAAAGAACCGGTGGATTACGTAAATTGTTTTATCGGAACATCCAACTCCCGATGGATGTTGGGGCCGTATGCACAGATGCCTTTCGGTATGGTACAAATAGGTCCGGATAATCAGGGAAACCGATGGATGGGAGGATATGAATATGCAATAAACAGCGTGTCGGCATTCAGTCATATACACGCCTGGACCATGGGCGGACTTTCTATGATGCCCGCTACTGCTGATTTCACAATTGAGAATCCCGGACCTGATTCTCCTTACAAGGGAGCTAATGCGGGATATCATTCCCGTATTCTGAAAGATACGGAAAAAGCATCTCCGGGATATTACGAAGTGGAGTTGTACGATCATCAGGTAAAGGCTGCAATGACGGCAACTACTCGTTGTAGTTTCCAAAAATACATTTTTCCGGATTGTGAAGATTCCCGAGTCTTAATAGATCTTTTGTTTCCTACCGAATGGGATTACGGATTCTCTGTGAAAGATGCAGTTATCGAGAAGATCAGTAATACCCGGATTGAAGGATATGCGAAATGCGTATCTGGAACTTGGAGTAGCTGGAATGATTGGACACTCTATTTCTCTATCCGTTTCAGTAAGCCGTTCGACTCTTTTAATGGTTGGAAAGATACGGAAATAATAGAGAATGTAGGCGAGATTTCCGGTTCAGGTGAGATGGGTGCTTACGTTACTTATAAAACAGCGGATAAAGAAGAGATTTTGGTACAGACCGGTTTATCGTTGGTTAGCATGGAAGGAGCCCGGTTGAATTTACAAGAGGAGGTGGCGGAACCCTTCGGATGGGATTTTGATGCCTGTGTAAATAATGCACGTCAAACCTGGAATAACCTGTTGGGAAAGGTCAAAGTAGAGGGCGGTACTGAACAGGACAAATGCAAGTTTTATACAAATCTGTATCGTGCGTATGCAGGTAAGCAAACCTGGAATGACATAGACGGAAAGTATAGGGATGCTTGTGAAAATATACGGCAGCTAAAACCGGGAGAGGCTGTCTATGGCGGTGATGCATTCTGGAATTCATATTGGAATCTGAACGGATTATGGTCTATTCTTTCTCCTGAGATTATAGATAATTGGGTTACGACCCAGCTAGAGATGTATAAGCATACGGGTTGGACCGGTAAAGGGCCGGCAGGTATCGAGTATTCCGGTATTATGGAAGGTTCGCATGAAGTAGCTTTGATGGTAGCTGCATATCAGAAAAAAATACGTAAGGACGGTGAAGATATTTATAAGGCTATTTATAAAATGGTTACCAACCCCGGTGGAGAACATCCTTGTGGAGGAACATACGGACAGATTGATCTGGATGCTTACATTAAGTATGGTTATATGCCGAGTGAGATCAATGTTGTGTCTAAAACACTGGATTATGCTTATGATGATTTTTGTGTAGCCCAACTGGCAAAAGCACTTGGGAAAAAGAAGGAAGCTGCTTTCTTGGAGACCCGCTCCATGAATTATAAAAATGTCTATCATCCGGAGTATAAATATGTATGTTGCAAAGATTCGTCCGGTAATTGGGACAATCAGTTTGATGTATTTTCGAATGTGGGATTTATTGAAGGTAATTCCTGGCAATATTCCTGGTATGTACCTCATGACATTGAAGGATTGATTGAGTTAATCGGTAAGGATAAAGCGTTGGAACGGTTGTCCGAAGGATTTGAAAAGTCACGGAAGCACAACTTTGCAGCGCATGTATTTGACCGTACGATGGGACAATCTGCCGAATTTTACATCAATCAGGGAAATGAAGTGAATATGAACTCCGCCTTTATATTCAATTATTTGGGTAAACCGGCTTTATGCCAGCAATATACGAGAGAGATACTTGATAGCTTTTACGGTGATTCTCCTTATAAAGGTTGGGAAGGTGATGAAGATGAAGGACAGATGGGGGGATGGTTTGTAATGTCCGCTATGGGGCTGTTCGAGATGGATGGGGGAGTAACTTCTGCTTCAGAACTTGATATTACTTCTCCTTTGTTCAATAAGATTACAATTACTCTTGATCCCCGATATTATACGGGCAAAGAGTTTGTTATTGAGGCTTTGAATAATTCACCTGAAAACCGTTACATCCGTAGTGCTCGGTTGAATGGTAAACTGCTGAAGAACTTTCGTATTCCATTCAGTGCGATTGCGAATGGTGGAAAGTTGGTTCTTGAAATGGGAAACAAACCTTTATAATTGGGGAGAATTGATTTATGAAAGATTGGAGATTTATTGTTTGTTGTTTACTGTTTGCCACGATTACCGGTGGGTTATCTGCTGAGGCCGATAACAGATGGATGGGCGAAAGAAACCGGATTGTTGTGTTGGCTCGTTTTCTTGATGATCCGGATTTTGATGAATCCGGTAGTTATTATGAAGAGTTTTTCAATGGTGCCGGAGAGATGTCGGTCCAGTCTTATATACGTACTGTATCGAATGGTAAATTGAAGGTGAACACATCTGTTTTTCCTGTACCCGGTCAAGATACTTCGGAACGTTCTCATGAATTGAAATACTGTTTTTACTGTTACGACAGTACTTGGGCAAAGAGTTTCCCTGAATGCAGGGGAAAGGATATCAGCGCAGGGCTTGCAGATGTTTCTATCGGTTTTATTATAAAAGAACTGGCTGAAAAAATAGCGGCGAAGATTGATGGAGATGTTTATGATAAAGACGGTGACGGATATATCGATGATTTTGTAATCGTTTTCCGGGGAGGTGGCCGGGGAATGGATAAAGGAGTGCATTCTCCTCAGACCGGAGAGCTTTCCGACCGTTACATTCAGGCAAACGGAGATATTGAATTGGGTGGAAAGAAAATCAGAGACTATACGATTCTTTATGAGCGGAATTCTCTGGCTACCCATTGCCGCTATCTGTTGAATAAGCTGGGATTCCCTTATTTATACCGTTCCCGTTCAGAGTATCCCCGTCCGGTTGGCATGTGGGATGTAATGGATGGGCCTGGATTAACTCTCCCTTTGGTATACAATCGTTGGAAATATTCGGGTGGTATGTGGGCGGAAGAGATTCCGGCAGTCAGAAGTAACGTTACTTATACATTAAATTCTGCCAATAAACCGACAAATAATGCCTATAAAATTCTTACTGACGATCCGAATGAATTCTTTGTTCTGGAATACCGCAATAATCAGAATGTTTATGAACGCAATTTACCGGAATCCGGATTATTGATTTACCGGGTAAATACTACACAAAGCGGTTCTGTTGATCGGATTCCGGAATTTTATGTATTTCGCAAAGATGGCGGACTTAATGAGACAGGGGATTTGAATGCTGCCTTGTTCTCGGATGTAAATGGTCGAAATTTGTTTGATACAACTTCTAATCCGTATCCATTCATCAGTAACGGTGAATTGGCCGAAATTGTGATCTCAAATATTAAGGTAGAGGGAGAAACTCTGACTTTTACTACAGGGGATTTGCCCAGTTCAATAGAGGAAGTGAATTCTTCGGCCCAATTCAAGCTCTATTATAATCGCGATACCAAATTGTTGTCCGTGGTTGGTGATTGGGAAAATGTCTGTGTAAAAGGATTATCAGGGGTGGAATTAATATCTGAACAAATACCATTGGGCGGTGACTGCCATTCTGTTAGTTTATGCGGTTTACCAAAAGGGTTTTATTTGGTGGTTGTTAGCAAGGACGGCCATTCTGAAACTCGAAAGATACTGCTTTGAATTTATAAGCTATATTCAATCAGTAAATTATAAAAAATGTATGCTTTATGCTTCTGAAGTATTTTTTTAACAGTGCATACGAATTCATATTAAATTGATAATATCCAAATTGAAAAAATAAAGAGTTATTATGAGAAAGGTAATTTCCTTTTGTTTGTTGATCTGCTTTGTCGCTTCTCTGGCTTCTGCCAAAGTGGTATGGACGATTGGTCGTGGAGATAATTCCGGAGCCGATTTGGCGATGGGACCCTCTGAATATAAAAAATTCCTGGCAAATGATTTCGGGTATGAAGATCGTTATTATATCATCGGTACTTCAGTGGCTAAAAAGGATTTTCCTTATGTATTACCCGGCCCCGACGATACGTGGGGAGGAACATGGCATACTTCCGGTTGGAGAACGCATGAAACGAATATTTTATTTAATGTTGCAAAATTGCCGAAGAAAGGTGAATTTAAATTGATTGTCGACTTGGTAGATGCTAATCCGACCCGTTCACTAGTGAAAGTAACAGTAAATTCAGTAGAGAGAAAATTTGAGATAAAAGGCCACTCTAAAGAAGTACTTGAAGGCGATATGAAAGAAGCGAAAGAACAAATATTGGAGTTTCCCGTTAAAGCCATCGACTTGAAGGAAGGAGGGAATACTGTTAAGATTTCGATACTTGAGGGCGGCTGGATTGTATTCGATCAGATTCGCCTGGAAGGGAACAGTGATATATTGGGTGAAAATAATGAATTTGCTTTCCTGCGTAATGTATCATCTGCTACTTATGAAATAGAACAGAATGGAGTAAAATTTCAGCCTTTGTTAGTAGATGTAGAACATCTGAAAGGGCAACCGGAATTAATGGTAAAACTTGATGGAGTAGAAATCTTTACAGCCTTGTTGGATACTGCACGTTATATTTTTGAAGTTCCGATGCCTGCTGTCAAAAAGAATAAAAAGAGTGAGTATCAGGTTTTTGCGAATAATCAGTTGCTGGAGAAAGGTTCCGTGATTCGCTCTCCTCAAACTTTACAAACTTTTGCTGACTATGTAGATACGAAAATAGGTACGGCACATTCGCGTTGGATGATTGCTCCCGGTCCTTGGATGCCGTTTAGTATGGTAAAATTGAGTCCTGATAATCAAAATGGAGGTTGGCAAGCTGGTTATCAGCCTACATTCGAAACATTAGGTTGTTTCAGTCATATTCATGAATGGACAATGGGCGGGCTTGGAATAATGCCTACGAATGGTAAACTGTTTACGCAAGTAGGTGATCAGTTCCGGCCGGATGAGGGATATCGTTCGCGTATTGATAAAAAAAGTGAAGAAGCTCCTTTGGGCTATTATAAAGTATTTCTTACTGATACGGAAATTCTAGCAGAAGTAACCGCTACGGAAAGAGCTAGTTTTCAGAAGTATACTTTTCCGAAAGACCGGGATGGACGTGTTATGATAGATTTGCATATTCAGGCGGAATATGATTATAAACTTTCGGACGTTGAAGTAGAACAAGTAAGCGATTACAGAATTGAAGGATATTGCCATCAATATTCTCCTGGTGTATGGAGTAATGATGCTGATCAGGATTATGTGGTGAATTTTGTGATAGAGTTCGACGCTCCTATCAAGAAAATAGGCGGATGGAAAAATACACAACTCGTAGATTCGAATTGTATTTCTGGAAAAGATTTGAAAGATGCCGGTTTATATGTAGAGTTTGATACACGGACACATCCGGTAGTTCAGCTTCGTACCGGTATTTCGTTTGTCAGTATAGCTAATGCGTCAGAAAATCTGCAAAAAGAGATTACCGACCGCTTTGATTGGGATTTTAATGCTGTTGTGCAGAATCAGAAGAAAGTATGGAATGACATTCTGGACCGTTTAACTATAACAACGAATGATCGTATTGAAAAAGTACGTTTCTATACAAATATGTACAGGGCACTTTGTCGTAATCTTTTTAGTGATATAAACGGTGAATGGATGTCTCCTGATGAAAAAGTGCGTAAGTTTACTAATCCGGAACATGCGGCTTTAGGATGTGATGCTTTTTGGAATTCGTTTTGGAACTTGAATCCATTCTGGAATCTTGTAACTCCGGAATGGAGTTCTAAGTGGGTGAACTCGCAACTGGCGATGTATGATTCAAACGGTTGGCTGGCCAAAGGTCCTGCCGGAATGGAGTATATCCCGGTGATGGTGGCTGAACATGAGATTCCTCTGATTGTAGCGGCATATCAGATGGGAATCCGTGATTTTGATTCGGAGAAAGCTTTCGAGGCTATGAAGAAGATGCAGACCACTCCTGCCACGCATGTTGCAGGTGGGTTTGCCGGGAATCGTGATTTGATTCCTTATCTCCAGTATAAATATGTACCTATTGAAAAAGGACGTTTCTCAAATACCTTAGAATACTCATATGATGATTGGACGGTTGGACAAATGGCTAAAGCATTGGGTAAATATACGGAGTATGATACTTTTAACGAACGTGGTTACTGGTGGAAAAATGCCATTAATCCCGAGAATGGGTTTGCGCATATGCGTGATACTGCCGGTAACTTTATATCTGACTTTGATCCGTTTCAATCGGGGCGTGATCATCATTATGTGGAAGGTAATTCTTGGCAGTTGAGTTTCTTTGTTCCTCAAGATGTTCCAGCTCTGATTAATATGTTAGGTGAGAAAAAATTTGTTGATCGTCTGAACTGGGGATTTGAAGCAAGTGAACCTTGGAGATACAATGCTCCGAATGATCAGTATTGGGATTATCCGGTAGTGCAAGGTAACCAGCAATCTATGCACTTTGCTTTCTTGTTTAATTGGGCAAATAAACCTTGGTTAACTCAGAAATGGTCTCGTTCTATCATCGATAACTATTATGGTTCCGGTATTGCCAATGCATATTTGGGCGATGAAGACCAGGGGCAAATGAGTTCATGGTTTGTGATGGCTACATTAGGGCTCTTCCAAACTGATGGAGGATGCCGTGTTGATCCCATTTACGAGATAACCAGTCCTCTTTATGAAAAAGTAGTAATCGACTTGGGCGAGCGCTATAATCGTGGCAAAACTTTTACAATTGAAGCCCGTAATGTATCCAGGAGTAATAAATATATTCAAAGTGCTACTTTGAACGGAAAAGAATTGGAACAATTTTATTTTCCGGCCTCAGAACTACTCAAGGGGGGAGAGTTAATTCTGGAAATGGGAGACAAACCAAATACTTCCTGGGGAGTAATTGAACCCTGTAAAAAATAAATGATATGATTATCCGCTTGTAGATTATTATTTGGCCTTCTAATAATGAGTTAAATTTTAATGAATCTATCAATTAATAAATAAATGATGAAGAAATTGATTTATATGCTGCTTGCTTTTTTCTGTTCGTTGTCGTTAAGTGCGGCTGGAACTGAAAATATTATTCCATTTGTCAGCGTGTCTGCTAGTAACTCGGATGGTATCATGCTGTCTGGCAATTTGGTGAACTTTTCGGGTATGTCGGAGAAATCTTTGGATGCTACGCATGACGATGCTGCCGATGGCTCTACCATGTGGTGTAGTCGGTCGGGAGTGTTGGGAGATGTGAAGCTGACATTCGATTTAAAGAAATCCTATCGTTTGCAGGGATTGTATATCTGGAATTTCAACCGACCCGGCAATTTGAACAAGGGGGTGAAGAATATGCGAATAGAATATTCCGATGACTATACCAATTGGACAGAATTGGCTGCTCCCGAAAATCCCGGTTACGTGGTTGATGCAAACTATCCGTTCCAGTTAGCACAGGCCTCCGGAATTGACGGACTGAATGCTACCAATCTGAATGATGGAAAGAATACTCCGATCCGTCTATCGGGTATTCAGGCTCGTTATGTACGTCTTCAGATTGCTAAAACTATTGGTAATGGTAATTGGGGAGGTAATGCTTTCGGATTGAGTGAGGTTTTGTTTACAACTGATGAGGAGGTCAGTGATGCTTTGAATGTTACAGTCGATTTCGGGAAAATAAATAATACTTGCGGTAATATGTTATTTGGTGGATGCCAGAACCCTTCTTTACCCCATTCGCGTAAGATATTGCCTCAGTTGACAGAGGCCGGGTTCAATTGTATTCGTTGTGATATGTGGCTTGAGAAAATTTTGCCTTCCAATATAACTTATCAAGACTATATTAATAATGTAAATGATGTGCAGAATCCGGATACCTGGGACTTCTCGGACCTGGAACTGGCTGTTCGTGCCAAGAAGAGCGGGATGAAAGTAATGATGATTATTGCTTATTGTCCGGGATGGTTAGCATACAACGGAACCAGTAAAGGGGTACCGATGGATTTGGATGTTTATGCAGATATTGTTCGTAAAGTATATAGCCGTTACTACAAATATATAGACTGGGTAGAGGTCTATAATGAGCCGGGTTATTTCATGACGATTGATAAGAGCCCGTATGCATCGGCAGGAGCAGCTTTGGCGGATATTTATATGACTTGTGTAAAAGTAGTAAGGGAGATTACTCCCGATATGCCGATGGGAGGAACTTCTGTTGTGACTCATTCGGATGGTGGAGTCGGTGGCAGTACGAATCGTGATTTTTTTGCCGACATACGTATTAATAAGGATAACTTCAATTTCTATTCTCATCATGTATATGGCGATTATGGCATTCCTACAGAGCAAGAGACTGTAACAAGGGTAAAGGGACAGTTGGCAAAATTCGGCTATGGTGATTTACCGGTTTATTTCACAGAATGGAGTACATCTATTAGCAATGCTGCGGATTCGGTAACTTATATCGGAACAAAATCACATCTGTTTGTCGGGAATTGTTTGGTAAACTGGATGCGCGACGGTCTGGCAGGAGCTATGCATTGGAACTATTTACAGGCAATTGCAGAAAACGGAACGACTGAACAAGGCATTTCAGCAGATGCACACGGGCTTTATGCATGGGATGTACGCAATAAAAAAGGAAGATTACTGCCTAAAGCGTATGTATTCAGATTATTGTCGAAAACACTTGGACTCGGTATAGGTGAAAATCGGGTTGTGGAGACTGATTATACAGAAGCTGAGGAGTACTTGAATGTGGTTTCATTAATTAATAATAATGGTGAGGCCTGTACGGTTATAGTCAATAAATATCAGTATCCTGTTAAGATTGCTCTTTTTTCGGAAGCGGACTATTCAAAGATTGAAAAATATACGGTGACTTATACGGAAAGAGGAATGAATGGTGCAGAAACCGCTTTTTCTAATAAAAAAAGCCTCATAATACTGGCGCCAAACTCGGTGACAGGTATAAAATATATAAAATAAGCCGGTTGTTACCAATTAGCGAGTGAATGTTACTAGCGTGAATCCCGCTTTTTAGACTCCTCGCTAACTTGCGGTCGTTTTCAAAACAGATTGTATAACTTTAAATAACTTTATCATGAAAAGGAAAATTATTACTTTATGTACGGCAGTGTTTGCATTGGGGGTTAATGCACAAATTTCTACTCCTCTGTGGGAGGACTTTGAAGGTAGTTCTTTAGTATTAGAGAATATTTCTTATGAAGGAACGGGAGAAGAGAGGATAGGTGTTGAAGATAATCCTCAGAAGAACAGTATTAATAAATCGGAAAAGTGTTATGCGATTACTGCTACCAACCAGCATGATTGGTGGCATAAAGTAAATATGTTACCGGCCGAAGGCGTGTATTTCAAACCTGCGTCGGATAAGCACGTTTATCTTCATTTTAAAATGTATCGCACAAGAATCGGGGGGGCAAGTGAAATACATATATATGACGAAAGCGGTGTTAATCAGTTACATCAATTGATGTTCAACAATACAAAGGCAAACTCCTGGGAGGATATTGTAATTGATTTGTCGGAGTATTTGAAGAATGCTAAAGGTATTGGGAAGATAATGATACAGCCGGAGTTACAATGGGGTGGTCCGGGAGCTGTACCCGAAACAAAGTATTTATTTGATGATTTCCAATTGTTGGATACCTTCTATCCGGATGGAGCAAATAAACTTGAAATTACTGACATTGTGAACTTCGATGACCCTGATATGACAGCTACGAATTTGTTGGATTGGACTCTGTTTGATCCGAATGCTTCTTGTTCGATAGTAGATAATCCGGCTTCAGAATCTGTAAATCTGACTAAGAAAGCGTTGTGCTATAATAAACCTGCTTCTGCTACATGGTGGCATGCTTTGCAATTGCCGATTAATGGTTATGTTAAGGCATCTTATCCGAATACAAATCTTCACATTATGATGTATACGGGTGGACAAACAGTCAGAGTTATTGTTAAGGATCATATGGGTAATCAGGCTAGATCTGAATATATGCCTTATGATGCAAATGCTTGGGAAGATTTTGTTATGGATATATCCGAACTGAAAGGTGAATCGATTGCTGCTATCGAATTTCTATTCGGATTCAATGGCGAAGATAATTGGGATAATCCTGCCGGTAAGTTCTATATCGATGAAATCGTGTTGAATGATGAATTTGATGGACGTGAAGAGGTCTCAACCGGCTTGCAGAATGTGAATGATACTGAAACAGCGGTAAGGATTTATTCGGTAGATGGAACTATTTATGCAAAAGGTAACGGTTTAAACAAGGTAAATGTATATTCGGTGGATGGAATAGCGGTTGGTGAGAAAATCGGAGATATAAATGAAGCTTCTGTTATATTGCCCCGTGGCATGTATGTAGTGAAAGTACAGACTGTAAATGGTGATGTAGTGACACGAAAGATTGTAAATGAATAATATAGGTTAATCAATAGGTATTATACTCCCTGATGCATTAATGTGGAAATATTTATGTATCGGGGAGTTATTGTTTGTTTTAAAATATAGGAGAGAATGAAGATTATATATATTGTATTATGTATGCTTGGTATATCTGCATCTGCACAGCAGAAAGAGTATGAAAATCCTCGTATAACCGGGATAAACAGAGAAGACGGACGTGCTACGTTTTGGTATTATTCGGATAGAAATGAAGCATTGAGAGGGGGATATGAGAATGCTCCGGATAATATATTGCTGAATGGTAAATGGAAATTCCATTTTTGCGACAAACCTACCGAACGTTTGGCTGACTTTTATCAGATGGACTTTGATGTGTCTCAGTGGGATGATATTGATGTACCAGGTAGTTGGCCTTTACAAGGGTATGATAAACCTTTGTATATGAATCATCCTTACGAATTTAATTATGTGAATCCTTATCCGTATCGTGTTCCTACGGAATGGAATCCTGTAGGAGCATTCCGGCGTACAATTCATGTACCTTTGGCATGGAAGAACAAACGTGTGGTACTTCATCTGGGAGCTGTCAAGTCTGCTTTTTATATTTGGGTGAATGGGCAAAAGGTTGGGTATTCTCAGGATTCTAAGATGCAGGCGGAGTTTGATGTAACTTCTTACATACAATATGGGAAAGAGAATGTGATAGCTCTTGAAGTCTATCGCTTTTCCATTGGTTCTTATTTGGAATGCCAGGACTTTTGGCGATTGGCGGGTATAAAAAGAGATGTATGGTTATATGCTACATCTCCGGTGTTTCTAAAAGATTTCTTTGTTATAGGAGATTTGGATAAACAATACAAGAACGGTCTGTTGGAATTGAACTATACGCTAAAAAATACTCAGGCACGGAAAACCTCGGTTAATGTCTCTTTCTCTTTAGTTAATAAAGAGAATAAAGAAGTCTGGGGAGAAAAACAAACCATTACCTTGTCCGGATTGAAAGAACAAAATATGAATTTGGAAAAGGTAATTGAGAACTGTACACACTGGACTGCTGAAACACCGTATTTATATACATTATTAATTGGGATAGAGGAGATAGATGGTAAAACCACGTATAGCTCATGTAAAGTAGGATTTCGTAAAGTCGAAATAAAGAATGCACAGCTTTTGGTAAATGGGGTTCCTATCTATATAAAAGGAGCTAACCGACATGAACATCATCCTAAATATGGACATTATATTCCTCGTGAAACAATGGAGAAGGATATTGAGTTGATGAAACAATTTAATATCAATGCGATTCGTACCTGTCATTATCCGTGCGATCCCTATTTCTATGAGCTGTGTGATAAATATGGGATATATGTAGTTGATGAGGCTAATATTGAATCGCATGGTTTGGGAGCGGCTTTACAGAATGTAATAGATCCTCAAAAACACATAGCCTGTGATCCCGAATGGACAGATATTCATTTGGATCGTATGAATCGTATGTTTCAGAGAGATAAAAACCATCCTTCAGTTATTATCTGGTCTATGGGTAATGAATGTGGTGACGGCCTCAATTTTATCGAAGGTTATAAAATGCTGAAAACACTTGATAAGAGTCGGTTGGTACAGTTTGAGCAGGCAGGGACTTTACCGCATACGGATATTTATTGTCCCATGTATATGAAAGGAGAGATTATGAAGAACTATGCCTTGTCGCCCGATACTCGTATGCCTCTCATTCAATGTGAGTATGCACATTCTATGGGTAATAGTCTTGGGAATTTTCAGGATTACTGGGATCTGATAGAGACTTATCCGGTGTTACAAGGTGGTTTTGTATGGGATTTTGTAGATCAGGGAATGGATGCGTATCGTAATGGGGTACATTACTATGAGTACGGAGGTGGATTTGGTCAGGAAAAGATTCGTAATGATGGGGCATTTTGTATTAATGGATTGTTTTCTCCGGATAGAAAACCTAATCCCCATGCGTATGAGGCTAGGAAAGTTTTACAAAGCTTGCGCGTACGGCGTAGTAAATTGGGAGAGAAGATGTTTGAAGTGACAAATACGTTTTCATTTACCAATGCTGATAAATATCAGTTGGTGTGGAATGTTTTGCAGGATGGGAACGTAGTAGAAAGTGGTAGTATACCGTTTGCATTAACGCCTCGCGCAACTGGCTTGTTGACTATACCCTATCAAACGATTCTTTCTGATCAATATGAATACTTTTTGAATGTCGAATTCAAGCAAAAGGAAGCAGACGGTTTGTTGCCTAAGGGTTGGACAGTCGCTTATGATCAGATTCCATTGAACCGTTCGGCTAAAAAAATGACCGTTGATACGCTAAGCCAAACATTGACTTATTGGGAGAATGATACTGTGATCGGTATAAAAGGAGAACGTGGGCTGAATTTGCTTTTTGATAAACAAAAAGGTGGATTGAAATCTTTGCAATATGAGAATTTTGACTATCTGAAATCTTCCCTTCTACCCGATTTTTGGCGTGTTAATACAGATAATGATGACTGGGATAGTGAGAACAATGTCTGGAAAGATGCAGCTTCTAAAATGAAAGTATTACAGGTTACAGCAGAACCTGTTGCTGCTGTGTCTAAGAGAATAAAGCAATATGGTCAGATAAAGGTACATATTAAAACTCAATTTACTGTTTCGGATAAACCCCAGCACACTATTTTCTTTGATACGGATTACACAGTGTATGCTGATGGTACGATACGAGTAGATAACTATTTTACACCGAATTATTATAATGGAGAATCCAATATGTCCATTCCCCGGATAGGACAGGTTGCCAATATAAATTCAGAACTTTCATTGGCACAATGGTATGGACGTGGTCCTTGGGAGAACTATTCGGATCGTAAAACTGCTGCATTAGTAGGAAGATATGAGATACCGGTTTATGAACTTCCTTATAACTATATCCGTCCGCAAGAGAATGGGTATCGTACAGATGTTCGTTGGTTGCAATTAAAGAGTCCCAATGGACATGTTTTGAAAGTAACAGGTGAACCAATATTCTGTTTTAATATTCAGTTTACGGGACAGAACGGATATTTTACTAAAGAAGGTACACGGATGCGTTCGTCAGTAGATATGGTAGAAGAGAAAGATTATTATCTGAATATTGATTATGCACAAAAAGGAGTAGGCGGTGATAATTCTTGGGGAAAGCCTGTACATTCCGAATATTTGGTTCTGTTGAGATATCATGCTTATAGCTTTTGGCTACAACCGGAGTTGTTATCTTTTTAAGGTTATCACCCTTTCAGCGCATAAGAACTCTTTTATTGGATAGCTATTTTCTGTAAGTTTCTATTCCAGTATTATAAAGTCTCAGCCTTATTATAAAAAAGAAGAGGAGAAAGCTATCATAACTTTCTCCTCTTCTTTTTTATATAAGTTGTCTGTTATTATTCTACAGCAACAGTCGCAGTTTCTGCCGTTTCTTTCTTTTTACTCATCATTGTATAGGCAATAGGAGAAGCAATGAACAGAGAAGACAGTGTACCGATGACAACACCCAGGATCATTGCGAATGCGAAGCTGCGGATAGAGTCACCGCCCAGGATGAAGATACACAGCAACACGATCAATGTACTCAATGAAGTATTAATAGTACGGGCCAATGTTGTATTCAGTGAGTCATTGAACAGCAAACGTTTGTTACGTTTCGGATACAAATTGAAGAACTCACGCACACGGTCAAAGATTACCACCTTATCATTGATAGAGTAACCGATAGCTGTCAGGATAGCACCAATAAATGTCTGGTCAATTTCCAGTGAGAACGGAACCAATCCCCACAACAGCGAATAAGCACCGATAATCATCACAGTATCGCATGTCAATGCTACCACAGAACCCACACTATAAGCAATATTGCGGAAGCGAAGCAGGATATACAGACCGATAGCAATCAGAGCCAGAACAACAGACCAGATAGCAGATGTTTTGATATCGTCTGCAATACTCGGACCTACCTTTTGTGAACTGACAATACTACCACCTGTATGGTTGTCACGGTCAATGAAAGTTGCTAATGAAATGTTTTGAGTTAACAATGGTTTCAGTGTTTCGTACAGATATGCCTCAATCTCAGAATCTACATTATTACCTTCTTCTTCGATGCGGTAGTTAGTACTGATACGAACGGTTTTCTTGTCAGTACCGATAGAGATTACACTTACATTGGCATCACCGAATTTACTTGCAATCAATTCACGTACCTGTTCCGGTTCTACTTGTTGTTCAAACTGCACCTTGAAGTTACGTCCACCGGTGAAGTCGATACTCTGACTCAAACCACGGATTGCGAATGAAGCAATACATACCAGAATGATAACACCTGTGATTATGAAGTAACGTTTATTGTTCTTCATGAAGTCGAAATGAGTATTTACCAGCAGATTCTTAGAGATTGCAGAGGTAAATGTCAGATTCAACAACTTGTCTTTATTCATGAAGTGTTCGTAAACGATACGAGTCATGAATACTGCTGTAAAGAATGAGCAGAGGATACCGATAATCAAGGTAGTGGCAAAACCACGGATAGGACCTGTACCAAAGTTAAACAGGATAATACCGGTGATGATTGAAGTTAAGTTGGAGTCGAAAATTGCAGAGAATGCATTTGAGTAACCATCGGCTAATGCTTTCTTTACACCTTTACCACTACGCAACTCTTCTTTCGTACGTTCATAGATAAGTACGTTTGCATCTACTGCCATACCAAGTGAAAGCACCATACCGGCAATACCCGACATTGTCAGTGCTGCCTGGAAGGATGAAAGAATACCCAGCGTGAAGAAGAAATTGAGGAACAATGCACCATTAGCAATCATGCCCGGGATAAATCCGTACATAGCACACATGTAAATCATTAGCAGGATAAGTGCCACAACGAATGAGAATACACCTGCGTTGATAGATTCCTGACCTAATGACGGACCTACGATATCTTCCTGTACAATGTGTGCAGGAGCAGGCATCTTACCTGACTTCAAAACGTTTGCTAAGTCTTTTGATTGTTCCGGAGTAAAGTTACCTGTGATGATTGAGTTACCACCTGTGATTTCTGTACTTACGTTCGGAGCAGAGTATACATAATTATCAAGTACGATAGCAATGGAGCGTCCAATATTTTGCTTGGTCAATTGTGCCCAACGGCGTGCACCGTCAGAGTTCATAGACATGCTTACAGACGGTTTACCGTGTTGATCGTAATCGTCTTTTGCATCTGTTACTACATCACCTTCAAGTGGAGCTTTACCATTACGTTCTGTAGATTTGATAGCATACAATTCGAAAATTTGTCCTTTCGGAGCGAAGTCAGCTGCAGCAACACCCCATTTTAAGCGCAAGTCTTTGGGAAGTTCAGCCATTACTTCTTTCATGGAGAGGTATCTGTTTATCTCAGCAGTGTCTTTATGATTGGCGTAACCAATGATAGGACCCTGACCGCTTGTATTCAACTGCAAAATAGCCAACAATGGATGCTCTTTCTTGATTTGCTCCATGTTGCTGGAAGCTTCTTGCTTGTCACCTTTCAGTGTGGCCTTAATACTGTCAGTAACGCTAATGGCTTTTGCAGGAGCTACTTCTGCTACAACTTCTTCTGTAACGGTTGTGGTAGTATCGGTTACTACAGAGCTTGCCAAAACATTACGTATTCTGCTGTCTACAGCTTCCATAACAGGCAATACTTCTTTGGCTGTATATGTTTCCCAAAATTCCAGGTTGGCAGAACCTTGAAGAAGTTTTCTCACACGTTCCGGCTCTTTGATACCCGGAAGTTCTACCATGATGCGTCCCATTTTATCTTCGAGGCTTTGGATATTGGGTTGAACCACACCAAAACGGTCGATACGGGTACGGAGTACGTTATAAGAGTTCTCTACGGCTGCTTTTACCTCAGAACGTAATACTTTCTCTACTTCAGTATCAGATGATTTCTGGTTAACTTTGTCTTTCAACTGTTGTGTCGCGAAAAGTTCAGAAAGTTTGGCGTCCGGTGCTATTCTGCGATATTCCTTAACGAATAGGGTGATCACATCGTCCTGGCTGTTGACAGCTTGTTTGGCAGCAGTTGCCAATGCCTGATTGAAGTTTTCATCAGGTTTGTTGTCAGCCAGTGCTTTAATAACATCAGGTACCGATACTTCAAGGATGACGTTCATACCACCTTTAAGGTCCAGACCTAAACTAATCTCCATTTCACGACATTGTTTCAGCGTGTAATTCCACTTCCATATTTTCCAGACTGGCTCATTAGCGAGAGAGTCCAGGTATTCTTGTTCTACTTTAGCATTACCATTCGCTACTTCTTTTGCCTTATTAGTATAGTGGCGGGTAACGAAGGAAAAAGAGAGGTAGAACACGCATACCAGCGTGAGAAGTACCGCAAAAACTTTTACAAATCCTTTGTTTTGCATTTTACTTTTAATTTATTATGATTACTTTTTAATTTAATTCTGTCGCATATAAGGCTGCAAATATAGTTTTTTTTTCACATTCAGTGGTAATTAGGAGTCAAATATTTGAGGTTTAGGGCACATTTTGCTCCTAATGTAGAAATTTATCCGGGAGAAACAAAATATCCCCGGAGGATTCTGAATTACCTCAGGGGATATTAAAGTTTACTTGAAGTTAAAAAAGCTCAGCATTCAGCTTGTTATTTTTAACCTTAGATTATTTTTCATTACTTCATACCTCTGTTTTTCAACATCGGTTCCAGTTGTGGCTCTGTTCCGCGGAAGTTTTTATAGAGTACCATCGGATCTTCACTGTTTCCTTTCTCAAGTACGTTGTGGCGGAACAAATTAGCTGTTGTTTTATCAAAGATACCATTCTCTTTGAAGGCTTCAAAGGCATCATTGTCCAAAACGTTGGCCCAAAGGTAACTATAGTAACCAGCGGCATATCCGCCAATGATGTGGTTGAAATACGTTGTGCGATAACGTGGTGCTATTTCAGGAATAAGTCCGAGCTTATCCATTGCTTCTTTTTCATAGGAAATTACATCCAGATTCTTTACATCAGTAAGGTTGTGAAGATTCATGTCTAAGATAGCAGCTGCGAGTAATTCTGTTGTCATGAATCCCTGGTTGAAGGTCTTTTGTTTCAGAATCTTGTCGATGATTGAATCAGGAATGATTTCGCCGGTTTGGTAATGTTTTGCATACATCTTCAGTACTTTTGGTTCGGTAGCCCAGTGTTCATTGATTTGTGAAGGAAGTTCTACAAAATCGCGTACAACATTGGTTCCTGAGATACCTTGGTAATTACATTTGGTCAGTAGGCCATGAAGCCCGTGTCCGAATTCATGAAAGAGTGTTTCTACTTCGTCCATGGTAAGTAATGATGGGGTATTACCTACAGGTTTAGTGAAGCTGGCAACATTACAAACCAGTGGACGGATGTCCCCTTTTTGTTCGCGATAATTACTCATCCATGCACCACCGCTCTTTCCGGGACGGGGATAATAGTCTACATAGAAGATACCCAGTTGGGAGCCATCTGCGTCTTTTACTTCAAATACTTCCACATCGGGATGATATACAGGAATATTTGATAATTTGGTCAGAGTGATGCCATATAGCTTATTAGCTACTGCGAAAGCACCTTCACGTACATTTTCCAGTTTGAAATAAGGTTTGGTTTCTTCTTCATCCAGGTTGTATTTTTCTTTGCGGAGTTTTTCGGTATAATACCACCAGTCCCAAGGCGCTAACTTTTCACCTTTACCTTCTTTATCCATTAGCTTTTGCAATTCAGCAGCTTCTGCTTTAGCTTTAGGGAGCGAATAGCTCCATAAGTTATTGAGGAAGTCCATAACAGTGGCTGAATTTTTAGCCATTGTATTATCCAGAACGAAGTTTGAATAACAGTCAAAACCGAGTAAATTGGCTTTTTCAAGACGGAGGCTAACTATTTTGGTAATTATCTCTTTGTTGTCGTTTTTGTCATTGTTATTGCCACGGTTTATATAGGCTTGGTATATTTTCTCACGAAGTGGGCGATTTTCTGAATATTGGAGAAAAGGCAGGCGGCTGGCATTGTGTAATGTAAACAACCATTTTCCTTCTTGTCCGGCAGTTTTTGCCTCTTCGGCTGCACTTTGGCGGAACCATTCGGGTAAGCCGGCAAGATCTTCTTCCTTATCTACGAATAACTGGAAGGTATTATTCTCATTCAGGATATTGTTGCTGAATGTGATGCCAAGAGTAGAAAGTTCCTTATTGACTTCGCGTAAGCGCGCTTGTTTCTCAGCAGAAAGATTAGCTCCTGACCGTACAAAGCTTTTATAGGTTTTGTCCAGCAGGCGTTCTTGCTCTGTAGTGAGATGCAGGTCGTTCTTTTGTTGATATACGTTATTTACTTTTGCGAATAGCTCTTGGTTGAGGGAAATGTTATCACTATGTTCAGAGAGTACCGGAGCCATTTTTATAGATAATTCGGTCAGTTCATCTGTTGTTTCTGCATCGGTCATATTGAAAAAGATAGCACTGACACGATCCAGAATAGGCGAACTGTTATCCAGCGCTACAATTGTGTTTTCAAATGTAGGCGCTTCCGGATTTTCGATAATGGCTTTGATATTTTGATTTTGCTCTTCTATTCCTTTCAGAAAAGCGGGTTCGTAATGTTCCAGTTTGATTTTATCGAAAGCCGGAACACCATACTCGGTTTGAAACTCGGTAAAGAACGGATTATTATCCGTTTTTGTAGCACAGGAGTACATCATACAACTTGCAGCTAAAATGATTACTGTTTTCTTTATTTCCATAGGTATTGCTATTGGGTATTGTCATTCGTTTCATTGGTTATGGATTTATCGTTTGGTGATGTAACACCAGATGGGATAATGATCAGAATCTTTGATAGAACGGTCTACTGTGCAGTTATAGGCTTTTAGATTCTTACTGATAAGAATATTGTCTATCCTGAAATAGAATTTATTCTGATTATAAGAGATGCCCAATCCTTGTCCGGATTCGGTGAAGGCATCGTCCAGATTTTCTGCGATAACCCGGTGAGTATAAGAGATAGCAGTGTCATTAAAGTCGCCACATACGATGATATACGGATGGCGAGATTTGGCTATTTCGGCTGCAATGACGTCCGCCTGTTTAGAACGGATGGCAGATGCTTCTGCCAGTTTACCAACCAGATGGCGGGTGCCGCTTTTCACTTTATGAGCGTTTGGGTCTTTCAGCATTTCTTCATATACAACTTTGTCTTCCTTGGTCAGTTTGTTCGATTCCAGATGGTTGTTAATGAGGGTGATTGTATCTCCGTTAACTTTCAATTCATAAATTGCAGAACCATTATAACTACTTTCATATTGCAGTTCTCGTGCTGAAAGGATAGGATATTTTGAATAGATGGCTATCCGGTTATTGCTGATTTCTTTACCTATACGTTGAATATGCCGGTAAGGATAAGCTTTCATACCCTTTTCTACTTCTTTTGCATTCAGGTGTATCTTGGCTGTTGAAGAAACATTGTGCTCTTGCAGGCAAACGATATCGGCATTATTGGCGCGGATATATTCGAGTACAGGGTTTTTGCCATTCTCTTTTTCCATGTTTCCAAAAGACATGATATTGTAGGAGAGTATTTTAATACTCCCTTCGGGAATATCTGATGTATGGATATTAATAGGGAAATACGTCCGGATCTGAGGATAGCAGAAGGCAAAGCCGAGAATGGGCAGAAGTGCAAACTTGTAACGCACCATCAGCCAAAAGATGAGAAAACAGAGGTTGATGACCAGAAATATGGGAAAAGTGAGTCCCATACACGACTCAACCGGATGCACCACAGGGTGAATATACGGACTATAAGCTGTTAATAAAAGAATCCCGACAAAGAATACGTTGACAGCTAAAATCAGATAAGTGAAGACTTTTCCGATGTGTTTCATGCTTTATTTTTTGCTTGCATCAAAAAGACTTTTTTTCTCTGCGGTAGTGAGACTCTCGTATCCTGATTTCTTTAATTTATCGAGTATACGGTCTACTTCGTCCGACTGAGCTTTTTTGCGGGCATTGTAGTCGTAGTCTTGTTCACGGCTGTAATTGCCATAGTGAACCTTCATCTTGGGCTTACGCTTCCAGGTCTTTTTATCGAACAAAGAAGAAATGCCATCCAATATTTTATTAATCCAGGCTGTAATATCTGTACCTTTGCTAAGGCTGGCAGCAAACCAAAGTCCGGCCAATGCTCCGCCCAGGTGAGCGATATGTCCGCCTGCATTACTGGAAGTGATAAACAGCAAGTCTGTGAGTACTACGATCAGAGCTAAATATTTTAAGCGGATAGTACCGAAGAGAAAAAGGCGTACCGGGTAGTTAGGTTCCCGATAAGCAGTTGCCACTACGATCGCAAGTACGGAGGCAGAAGCTCCCACTAAAGTTGATATTTCTACCATTGGGTAGAAGTAGGGGAAAATATTGTAGGAAATCATGTATAACAATCCACCGCAGATTCCTCCCAGAATATACAGTCCGCGCAAATGCTTTCCCGAGAAAAAGTAGAGGAACAATTGTCCGAACCAGTAGAGCCAAAGCATATTGAACAGGATATGCATGAAACCTGCATGCATAAACATATACGTAAACAAGGACCAGGGCTGGAAGATAAACCGGGTGAAGGAAGCCGGAAGTGCCAGCAGTTCAAATATACCGTCTGCACTCCTATTAAAAAGTAACAGAAAGATATTAATCAATGTAGTTGCTACAAAAACTCCTACGTTGATGTATATCAGTTGGATAAAGACGTTTCCTCTTCGGAAAGCTTCTTTTAAATCAGCTATAATATGTGCCATGATCGTTATTCTTTTTTCTCCAGTACATAATCAGAATAAATCCGAATATCATTCCTCCCAAATGGGCAAAATGTGCTACGTTATCATTGGGGTTATTGGCGAATCCCGAGTACAGCTCAATTAGAGCATATCCGATGACAAAGTATTTGGCTTTGATGGGGAACGGAAGTGGGAAGATAAACAATTGCTGATTTGGAAATAGCATTCCGAATGCAAGCAGAATTGCATATACGGCTCCCGAAGCTCCTACGGTATTCATCATGTTCAGATACTCACTCATCGGTATGGTCCCGCTAATGGTTTGAACCATAGTATATCCGGATAATACGGTTTTATATTCAACAAATTGTACAATCTCCTGTATAAGTCCTGCCCCGATACCACAAGCAATATAGTAAAAGAGAAAACGTTTGGGACCCCACACTTGTTCGAGGATACGACCGAACATCCACACGGCAAACATGTTAAAAAAGAGATGTGTGAATCCTCCGTGCATGAACATATAGGTGATTAACTGTGCAGGGTTAAAACTGTCGGCCATGAAGAAATGCAAACCCAGATAATCCGCGAGATCTATACCATAACTTTGAGCTACGATGGTTCCTAAATAAAGCAGTACATTGATAATTATCAGGTTTTTAGTAATTGTAGGCATCATATGTTTGAATTTCTTTTTATGCTAAATAATTAAGTAATGGTCGCAAAAGTACGAATAAATTCTGTTTTAAAACAGAAAAAGTGGTCGCTATTAGTTCTTTTTCAGCAAATTGCTGTGTTTTTTGGATGTTTTTATTTGATATATTGTTTTGTTACTCTATATTTGTGAGGAATTTACGTCTATCTTTTGTGTAACATATATATTAATTAATCATTTACGAATTATGAATAAGGCTGAACTTATTAATGCTATCGCAGCAGAGTCGGGCTTGAGCAAAGCAGATTCTAAAAAAGCACTTGAGGCTTTTGTGTCTTCAGTAACGAATGCTCTGAAGGGTGGTGACAAAGTTTCTTTGGTTGGTTTTGGAACTTTTGCAGTGACTGAAAGAGCTGAAAGAACCGGTATTAATCCATCTACGAAACAGGCTATCACTATCCCGGCAAAGAAAGTTGCTAAGTTTAAAGCAGGTGCAGAATTGTCTGAAGCTGTTGAATAAGCTATATAGTTGAAAGATTTACAAAAAAGGAGGCGTGCTAACGCCTCCTTTTTTGTATCTTTGCGCGCAGAAAAAAAATGTAACCTATGAATATAGAGAATAAACTTGTGGATTCCGTAATAAACGGACTGAAAGCCCTTTACGGTCAGGAGATATCTGCCGCGCAGGTGCAGTTGCAGAAAACTAAAAAAGAATTTGAAGGACATCTGACCCTGGTTGTGTTCCCTTTTCTGCGTATGTCGAAGAAAGGACCGGAGCAGACTGCACAGGAAATCGGTGAGTATTTGCAGGCCAATGAGCCGGCAGTAGCTGCTTTTAATGTGATTAAAGGTTTCCTGAACTTGACTATTGCCTCTTCTGCATGGATTGAACTGTTGAATGTGATTCATGCCGATGAACAATACGGAATCACTGCCGCAGATGATAATTCTCCGTTAGTAATGATTGAGTACTCTTCTCCTAACACCAATAAACCGCTTCACTTGGGTCATGTACGTAATAACCTGTTGGGTAATGCACTTGCCAATATTGTGATGGCGAACGGCAACAAGGTGGTAAAAACCAATATTGTGAATGATCGCGGCATTCATATCTGTAAGTCTATGCTGGCATGGAAACTTTATGGCAACGGTGAGACTCCTGAGTCGTCCGGGAAGAAAGGAGACCATCTGGTAGGTGACTATTACGTCTCTTTTGATAAGCATTATAAGGCTGAAGTGGCTGAGCTCATGAAAGGTGGTATGACAAAGGAAGAGGCCGAAGCTGCTTCTCCGTTGATGAATGAAGCCCGTGAAATGCTGGTGAAGTGGGAAGCCGGTGATCCGGAGGTACGCGCCTTGTGGACAATGATGAATAACTGGGTATATGCCGGGTTTGATGAAACTTATCGTAAGATGGGAGTTAGCTTTGACAAGATATACTATGAGTCTAATACATATCTCGAGGGAAAAGAAAAAGTCATGGAAGGACTGGAGAAAGGCTTTTTCTACAAGAAGGAAGACGGTTCGGTGTGGGCCGACCTGACGGGTGAAGGACTTGACCATAAACTCTTGCTTCGTGCGGATGGTACTTCTGTTTATATGACTCAGGATATCGGTACAGCCAAGCTTCGTTTTGCCGACTATCCTATTGATAAGATGATTTATGTGGTAGGTAACGAACAGAATTATCATTTCCAGGTACTTTCTATTCTACTTGATAAGTTGGGATTTGAATGGGGTAAGAGCCTTGTGCATTTCTCTTATGGTATGGTTGAACTACCTGAGGGTAAAATGAAATCCCGTGAAGGAACCGTTGTCGATGCGGATGATCTGATGGAGGAGATGATTGCTACAGCAAAAGAGACCTCGCAGGAACTTGGGAAACTGGACGGACTGACAAAAGAAGAAGCAGATGATATCGCCCGTATTGTAGGTTTAGGTGCATTGAAGTACTTTATTCTTAAAGTAGATGCACGTAAAAATATGACTTTCAACCCGAAAGAGTCTATTGACTTTAATGGGAATACAGGTCCGTTCATTCAGTATACATATGCACGTATTCAGTCGGTACTCCGCAAGGCTGCCGAGAGTGGTATTGTTATACCTGCGCAACTTCCTTCAGGCATCGAATTAAGTGAAAAAGAAGAAGGACTTATTCAGATGGTAGCCGACTTTGCTGCTGTTGTAGCACAGGCCGGAACGGATTATAGCCCATCTGTTATTGCCAACTATACATATGATTTGGTGAAAGAATATAACCAGTTCTATCACGACTTTAGTATCTTGCGTGAAGAGAACGAGGCGGTAAAAGTATTCCGTGTCGCTTTATCTGCCAATGTGGCTAAGGTTGTTCGTCTTGGCATGGGATTGCTGGGAATTGAGGTTCCTGCAAGAATGTAAGGATTTCAGTGAACAAAACAGAGCGTGCGGGAGTTCTTTAGTTGAATCATATACTAAAGAACTCCCGCACGCTCTGTTTTGTCTGCTCCACCCGTTATTCCGGAAAAGAGTTGCAGAGATTGCATTCGTTGCTTATTCTGAATTGCTGTTCGGTCTGATTTATTCTATCCGGATAAAGGATATAAAATCTCTGTCCGCTGATCTTACTTTTTCTTATGTAAATACCAGTCTGCATTTTCTGTTCCCTTGCTTTGAACCCAATGTGAAAATTCCGGATAGAGCATGTCTATACGTGTTCCCTCTTCCTCTTTCTTATAGTCAAAGTTTTTAATATTGGGGATATTTATGGCATATGGCATGTTCTCTTTTCCTATGTAATACATCTGTTGTGTCGGATCGGAGATGTCGTTCTTAGTGCCAAAATAGCTTGTATCCATTCGTTTGGTGGGTGCATAATTGGGCAGATGTAATTCTTTGCCTCTTTCTTCGTGTGCATCGATAATAATGAATGGATTATAAGGAGGCAGTAAGAAGGTTGATTCGGACTGCGGACTTGCAAATGTAGTTTTTACAATAAACTTACTATGCTGTTTGGTTGCCTTTTTCATGTCATCAGCAACTATAATTATTGCATTGTCGTTGTCAACTCTTTCCTCAAGTCCTTTACTGTCAAACTGGAACAAAGGGCTCGAAGTAAATTCGTAGTTCTCAGATGTTATCTGTACCGAGCTTACTTTGTCAGGCGTAACGGATAGTTGGTATCCGAATCCATTAAACTTATCATATCCTGCACCATCCCAATAAGGAAGTATCTGATCTTCTGTTGCAATGATTTGATTCTTATCGTTTTTGTATACTTTTGATTCATAGTAAATCACTACGTCGTTCATGTCATAATCTCCTTCTTTGGGCCATAGGTCTTCAAAGGAAAGCATTCCAAAATATGTTGTGTAGTTATCCGCTTCTGAAGGACCGGGATTTTCCGGTTTTTCCAGATCCGGTATATTATTCCCGCCAATAGCTCCCGATACGTCTGTATGAAGATACAATACAACATCCGTATAGTTAGAGATATTTGCTATGGGTCTGTCTTCCATACCAATAATCACCGAACTATAATCTTTATTGAAAATAGCGATAGTATGCTGTGCATTTTCATCCCCACTTCTTGTGTTCAGCTTGTCGGTTGAATAGTAATTATGATTTCCGCCGGAGCTTCCTACATTACCGTCTTTAAATGAACTGGAAGAAACTCCCCAACCGATAGTAACCCCTTCCGGGAATTCATCTTCAAACTTTCCG
Source organism: Bacteroides sp. K03 (assembly GCF_019734355.1). Classification (NCBI taxonomy): domain Bacteria; kingdom Pseudomonadati; phylum Bacteroidota; class Bacteroidia; order Bacteroidales; family Bacteroidaceae; genus Bacteroides; species Bacteroides sp. K03. The sequence goes on from NZ_JAASHC010000004.1 coordinate 86,893, forward strand.
TCTTTTTCATTCCAATACCGCAATTGTACTGTACTGCCACAGGAGATCCCGGCTGATACCGGATAGGCTATTATTTTTTGAATATCGTTAACAGAAGCAGGTTCTTGTCCTGTAGGATAAGTATAATAAATAATTGTATTACTTACTGCCGGTGCATACTTACCTATCATTACTAAATCCACTTTTGTTTTTTTGATGATAGGTATTCCTCTTTCATTACCCGGATCGAAGTATTCGGGGTGAGCGCCTCGCATACCTTTTGGATAGTCTTTGATTTTTGTAGCTTCGGTGATGTAGTATAGCTCATTCTCGGGGAAATTAAAGCGGCTGGGTGTCAGGTAAGCCGGATAGCCGAATACGTCCCAATCGCCTATTACTTTCATGTCCGCAGGGTAAGTATACGGCATACTTCTGGTTACGGCGGCTCTTGTTTGCGACTTTGCTGTATGGACGTTAGCAAAGATGCCATTTGCTGTAATCTCTGTTTCAATAAAAGGAACACCTACATAAGGAGAGTAGACATATGCTTTCTTCAGGTAAGACGGGAGTACGGTTTGTCCTTTCAGCTTTCCTTGTTCATCTGTGATACCGCGATAAAGGGGGTCAATGTCTTTTTTAGTAATGACTCCATCGTTATCTTCAAAAGGATTTTCACCATAGACTTCTACCAGAACCGGATAGTCTTCCAATCCTAAATCTATATTTATCGGACAATCGAGAGTCGTTTGAAAGTCGAAATAATCACTTTTTACCGGGTTAGGAACAGGCTGTGATAAATCAACATCTTTTACGCAGGAAGATAAACTGATTAGCAGTGATATACTGGCAATCTGTAATGTTTGTGTGAGACTTTTTTTCATATACTAAAATGTTCGTATGTTTGCGTTGCAAATATACGAACAAAAAGAATATAAACAACTGGATATTAGGAAAAAAGTATATATAAGCCAAAAAGGCATTCCAGAATCCCGGAATGCCTTTTTGGCTTATATGTACTTTTTATTTTTTCTTTGTCGCCCGTCCTTTTTTCGGAGTAGTGGCGGCCTTCTCACTCTGTAGTTTTATAATATCAAGACAAGTTTGAAGATTCAAATCCTGTGGGACTACATCTTTCGGGATCTTATAATTACTGCCCTTGTAAGCAATGTAAGGACCATATCTTCCGTTCAGAATTTGTAATTCCGGTTCTTCTGCAAATTCTTTGATATGCTTTTTGGCTTCTGTTGCACGTTTCTCCTGGATCAGTTCGATTGCTTCTTCAAGCGTTATAGCCATCGGATCAAGTGTTTTCGGCAGAGATATATACTTATTGTCATGACGAACATAAGGACCGAAACGACCTGTACCTATACTTACCTCTTTGTCTTCATATTCTCCTACTACCCGTGGAAGTTTGAATAATTCCAGCGCTTCTTTCAGAGTAATCGTTTCCATTGACAACCCTTTCTCCAAACGGGCAAAACGCGGTTTTTCTTCAGAGTCTGTACTTCCAATCTGTATAACCGGTCCGAATCGTCCTATCTTTACGGATACAACTTTACCTGTTCCCGGTTCTTCACCCAGGATACGTTCGCCTACTTTATGTTCACTTTTCGTAGCTAAAGTTGATTCAACAGATGGATGGAATCCCTTGTAGAAGTGTTTCATGATAGCAGTCCACTTCTTTTCTCCGTCTGCCACTTCATCAAACTCTTTCTCGATATTGGCTGTGAAGTTATAATCCAGAATATTGGAGAAGTATTCGGTCAAAAAGTCGTTTACTACAGTTCCGATATCGGTAGGGATCAGTTTCGATTTTTCTGCTCCTACGATTTCAGTATGTATGGCATCAGTTATCTTTTTGTCTTTGAGTGTCAGTGTATTAAATGACCGTTCTTCTCCCGGTTTGTCGCCTTTTTCCACATATTCACGTTGCTGGATGGTGGAGATAGTAGGTGCATACGTTGAAGGACGACCGATTCCGAGCTCTTCCAGTTTGCGCACCAGGCTGGCTTCGGTGTAACGTGACGGACGTTGAGTGAAACGTTCTGTTGCTACAATGTCTTTACGGTTAAGTATCTGTCCTTTCTTCAATGGAGGAAGCAGATGGCTTTCATCTTCCTGCTCGGTATCATCATCATAAGACTCTTTATATACACGCAGGAAACCATCAAAGGTTATTACTTCTCCGATTGCTGTGAAAGTATCATTGTTAGTACTGATGCCAATAGTCGCCGTTGTTTTTTCCAGTTCGGCTTCGGCCATCTGCGAGGCAATCGTACGCTTCCAGATCAGGTCATACAGCCTTTTCTCTTGTGAAGAAGCTTCCACAGTAGCATTTTCCATATAGGTAGGACGGATCGCTTCGTGTGCTTCCTGTGCTCCTTTGGTTTTTGTAGTGAAGTGGCGCGGGTGCACATATCTTTCGCCCATCATGTTGATGATGGCTTGTTTGCTTCCTTCAGTTGCATATTCCGAAAGGTTTACCGAGTCGGTACGCATATAAGTAATAAATCCGGCTTCGTATAGCTTTTGTGCCAGCATCATGGTTTGTGCTACTGTATAGCCTAATTTACGCGCTGCTTCCTGTTGCAGGGTAGAGGTGGTAAATGGTGCCGCCGGACTCTTCTTTATCGGGCGTTTGGTAATGTCTTCAATGGTGAAAGTAGCTTCTTTACAGGTTTCAAGAAATGCCTTCGCTTCTTCTTTGGTTTTGAGACGATGGGCCAATTCGGCTTTCATTTCTACCAGTTTGCCGTCAATGTCCGGCACAAGGAATATGGCTGTAACCCGATAAGAAGCTTCGCTTTTGAATGCTTGTATTTCACGTTCGCGTTCTACGATCAGGCGGACAGCTACCGACTGTACACGTCCGGCAGAAAGAGCAGGTTTAACTTTTTTCCACAATACGGGAGAAAGTTCAAAACCTACGATTCGGTCAAGGATGCGTCGGGCCTGTTGTGCATTTACCAGGTTAATATCGATTTCACGCGGATTCTCGATTGCTTTTAATATGGCAGTCTTGGTGATTTCATGAAAGACAATTCGTTTTGTTTGTTCCGGCTTTAGCTTTAGCACTTCATAAAGATGCCAGGCAATAGCTTCTCCCTCGCGGTCCTCATCGGATGCGAGCCATACGACATCTGCCTTTTGGGCTTCTGCTTGCAGCTTCGCTACCAGCTCTTTTTTATCTGCAGGTATTTCATAATTCGGCTTGAAATCTTTTTGGATATCAATACTAAATTCTTTCTTCTTCAAGTCCCGGATATGTCCGTAACTGGAAAGTACTTTAAAATCTTTCCCAAGAAACTTTTCAATCGTTTTTGCTTTGGCTGGAGACTCGACAATTACAAGGTTTTTCTGCATAGTTTTTACTTTAATAAGGATGCCGGGGGGATGTCTTTCTAAGTTACAACCTCTTTACATCATAAAATTCGGAGGCAAAAGTAGAAAAAAACATTTTCCTTACCTTATAATATAGAGAGAATCTGTTTCTTTTTTGCAAAAAAAGACTTTTTTTAGGACTCGGAAGAGGTGGGGTGTGTGAAGATATGTTTTAACCAAATCTGCTTTTCTTACCAGGATTGTTTGCTTTCCCCGTAAAGAAAGGTTATCTTTGTCGTAATCGCTTGTTGTTTTACATGTACATGTAAAACTGCTCCACATGCACATGTCGTATTGCCTGAGATGTACATGTCGTACTGCTTTAGATGTACATGTAAAACAATAAAGGACTACGGGAAAAGTATCGGATGTTTAAACCCTAATCAATAAACACTTATAAGAAAATGTCAATACCCTATTTAGTAAGAAAGAAAGTGAGCGTCATAGGCGGTAATAAGAAAGTGCGGTGGTATGCTGTACAGAAAAAGCTGCAGGAGCGCGGTGGTAAAACGGAGGAAGATGTGGCCCGTATCGTAGCAGAGCGGGGCGGATTCCGGGAAGGTGAAGTACAAGGCATCCTGACGGATGTCTCTTTGGTACTGGGAGAACTTCTGGCAGAAGGATATTCGGTGAGTCTGAAAGGAATCGGTACATTTCAGGTAGCTCTTACCAGTCCCGGAGCAGAACGTCCGGAAGATGTAACTCCGGCGACAGTGGAAGTGTCGCGTGTTTATTTTATAGCGGATCGTTGGTTAACGAGGCAAATCAGGAAAATGAAGTTTATTCGTATACCGTTGTCGAGCTATTTCCCGAAATCGATGTTGAGCAAAGAGGTGATAAAGGAAGAGAAAGCACAGGGCGATTTGCCGGGAGAGAGATTGGAGGATTAACTGATTGAAGTACCGGATTTTACTCGCGGAACCTGGGATTAAAAGGTGTATTAAAAGTCTGAGAAAGGCTATCAATATGTAACTTTAAGAACGCAGATTAACGCTAATTGCCGCAGATTAAATGTAATCTCTGCGTAAATTAGCGTTAATCTGCGTTTTAACGATAGCGAATTTTACTTTTGGCACCTTCTCTTATATACCTGTTGCGTTGGTCTGAAGTTACAGGAGATGCCATTGGCATTCAGAATCGGAAACTCAGACCACCCAGGAAATTAATGCCTTCAGTGGGATAGAGCAGATAACGCTGGAATTTCTTGTTTAACAGGTTATCCGCCTTTGCATAGACAGAGACTCCTTTAAACAAGTGGTAAGTGGCTCCTATACTAAGATCGCTGACGGCAGGGAAGAATGTTTTGCTAAATCCGTAATATCTTTCAGCCCGCCAGATGTATTGATAACCTACATTTAACCACAGAGCCGGAATGGGATGTACTTCTACTTTAAAATCAAGTTCCGTCTCCGGTTTCATCCATAGAGCGGGATTGTAATTTGGGGAGGATACATTATCTGTATAGGCATCGCTGGCTTGCCAATGGCGGTAGATACCTTTACCTGAGAGTGTAAACAAGTCCTTATAGGCATAACTGGCACTGAGCCCGGCATAAATATTATTCGTTGAAGTTTGTCTCAGGTCAATGAAATCGCCGGCTGTTCCGCCTATCCAGCTATTTTCTATCTGATACAGATCATCTTTGAGATTCTGATATCCGGCAAAGAGGTTAAACCATAAACCTGTTACGGGGCTTGCTTTGAACCCTAAAGTGGCATTGAGCTGCTCATAGGTATCTCTCACCTCGTTAGAAGGGTCGCTGTATGGGTTATAAGTCTCCAATCGGCGCAGGTCATTGAGTTGTCTGCCACCTGTAGCATTGGCGTAGACCACATAACTGTCTGAGAATACATATTGTATGGTTACATCCGGAGAGACACGAAATGATTTGCCATTGCCGAAAGAGAAATCAACATTGGCTCCCAGATGCAGTCGCCAATCATCGTTGTTGAGTTCGTAGTACGGGTTTAAGTCTACGACGGTACGGCTTTTAAAAATGCTCTTTATCTCCTCATTATAAAAGTCTCTTTTATTATTGTAGATGAGGTTGTTCATTTTGAAAGCAATACTTATTTGTTGCTCATCGCTGATGTTTCCGCTGACAATGGCTTTGGTACGTATTTGCATCTCATTCACACCACCGAAGAATTGGTTGTGTTGCCGGTCATAAAGCATCAGGTTGGTTTCTGCATTAAACTGTAACGGCATTGTTTCGTCTGTAGATTTCACTCCGAAATGCAGATCGCCCGAAGTGAACTTCTGTTTTTTGAAAGAAAAACCATAAGGCTCATAGTTGAAATTACTTAATCCGAAGTGTCCTGCTACATTCAGGTCTATCTTGCCAAATTGATGCAGATAATCTATGGCAGCACGCGTACGGTAGTAATGTGCATCCCATTTCCGGGCATCACCGTAGGGCATGTCCAACGTACCGTTCATGCCGTCCATACTGAAGTTTACATTCAGCTTATCCCGACTGGAAAGGTGAAAAAGATAATTACCTAATAAGTCCAGGTTACCATAGTTACCATATCCGGCGCGTACATATCCTGGTTTACTTGTCGGTTGTACCTCTTTTCCGGTATAAGCCTGCATTGTTCCCGCAGGGATATTGGAGGCAGGAGTAGAACTTATAGCATATTCAACCTCTTTCTTGTTTACTACAGGCTCTTCTACTTTGGGCAAAACATTTACTTTAGAGGCATCCAGAATAATAGGATTGTATTCCTGCTCAACCACAACAGTACGGTTCATGGTCGTATCTTTGGATTGGGTTTGCACCTGAGCCAGTGAAGGGAGTGCGACGAGCGCCACTCCCAGGAAGATATAATGATTACGTTTCATACTTCGTTACTTATTAAGTTTTTCAAGTCTGCTTTCAATCATGCCTTCAATGTCATCGTTGGCATGATAGTTCTGTTGTAAGCTCAACAGATATTGCCGTGCATCCAGCTTTTTGTCCATAGCCATGTATACATCCGACAGGAGGACGAAGCTACGTGCCAACCAATAAGCGTGGGGGGTACTCCGTTCGATGTAGTCGAGTAACTCTTTCTCGGCTGCGGCATACTCTCCGGCAGTGTAATATTGTTGAGCCACCAGATACTTCGCTTCTGCTCCGTAAAGGTTACGGGTATCTTTGGCAAGTGTCTGAAGATCGGCCAATGCTTTCTTGTCAGCTTTTTGGTTCATATAAGATTTAGCACGATAATAAAGTGCTTCATTCGCCAATTCGGGAGTCAATTTGGCTTCTGCCAGCAAGGCTGTTGCGGCATGAATAGTTTCTGCATCGTCTTTGATGAGATGTGCACAACGTAACATTCCTGTCTCTGCCAACAGACGGCGGTCCGCTGTGGTTGCTTTCTCTTTCAGCATTTTGTAGGATGCTAATGCATCTGCAAACTGTTGCAGGTTGAACTGAACTTCCGCACGCATTATTAATGCTTCTTCAGAGAATGGATTATCCGGATATTCCAGTAATTTGCCTGAGTGAAGCAGAATCATATCATAGTTCTTTTGCTCTTTTCCGATGAGGCAAAGGTAATAATGAGCATTCAGGCTAAAGGAACCTTCGGGGAAAGTTTGCAGGTATTTGTTGAAACTGCTTTTCGCTTCTTCTATACGTCCGCGTCCATAAATTTTCTCAGCAGCGATGTAAGTTAAAGAATCCTGTTCGCTGGCGTCAAAACGTATATTGCCCGGCATGGAAGCTGCCAGTGCGGCAAACTCATCAATGCGGTTCATATCAACGTAAAGAGACTTTAGATCGAGCATTGCCAAACGAGCTTCGTCACTTCCCGGATATTTGTTGATTACCAGTTTGTAAGCATCGATTGCCTGATCGTAGTTTCCGTCCTGATAATACAGCAGACCGATTTCGGCAGCAGCTTTACGGCTGATAGGACTTTCGGGGTATCTGCTCAACAATTCTTTAAAAGAGGCAATGGCCTGGTTGTTGTTATTCATCAGTACGTATGAACGTCCTTTTTCATAAAGGGCATTTATAACATAAGGTGATGTGGGGTATTTGCCTGCCAGACGGTTCAGCAGAGTGATTTTGCCGGAATAATCTTTTTGCAGTCCTGATACCAGGGCGAGTTGGTAGAATGAATAATCTCCGGAAGAGGTATTCATACTTTCGGCTTGTGCATAATAATGTTTGGCTTCGTCGAAATTACGTTCGTTGAGGAAGCAGTCACCGATACGATTGTAAGCATCGGCTAGTGCTGTTCTGTTTTCACCCTTTTCCAGTTGTATGTATTTGAGGAACCAGTTGCGTGCCTGTGTATAATCTTTCTGGTGGAAAGCGGTATATCCCAAATTATAGTTTGCCAGTGCATACATTTCGTTATTAGTCTGTTCCGTCAGTTGCAGGTATTCTCTGAAATTACGGGCAGCCTCCGCCATGCGGTTCAGGCGGTAGTAAGATTCTCCACGCCAGTAGAGGGCATCGGCCTTGGTCTGGCGGTTGTATTGGCCAATGGCAACAGACTGGTTAAAGTAGCCGATTGCCTGCTCAAAAGAAGCATTGGCAAATGCTTGTGTACCGAGTTGGAACAGTATTTTTTGTTTCGCTTCCATGATGCGGGTACCGGGATGGGCAATACGTTCAATGGATTTCAGTGCCGCTTCGTAGCTGCGGGTGTTCAAATATACCTCAACAAGATAATTGCTTACCATTTCGGTATATTGGGAATTGGGGAATTCGTTCAGGAATTTCTCGAAAACGGTTACCGACTCTCCGAATGCAGAGTAGGACGTTTCGTGAATGCACAAGGCATAGTTATAGGCAGCCTGTTCTTTTATTTTCATATCGGCATTGGAGGCGGCAGCCTGTTCAAAAGCCATACGGGCTTTGTTCTTTTCGGCCAGTTGCAGGTAGGAAAGTCCCATATGCAGATACGCATTTTGTGTCAATGCGTCGTTGGTACCTGTTACTTCTCCCAACGTCTCGGCAGCTTTTGAATATACTCCTGTCTGGAAATAAGAGAGTCCTAACATGTAGAGGGCATCCCGGCGGGGCGAAGCATCTCTTTCAAGATAACTCTCAAATGCGTTGATTGCTTCGTGGTATTTGCGGAAATGATAAGATGCATCTCCCAGGATACGGTACATTTCGGCAGCATGTTCATTCTGCGGATATGCCGATAAGTAGTTTTGTGCTACAATCTCAGCTTTATCATAGTTTTTTCTGATTGCATAAATCTCTGCAATGTAATAGGGCACCAATGCTTTATATTTGGGATTGTCCTGCAGAGGGAGGAAACCTTTCAATGCTTCGTCATAGCGCTTCTGTGTGTAGCGTATATAAGAGATATAGTAAGCGCAGTCATTGTCGTATTTCTTACTGCTGGCTTTCAGGGTTTCAAACCAGATGGCAGCTTCTTTTACATTCCCCGTTTTCAGATAACAGGTAGCCAGCAAATAGGTCATGTCATCCCGCTCTTCATTACCCAGCAAATCCAGTTGGGCGGAGTTGAACAGTGCCAGTGCTTCGTCATATTTTTCTTCATAGAAATAGCCGGCAGCAAGTAAAGCATAAATACGGTTGGCATAAGGAGTATCGGGATATTTTTCCAGATAATTGCGCAACAGGGTGATACTGTTCTTATCTTTCAGTTCATATGCTGAACATACCAGCATATATTCTGCTTCTTCACGCAATGAGGCATTAGGTTCCTGTCTGATAAAAGCTTTTAATGGCGGAGTAGCTGCTGCATAATTTTTTTGCAGAAACAGGTTTCTTCCTTCCTTATATAGATTGACAGGCGAGGTGATTTTTTCGCTTGTTTGTGCCGACGTGATGATAGGCGTACAGCATATCAGGGCACATATAAATCGTGAAATTCTTCTTTTCATAATTTAGTGTTTTGGCAAAAGTACTTGTTTTTGGGGACTTTACAGCAAACAGCTCTTTAGTTTTACAGGTTTTAACGTCCATCGAAGGAAAAATGTTCTGATAATAGGATGAACTTCTGCCTGATATGTAGATTTGATCTTTGTGTGATAGCGGGAAAAATTGCTATATGAATCAGTTAAATTGCTATTTCCTGCCTGGATGGAATACCGTAATTTTGCATCATAGAAAACAATGAAAATTAAACCCTAAAGAATATGAAAGTAATTGATTTGACAAAAGAGAGTTTTAATGAGAGAATATCTGATTTCCGGCAATATCCTGATGGCTGGGAGTTCAAAGGAGATAAGCCTTGTATCGTTGATTTCCATGCTCCTTGGTGTATTTATTGCAAGAGGTTATCGCCGGTTCTTGATGAATTGGCTGTTGAATATGCCGGTAAGATTGACTTCTATAAGATAGATGTTGATAACGAGCCTCTTTTAGAGTCTGCTTTTTCCATCCGTACTATCCCGAATTTATTATTTTGCCCGATGGAAGGGAAACCCTGGATGAAGCTGGGGACAGTTGGAAAACCCCAGCTAAAGAAAATGCTTGATGACCTGTTGGCAGGTGTTACAGAGTAGATAGGAAAATTCCAAGACCTTTGCGGATAGAGCTGAGTCCGAAGTCTTCGGGACGGATCTCTGCAACAGGAATAAAGAAGGCATCAGCAGCATCGTCCATTGCGGCAATGTGACTGGTGTCTTCTACTTTACAGAGGAAAAACATATCCAGTGTATGTACCGGGAATCCTGAATATACATAAATATTGGGAAGAGTAAACCGATAGGTTGCCTCTTTCACTTTTAATCCGGTTTCTTCTAACACTTCACGTGTTACACCTTCTTCTGCTGTTTCGTTCATATCAATGAATCCTCCCGGCAGGTCGAGCGTACCTTTTGCCGGGTCTTTGGCGCGGCGGCATACCAGCAATTCATTCTCCTTATTCAGAATCAGGGCAACTGTTGCCGCTGATGGATTAAAGTAGTATACGAACCCGCAATTGGTGCATTGTTTAGATTTCTCATTGTGTATGTTGAAATGCTCCGAACCGCACTTCGGACAGTATTTGAACTGAGACAGAGGATGTTCCATGTTTCTTCTTCTTTATAGTTTCCTGCAAAAGTACAAAAAAGACAGATAGTATAATGGATTTTGTCTATCAGAGTATAGAATTATTCGATTGGACTTTTTTTGTTTCTCCGGTAGGTATCCCCCTATCTTTGCATCAGAAACAAAAACAAGTTTAATCAATAAATAATAAGTTTAGTATGGAATCAATTCTTAATTCTCAGCTTCCTGAATTCAGTGTTCAGGCTTTTCATAACGGTAGTTTCAAAACAGTGACCAATAATGACGTTAAAGGTAAATGGGCGATTTTCTTCTTTTATCCTGCCGACTTTACTTTTGTATGTCCTACAGAACTCGTAGACGTAGCCGAAAAATACGATCAGCTTCAGTCAATGGGTGTAGAGGTATACTCTGTAAGTTGTGACTCACATTTCGTTCATAAAGCATGGCATGATGCTTCAGACAGTATCCGTAAAATCAAGTATCCGATGTTGGCAGATCCGACAGGTGCTTTGGCCCGTGCTTTCGGCGTATATATTGAATCAGAAGGTATGGCTTATCGTGGTACTTTCCTGGTAAATCCGGAAGGTTTGATTAAAGTAGCCGAATTGCATGACAATAACATCGGTCGTGATGCAAGTGAACTACTTCGCAAGGTAGAGGCTGCTCAGTTTGTAGCTACTCACGACGGAGAGGTTTGTCCGGCAAAATGGAAGAAAGGGGAAGCTACGCTGAAACCAAGTATCGACCTGGTAGGAAAAATCTAAATTGGAATTTGGAAGTTAGGAGTCAGGAGTTAGAATCTGTTCAGGTGTTTTCTGATTCATGTATTCCAGCTCCTGACTCTCATATTCTATAATTCCGACTCCTGACTTCTGACTTCCAATTCTATATTCTAACTCCTATTATTCTATCTCCTAATTATGTTAGACCCTACATTAAAAGAACAACTGAAAAGTATATTTGCCGGATTAGAGGCTGATTTTACTTTTGATATATACGTATCGTCCGGACACGAAAGCCGTGGCGAGTTACTCGATCTGCTGGCTGATGTAGCCGATTGCTCTCCCCATATCTCTTGTCGGGTGAATGAGGGAGAAAGGTTGGAGTTTACTCTGTTGAAGAATGGAAATGAGACCGGTATTACCTTCCGGGGTATTCCTAACGGGCATGAGTTTACTTCTCTGCTACTTGCCATTCTTAATCTTGACGGTAAGGGAAAGAATTTTCCCGATGAACAGGTTTGTAACCGTGTGAAAGCCTTGAAAGGCCCGATACACCTTACTACTTACGTTTCGCTTACTTGTACCAACTGTCCCGATGTGGTGCAGGCTCTCAATGCTATGACTACGCTGAACAATTCTATCTCACATGAGATGGTGGACGGTGGTCTTTATCAGGACGAAGTAGAAGCTCTTAAGATTCAGGGGGTACCTTCTGTATTTGCCGATGGAAAACTACTGCATGTAGGGCGTGGTGATTTTGGTGAGTTACTTACCAAACTGGAGGTCCAATATGGTATCAATGAAAGCGAAATAGACACTACCGTAAAGAATTACGATGTTATTGTTGCCGGTGGAGGTCCTGCCGGAGTTTCTGCTGCTATCTATTCGGCACGTAAAGGATTGCGGGTGGCAATTATCGCCGAACGTATTGGCGGACAAGTAAAGGAGACGGTAGGAATTGAAAACCTGATATCTGTTTCACATACGACTGGAAGTGAACTGGCAGATAATTTGAAAACGCATCTGTTACAATATCCGGTAGATTTATTGGAACATCGTCGCATTGAAACTGTAGAAGTCAACGGAAAAGAGAAACTTGTGACGACTTCTGTTGGTGAGAAATTTGTAGCTCCTGCCTTGATTATTGCTACTGGTGCTAGTTGGCGGAAGCTGAATGTGCCCGGTGAAACAGACTATATCGGAAGAGGCGTAGCTTTCTGCCCTCATTGTGACGGTCCGTTTTATAAAGGTAAGCACGTAGCTGTTGTCGGTGGTGGAAATTCAGGAATAGAAGCGGCTATCGATTTGGCCGGTATCTGTTCGAAGGTTACAGTCTTTGAATTTATGGACGAGCTCAAAGCCGATCTTGTTCTGCAGGAGAAAGCAAAAAGCTTGTCTAATGTGGAAATATTTGTTAGTTCACAGACGACGGAGGTAATAGGTAATGGTGATAAATTAACTTCTCTCCGTATCAAAGACCGTAAAACAGACGAAGAGCGTATAATGGAACTGGATGGCGTTTTCGTTCAGATAGGTCTGGCTGCCAACAGTGCTTCTTTCCGTGGAGTTGTGGAGATGAACCGTTCCGGTGAGATTGGTATTGATTCACATTGTCGCACAAATGTTCCGGGTATCTATGCTGCCGGAGATGTATCAACTGTACCTTATAAACAAATCATTATAGCCATGGGTGAAGGTGCCAAGGCTGCTTTGTCTGCTTTCGAAGACAGGGTAAGAGGAATCATTTGAGACATTCTTTTTTCTTGTGTTACCTCATTTTAAACAATACCTATTGATAGGGTATTCCGATGTGAATATCCCTATTGATAGGTATTTTTTTGCCTTCTTTACTGAAGTATCTTTGCAGCTCAACATCAGGCGTAAAGATAAGAACGAATATGAGACAACAATATGCTGTAACAAGAGCATCTTTTCTAATACTATTTTTGATATCCTCCCTTTGTATATTTTCGCAGAATACTCCAGTCAAACGTATTGATTTTAATGGAACCCTCATTGATGCGGAAACAGGAGCTCCCATTGAATTTGCTACTATACAGATACCGGATCATGCGCTTTGGGCAATTAGCGATATGGATGGTAAATTTAAAATTCCGGGAATGAAGCCGGGAGTTTATACGTGTGAGATATCCGTGTTGGGTTATCAAAAGACAATTAAGAAAATAGAGATAAAGCCGGAGATGAAGCTAACTGTTATTAAACTCTCTCCCATGACTCTGGCTTTAAATGAAGTAGTCGTCACCGCTCAGGAGCAGCGGATGGGATCGGCTTCCAGAATAGATCAGAGTGCCATTCAGCATATCCAACCCAAGAGTGTGGAAGATATGTTGCAACTCCTTCCTGGCAATCTGACTAAGAATCCGGATCTGAATAACGTGGGGCAGGCTTATATTCGTGAAGTATCTTCCAATGATAATAATGCTTTGGGTACATCGGTGATGGTGGATGGTGCTCCACTTTCGAATGATGCAAATATGCAGGTGCTTTCCACCAGTAAGTCCGGTACGAGTCTGAATGCTCAGTCGGTGAGTGGAAAAGGACTTGACCTGCGTACCATTTCTCCGGATAACATTGAATCTATGGAAGTAATCCGGGGCATTCCCTCTGTAGAGTATGGAAATCTTACGTCAGGTGCGGTCATTATCAAAACTCGTTCGGGGGTTACTCCGCTCGAAGTAAAACTGAAAGCAGATCCTTTCTCTAAAATGGCCTATGCCGGAAAAGGTTTCCTTATCAGTGAGAAAATGGGAGCAATGAATATTTCCGCCGATTACTCACAGTCGTATGCAGATATACGTAAACGCTATAACGGATTTGACCGGATTACGGCCAATCTGGGATATTCCAATACTTTTATGAAAAGTTCCCGGCCTCTGACTTTCAACATGAGGCTGGCCTATTATCAGAACATAAATAGTGAAAAATCAGATCCTCAACTGAAGCAGGATGAGAAGATAAAAAATGAAAATATGGGAGTGCGCTTCAACCTTGAAGGTAACTGGCGCCTGAATACTTCCTGGATTTCTTCTTTAGGATATAGTTTCATGGTAAATTATAGCCATCAGCAGGATTATCGTCGTGAACAGATCATCTTGCAATCGGGTATTACTCCGGTGGCTAATTCGTATGTGAGTGGCGAATACCAAACCTATTTCCTTAACTCATCTTATTATTCCGACTATACGGTGGACGGTAAACCTTTGGATGTGTTCGGACAGTTGAAAGCCAATAAACTTTTCCAGTTCTCATCCGATTGTTTTATGACCCTGAAAGCAGGCATCGAATGGAAATATAATGTGAACCGGGGTGATGGGATGATGTTTGATCCTAAGCTTCCTCCGGTGGTAAACGATATTCAGTCTATTCGTCCCCGGTCGTTCAAATCAGTTCCGGCTATCAATACACTTTCTTTCTTCATAGAAGACAAAGCCCAGTTACCCATTCGGAAAACAACATTGACCTTACAGGGAGGTGTACGCCTCAGTAATCTGTTTATAGATAAGAGTGCCGGAAGAAAGGATATGTTTATGGTAGAACCTCGTATTAATATGGAATATAATATCTTGAACGGTGACAATAATAAAGTGTTTGATGACTTGAGTATTGTAGGTGGGTTTGGTATTGCTGCCAAAGCACCTACTCTTCTCTACCTGTATCCTGATAAGGCTTATTTTGACGAATCAAGTTTCAATCTAATGTTTGCCGATGATATGAGCAAGTCCACTTCTATTATGACTACCAAAGTCATAGATAATACCTCTAACCCTGATCTGAAACCAGCTTATAGCCAGAAGATGGAAATAGGTTTGGCAGGACGTATCAGAAAGGTAACTGGAAATGTTACTTTCTTCTATGAAAAACATACCAATGAGTATTCTTTCAAAGGAGTACCTGTGACGATGCCTTTTCGGCGTTATTCGGTTCCGGGATATGTGGATAATGTGAATTATACCAACGGTATGCTTTATTATGAAAAAGACGGAATAAGAAACCCGGCTACAATTGTAAATGATACTACCTTGTATTCTTACAATATGCCAGTGAACAATACCCGTACCATCAAGCGGGGAGTAGAGTATAGCATCAACTTCGGACAGATTCCTCTTCTGAAAACATCTGTAGTGGTAGACGGTGCGTGGCTCTATGTAAAGCGTCATTCTACATTGCCTACCTATTCGAAGATAGGATCCTCGTATGAGGGAAAACTTTATCCTTATATGGCTGTGATGCCCGGAGGAGGTGGTTCTATAGAACAACGTTTCAATACGAACGTCCGCTTTATCACGCATATTCCTAAATTGAAAATGATTTTCTCCACTACGGCACAGATTGTATGGAAAGAGAGCTATCAGCGTATTTACGAAGATGAAAGTGGAAATAATCTGTTCTACAAGGCTGTTGATCCGTTGAGTGGTAACAATGAAGAGAAATACTTTGTCAACCCTATAGGCTTCATCGACAAGCAGGGAAACTTCAATGAGTGGAAAGCCGAATATCAGGATATACACAAATATCGCCTGATGATGACTCAGTATGGACACAGTAATTACTTTGGGGTAGAGAATTACCCGACTACTATATTACTGAATTTTCGTTTGACAAAAGAATTGGGAAAGATGCTGGAACTCTCGTTTACAGCAAATAATTTCCTCAAAATATCAAAGAGCTATAAGTACCGGACCGTTGCAGGTTACAAAGACCTGACTATTCCGATCTACTTTGGAGCAGAAGTAAAAATCAAAATCTAAGATGTAATAACTAAAAAAGAAAACTAAAGATGAAAAAGTTGTTTTGTTTATTGCCTTTGTTGGCAATGTTGTTTTTGGTATCGTGTTCAGATGATGAGAATGATAACATCGCAAAGAAATACACAGTGGATGTAACTGTGACTCTTCCCACGGATATCAGTATGGCGGATGTAACAGAATTGGTAATAACAGCCGTTAATACTCAAACATCCGAAGAATCGGTAGCTAATCCGGTAGATGGTAAAGCTTCGTTTACCTTGAATGCCGGTGAATATGATTTCCGCGCATCAGGTAGTGCTAAAGATTACAATCTGAACGGGTTGGTAAGCAAAGTTTCTGTTTATAGCGATCAATCTGTAAGTTTACCTTTGGCAATTGCCTCTGGTAGTGGATTGATTTTTAAAGAAGTCTATTTTACAGGAGTGAAAGACTGGTATTTCAAAGATGCCTTCTATGAAATCTATAATAACTCGGATGAAGTGCAGTATCTTGATGGAGTTATCTTAGGTATTGTAGACAACGGTCTTCCGGTAAATGTATATGTTCCTTCTCCTTCTATCTGGGTAGATGAAAACGGAGAATTATTAGATCGTTATCCGATGGCAAGCTTTACCGTTGCTTTCCCGGGAACAGGTAAGGAACATCCTCTTCAACCCGGTGAAAGTGTGGTGGTTGCAACGAATCCTATCAAACACAATGAACGTCAATTGACAGGTGATGATGTAGCTTCTCCGGTAGATTTGAGCACAGCTGACTGGGATATTTATTGTGGTCCGTTCTCAAGTACCGATACCGATATTAATGGAATTCCTAATATGGATTGCCTCTATCTGAATGCTTCCTTTGGTATGGATTTCATGCCTTCTGTAGATGGGCAGGCGCTGATTTTGGCTAAGCTCCCGGAAGGAATGACGAATGTAACATTTGTAGCTGATCCGGAGAATATGATGGTGGCTCCCGGTAAGAGTGATAAGGCACAGCTGATGATTCCACGTGAATATGTAATTGATGGTATCGATATTGTACCAGCTGTAACAAGCGAACGATACAAACACCTGAAATCTACAGAGGATGTGGGTATGGCATGGGTAGACGGTTCTTCTGACGGTTCTCTGAAGAATGGCGGATACTCCGGTAAGAGCCTCCGTCGTAAAGTAATTGCTATTAATAACGGTCGGGTGGTGTATAAAGACACAAACAACTCCAGCGAAGATTTCATCCTGGGTGGACAAACTCCTACTCCGGGAACACATCCGACAGGAGTAGATAAATAAAGAAAAAACGAGTCATGTTTGTAAAGCTGAAATTCTCTCTAATAATAGGTTTGTTTCTTTCCTGCCTTTGCCATGCGCAAGGCAGGAAAGATTCGCTACGCTTGTATCAGGATGTGCTCTATCTGGGTAATATACAATACGGCAGTAATAATCCGACGGCAATTTCCGATTCACCTCTGCGTAGTGTGACGGATATCAACATTAACTTCCTTCGTTCTTCGGGTGACTTCCGGTTGGTAGATCAGTCCTCGCGTGAACACTGGTGGAGTGGAAGCTTGTTTGGTATACAGCGGATTGGCAAAATAACTTTTGAAGGAGATGTCAGCTATGAGAATGGTAAACAGACAGACCGGAAATGGAACAGTACGCTGTTTATAGCTGATGATAACCCGTTTATTGTAGCCGACTCACTTACGGGTGATTACAATGTGGAGAAGTTCAGACTTAATGGAGGTTTCTCTTATGAGATTAATGCACATTGGAGAGCCGGGCTGAGAGCGATATATGAGGTTGGAAGCAGTGCGGATCAGACAGATCCTCGCCCCGATATCAAAGGAATGCGCTTTTTGCTCAATCCGGGTGTGGATTATCAATGGGGTAACTTCAGAATTGGTGCTTCTGCCGGTGTACGCTGGCTGGGTGAATCGGTGAATTATACTTTGGTAAAAACTTACGAGACCTATCAATTATTTTTGTTCCGGGGTATGGGAAATTATGAAAGTCAGCAGGCGATTGGCTTCCAACGGAGATACACCGGAACTGCTTATCAGGGTAATTTGCAGTTGGGTTGGAATAATGCGGCTCATCTGGCTGATTTTCTTGAGTTAGGTTACGAGAAATCTACAGAAGAAGCAATAGATGGTAGCAGCAGTAATAAATATAAAGGAGGAAAGTATGCACGTACAAGATTCTCTTTAACGAACCGTTTTCGGATTTCCGGAGAAAGAACAATGCATAATGTCACTCTTGAGGCTTCGCATAATAAAGTAGAAGGAACGTGGTATATCCAGACACAGTCCAGTGATGCAGATGGCAATACCGTATGGGAAGTAAAAGATGCTTCCGTATGCCATATCGAGAAACGGACGGATGCTTCACTTACCTACCGTATGGACCGGATGCGGCAAATGCTACCACATTTCACCTGGGAGGTGAAGGCCGGAGTCCGTCAGTCTGATATAAAAAATTATCCGGAGGTTTATTTGCAGAAATATACGGCTGCTTATGCTGTACTGAATGCCTGTAAGAACCTTCCTATTAAGAAAAGTCTGCTTAGCATCTATCTTAACGGGATGTATAATCACAGGCTTTCTTCCAGCTTTTCAGCTGATGGACTGAAGCTGAAAACTGTTTATAGCCTTCCTGCTTTTGAAACCTCTGCAGCTGCCTACTGTCAAGGGAATATAGGTGCAAAGGCACAGGTTCCTCTTGCTATTTCCGGTTTTCACTCGTGGCTGGGAGTATATGCGGAGTATACATTGAAACATTACACGGGAGATTATGTACCTCTGGACGGTACAAACCGTAATCAATTAAATGTGGGTGTGAATTTGACTTTTTAATGAATTAAAGTAATAGACGAAAAATGATAAAAAGAATAGTTAGCTTACTGATTCTTGCCGGAACA
The DNA here is from genome assembly GCF_019734355.1 of Bacteroides sp. K03. Lineage (NCBI taxonomy): Bacteria > Pseudomonadati > Bacteroidota > Bacteroidia > Bacteroidales > Bacteroidaceae > Bacteroides > Bacteroides sp. K03. The sequence continues at coordinate 105,621 of NZ_JAASHC010000004.1, forward strand.
ATAACCTCTGTTGCATTGGCTGCAAAACTTCAACGGGGTTTCGCTATTGTAGTTGATCCGGTGAGCTATAAGGAAGCTCGTACGGATATAGATAATTATGCTAAGGCTGTAGAGAATGACGGACTAAAGACCTACATCATTGTAGACCGTTGGGGAGTCCCTGATTCGATTCGCTTTCAGCTTCAACAGTTGTATCTTGAAAAGGAATGCCCTATTGAAGGAGCTGTTTTTGTCGGGGATATTCCGGTACCTATGATACGTGATGCACAACACCTGACTTCTGCTTTTAAAATGAATCAGGAAACCTTTCCCCGTACCGAATCATCGGTGCCTTCTGACCGTTTCTATGACGACTTCGATCTGAAGTTCAATTTTCTGGATAAAGATGAACAGTATCCATTGTATTACTACTACTCTCTGTCTCCGGATTCTCCGCAATTTCTGTCTCCTGAAATCTATTCGGGACGTATAAAAATGTCGGCTGATGATGCTTCTAAATATGATAAGTTACGTGCTTATCTGCAAAAGGTAGTGGCTTTAAAGCAAAATACTAACCCTGCCGATCAGTTACTTTACTTCAGTGGGCAGGGGTATGTATCCGAATCTATGATGGCCCGGATTGATGAGAAGTTAGCTTTAGTTGAAAACTTTCCCTGGACACGGATACAGCAAAATGGCATTGAGTATATTGATCACAAACGGGATGCTGCTGTGAAGTATCGCCTGATGTCCGAACTTCAGCGCAATGATCTTGATATCGCTATTCTCCATCATCACGGAGATGTGGAAATAGAATATATGAATGATCTGCCCGAACCGCAGACTACTAAAGATCAGGTGGAGGGCATCAAGCTTTATTTGCGTGAAACAATGCGTCATGCCCGTGAGAAGGGAAAGAATACTGATTCGATACAGTTGGTATTAAGTAAGCGTTTCGATGATCTGCCGGCTTCCTGGTTTGAAGGTAGTTTTGATCCGGAAATCACCCAAAAAGATTCTCTTTTCCTGCGTAGTCTCGATTTGTATATTGAAGACTTTGACAACTATACTCCCAATGCCCGTTTTATCGTGCTGGATGCTTGTTTCAACGGTTCTTTCCATAAAGATAAATATATAGCCGGTGCCTATATTTCGGGTAAAGGCAATACAATGGCTGTACTTGCAAACAGTGTAAACGTGTTACAGGAGAAGTGGACAGATCGTTATTTGGGACTTGTTGGTCTGGGTATGAGAGTTGGGCGTATGGCGATGGAAAATCCTTATCTGGAAGGGCATTTGATTGGTGATCCTACTTTTCATTTTGCTGTTCCCGTTTCTCTGGGATTTGATATCAATGAGGTGCTTTCAACTAAAAATGCTGCCTGGTGGAAGAAACAACTGAATAGTTCTTATCCTGCTTTGCAGGCTATGGCATTGAGGCAGCTTTCGGATGGCGGACAGATGAACTCCAAACAACTGTTGGATAAGTTTATGAGTAGCCCGTCTGATATCGTGCGTATGGAATGTCTGGTATTACTTTCTGAATATGACGATGATAACTTTATCCGTTGTCTTGATTTAGCTGTATCCGATAGTTATGAAATGATCCAGCGTTTTGCTATCAATATGATTGCTCGTAATGGAGATGATCGTCTGGTTCCTGCGTTGATTCGTGCTGCCATTCGTAATAATACAGCGGAGCGTATTGAATTTAATGTAAAACAGGCACTTGCACTTCTCCCGGAAAAAGCATTGACGGCTGAGTTTCAGAAACAGTTTAATCCGTCATTGTATGTAGAGAGCGAAAAGGCAGAGCAAGGCATTAAACGTGCTATTGAAGTAAATTCTAACCGTTGGCTGAAAGATATTAGTTCTATTTATGCAGATGATAGTCTGACGGTGAATCAACGGTTGGGGCGTATCCGCTATTTACGCAATTATAATGTGCACAGCCAGATTCCTCAGTTATTGGAGTATCTCCAGAAAACGGATAATGAACCGGTTCAGGTTTCATTGCTTGAAGCGCTGGGATGGTTCAGGATGTCATGTCGCCACAATGAAATAAGCCAGGTGGCACAGGCTATGAGTCAGGATAGCCGTTATTCACAAGCTGTGCGTGATGAGGCACTTAAAACTTATAATCGGATAATGAATCATCGTAAATGAATAATTCACGAAAGTATATAATTTTAATAGCTTGCCTGCTTGCTATCGGTCTGTCATCGGTAGCACAGCAGGTACGCCCTGTTTATCCGGTGAAGCCTTTGACACAGGAGGATATCTCCCGCAGGCAAAGAATACCGGAGTGGGGGACGAATACACGTTCTGCCTCCTCTGCTGTACTCCCGGAGGGTGTAGATAATTCAACCTTGAAATATTTCCCTCCTGTATTTTCTCAGTTGGGTAATTCCTGCTCACAAGCCTCTGGTGTGCGCTATGTTTATACTTATGAGTTGAACCGTTTGCTTGATCGTGCTGCTGATAGTCCTGAACACATATTCAATTATCATTTTACCTGGAATTATCTGAATGAAGGAAATGACCAGGGCTCTCATCCTGAACTGGGTTATAACATGATGAAGGTAGCTGGTGCTGTAACATTGAGTGATATGAATGATGAGAGTGCTGCCACCTCTTCTACTACCTGGATGACTGGTTATGATAAATATCTTCGCGCTATGAATTATCGGGTGAAGAGTTACTCAAAGTTTACTCTAAAGACGCGGGAAGGTATAGATCGTCTTCGCCAGTATCTTTATAATCGTGGCGAAGAGGGAGAACCGGGTGGTGTGGTTACTTTTTCGTGCAAGAGCTCTGACTGGAAAGAGGTTACCTATAAGGGGACATCTGTCACTGGATTGACACATATGATCACCCGTCCCGGTACGGACGGAGCACATGCTCTTACCATTGCCGGGTATGATGATACGGTAGCCTATGATTTAAATGGTGATGGAGAGATTACTGAAGACGAGCGTGGAGCTTTCATTGTAGTAAATTCCTGGGGAACCTGGTGGGGAAGTGAAGGTAAGTGCTATTATCCTTATAAATATTTTCTACTCCCTGCCGCTGAGGGTGGTCTTGCCGATTTGGATGCAGAGGCACTTATGGTAGAACCGGAGATTCATACTCCGCTTGTTGTTTTTCGGGTGAAGTTGACTTATACATCTCGTAATGATCTCTATTTTCGTTTGGGTGTAGCCGAAGGAGATGCCGCTTCTCCTTCCGTCATATTAGATTATCCGTTAATGTTGACACAGGGTGGTGACTATTATATGCAGGGAAACGGTACACTTGAATCTTTCAAGACTATTGAAGTAGGGCTTAACTTTACAGATAAATTAGCTGATTTTCAGTCTTTCCGCTCTCCCAAATATTTTCTGATTGTCAGGCAAATTGGCAATGGGAAATTAGGGGAAGGGAAAATAAACAGTTTTTCTGTGAATGACTATCGCACTGGAACAGAATATGCGTGTACAGAGAAAGATCTGCCTATCAAAGGAGAGTTAAAGCTTTCTACCTCTTCTACTATAGAAAGCGGACTTTCAGCCAGTCCTGTGGAGTGGCTGGTTCCTGATACTAATACTCCTCAGTCTCACCCGTTTGTGGTTCGTAAAGCAAACGGACAAACCGTTAAATTACAGTTCCAGGGATACGACCGGAAGAATGGAAAACTGACCATTCGTTATGCTCCTCTACCTTGATAACTGTAAATGAAAAATTAGTTATGAAACCGATTATTTTTATTTTAATATGTATAGGTCTGTTCACTTCTTGTGCTTCGGAGAAATCTGTTATACAAGAGGAAGACCGTTTGGTTACCTTATCCGGACTGAATGATATGCAGTGGACTTATATCTCTTTGTCTACCGGTGAGGTAGTAGGTACTTCGCCGCTGAATTCTGCAGAAGATGATGCTCACTGGCGCCTCCGTACGGATTGGGATATGGCTGTTTGCGGAAAGTATATTCGTACGAATAGTGGTACTTCGGGGGTCGGACAGGGAGGAATTCAGTCAGTTCTTACTCCTTATGGAGAACTTACCACTCTTCCTTCCGAAGAGTTCAAGGTGGATGTGTACACCAATAAATAGATTCTTTATATAAAGAAAGTACGTATTTCACTACTACTTAAATACGTATTTAACGCTGTGTTAAATACGTTAGTTTGTAGTAAAAAAGTACGTACTTTTTTAATGCTTGATAATCAGCATTCTCTGAGAGAAGAAGCACTGTTTCATTTCAAATCTTCTTTGATGACTTTATCCATTTCCTTGATCCGTTCTTTCTTACTTTTAGTAATGTTTTCTTTGGTATCATGAAACGCATTTTCGGTTTCTGATACTTCATTACTCCAATCTTCAAACTTATCAATTGCCGGACGTCCGTCAGGATCAATGTTCTCTTCGGCAATAGGATTGTTTCTGTTAATAATACCACTCATAATCGTTCTATTTTAATTGTTTATAGGAATAAAACAGCCACAGGCAGGGAATGTTCCGATTTTTATACTTTTTGTAAAATATAGTATTTAATTATCATTGAAGCAGAATCATATTAGGTTCTTCCGGATCTTAAAAAGAGGAAAAATATACTGTATAATAGCTTGTATCTCATAGAAAATTGCCAACTTTACTGACAATTTATAGAAGTAATTTATAAAAAACAGACTATGAGAACAGTGTTTCGTTGTATGGTAGTATTGGTTGTACTTGCAGTGCCTTTTCTACCGAGCATGGCAAATACCCGCCTTTTATCTCCTTCACCGGGAGAAGTAAATGAGTTTGAAATGTTGATGGATAAGATACGGATGGATTTTGCCGGCAATCCTTCTATTGATGAATATCTGGCAAAATACAATGCTGCCGATGGTTCATTTACAGATATAGATTATAGTCGTACAGACCGTACAAACTGGGAACCGTTGATTCACATTGACCGTGTCTATGATTTTGTTTTTGCCTATACAAATCCGAAGAATAAATACTACCGGCAGGAAGCATTGTATAGTAAGATTGTGGCTGCACTTGAATATTGGTACCGGCGTAATCCGAATTGTAGTAATTGGTGGTATAATCAGATAGCCGAACCACAACGGATGGGTGTTCTTTTAATTCAGATGCGCACGGGAAAAAAGCATATTCCTGCCGATCTTGAGCATAAAACTTTGGAACGGATGAAAGCTGAAGGTGGTGATCCGGCCAAACGGACCGGAGCCAATATGACTGATATTGCCTTGCATTGGATTTACCGGGCTTGCCTGACAGCTGATGAAGAGATGTTGAAAAAGGCCATTGCTTATTCATATAGTACTGTTGTGTATACTACTAAGGAGGGATTTCAATATGATAACTGTTATTTTCAGCATGGAGTACAGTTGTATATAGGTGGCTATGGTGACGAAATACTGAAAGGAGTGACCCAGGTGGCTATGTATACAAGAGGTACCCAGTATGCTTTGCCAGCAGATAAACTGGCACTTCTGAGTAAGTTCATGCGGGGTACTTATTACCAGACGATTCGTGGTAAATATATGTCATATGATGTGTTGGGGCGTGGAGTAAGCCGTCCCGGTATTCTGGATAAAAGCGCAATGGCTGAGTTTGCTAAACGAATGATCATTCTGGATCCGGAATATGCAGATGAATATGAGGCGATTGTTGATCGCCTTGCCGGAAAGAAACCAGCGGATTATGCTGTGAAACCGTGCCATACACACTATTTTATCGGAGATTATACGTTGCATGTACGTCCGGGGTATGCATTTGATGTTCGTATGGCTTCTTCTCGTACTATGCGGTGTGAGTATGGGAATGGCGAGAATCTGAAAACTTATTTCCTTTCGGATGGTTGTACTAATATAGTAATAAAGGGAGATGAGTATTATAATATCTTCCCGGTGTGGGACTGGGCAAAAATACCCGGAGTGACAGCACCGCAAATGACAACTATTCCTAAAGCTGCCAGTGATTGGCAAACGAGAGGAACATCCACCTTTGCCGGTGGTGTGTCAGACAGTATCTATGGGGTAACTGCTTATGCCTATCAGGATGATTATGCCGGAATAAATACTACTGCAAAAAAGGCATGGTTCTTTTTTGATGATGAGGTTGTATGTCTGGGTGCAGGGATTACATCTACTGCCACGGAGAGTATCAGTACAACGGTGAATCAATGTCTGCTCAATAACGAGTTACCGGTTACCATAGCCGATAATAACCGGATTTCCACAGTAGGAGCTGGAAATTACTTCTATAAAGATAAACTGAGTTGGGTACTACACAATGAGGTTGGCTATGTATTCCCTATGGGTGGTAATGTTTTTCTAAGTAATAAAACACAGTCCGGCAACTGGTATGATATCAATACGGCTGCCCCAAGGATGGAGCAGGATACAGATGTATTTACGCTGGGTTTTGATCATGGGCTGTCACCCCGGGATGCAACCTATGCTTATATTGTGGTTCCCAATAAAAAGACGGTGAAAGACATGACTGCTTATCCGGTAGACAATATAGAGATTCTTGCCAATAGCGATTCGATTCAGGTAGTCAGAAATAAGAAACTGGATGTTTGGGAGATGGTGTTTTATCGGGCTGCAACGTTCAATCATGGTAAGATTACGGTAAAGGTGGATAAAGGTTGTGCGCTACTTTTTAAAAATCTGGAGAATTCCGCTTTATATTTTCATATTGCAGATCCAGCACAGACACAATCTGTTATTAATGTGGATATTTGTATTCCTTCTGTAGATAAGCATGTAAAGACAATCGTATGTGATTTTTCTGATACCGGCATTTATGCGGGAATGTCGAAGGTGTATTCTTTGGGAAAATCGAAGGATTAAATTAAAATGAGATGTTAGATTTAAAACAATTGACTGCCGATGTATGCTGTATAGCAAATGCTATCGGTGGTTTTCTGAGAGAAGAGCGGAAGAATTTTCGCTCTGAATATGTTGTCGAGAAGTGTGCGCACGATTATGTTTCTTATGTAGATAAGGAATCAGAGAAAAAGTTAGTAGCAGCACTTTCTGCATTACTTCCCGAGGCGGGATTTATTGCCGAAGAAGGGTCGGCTACTTATAATGACGAACCCTATTGTTGGGTAATTGATCCGCTGGACGGAACTACTAACTATATCCATGATAATGCCCCCTATTGTGTTAGTATTGCGCTGCGTAACCGCGATGAATTATTACTTGGTGTTGTTTATGAGGTTTGCCGTGACGAGTGTTTTTATGCCTGGAAAGGAGGGAAGGCTTGGTTGAATGGTGTACAGTTACAAGTTTCGGAAGTTCGGGATATAACCAATTCTTTTCTTATAGTAGAACTGCCTTACAATGACGGGGCATATAAACAGACAGCACTGCACCTGTTAGATAACCTTTATGGCAGAGTGGGTGGTATTCGTATGAATGGATCTGCCGCTGCTGCTATCTGCTATGTAGCTGCCGGACGCTTTGAAGGTTGGTTGGAAGCATTTATTGGTAAATGGGACTATGCTGCGGCTGCATTGATTGTATTGGAAGCCGGTGGAGAGGTGACCGATTTTTGTGGGAATAAACATTTTATAGAAGGGCATCATATTATTGCTACGAATGGGGGGATTCATTCGCTTTTGCAGAATTTGGTAAACGAACTTCTGCCAGAAGGATTGCTTAATCATTAAGTATTATGAAAGACTGGTTTAGCTCTTTCTTTTCTCTCTTTTTTCCGCGCTGTTGTCTGATATGTGGTGGTCCATTGGCAAAAGGAGAAAAGTGTTTGTGTGCCCGTTGTAATATGGAGTTGCCTCGTACGGGATACCATCAGATTAAAGATAATTTGGCGGAGCAATTATTCTGGGGGAAAATACCTCTGGAAAGAGCTACGGCTTATTTCTTTTATCGACGGGGAAGTGATTTTCGTCATATCCTTCATCAATTGAAGTATGGTGGTCAAAAGGAAATTGGAGAAGTAATGGGACGTTGTGTGGCAGCAGAATTACTTTCTTCCGGCTTTTTTGAAGGGGTGGATGTAATTGTTCCTGTACCGCTTCATAAGAAAAAACAGAAACTACGCGGCTATAATCAGAGCGAATGGATAGCTCGCGGAGTTTCTGCTATTACTTCCATACCAGTAGAAACTTCCGGTGTGGTACGTGAAAAGAATACCGAAACGCAAACTCGTAAATCTGTGTTTGAACGTTGGGAAAACGTGGATGGTACCTTTCATCTTGTTACTCCGGAGTGTTTCGTGGGAAAGCATGTACTTATTATTGATGATGTGCTTACCACCGGAGCTACTACCGTGGCCTGTGCTTCTGCCCTTGAAAAAGCTGGTGAAGTGCGTTTTAGCATACTTGCATTGGCTATAGCCGAATAACTTGTTTAGAACGATTCGATGATTAGCTCTGACGCCAATAACCCTTTAATAGCCTTCCCGAACGTTCGGAAATGTGTGGATGTAGCATGTATATCTATTGCATGCTGATCTTTGTACTCTTCGTAAAAGATGAATGCTACCGGGTTCGTTGGATTCTGATAAAGATTGTAACTGATATTGCCTTCTTCAGCTCTTGTTTCTTGTATCAGAGGTTCTGCTTTACTGATAAACTCCTGTTCTTTGCCAGGAAGCACCTCGACGCGTGCTACAATTGTTTTCTTTTCCATATTACCTTACTGTTATTGGTATTGCACAAAAGTAACTAATAGAATTGGAAAATGGCTTGGCTTATGTCAAAGAATTATTCACTGTCCAGAAGTTCTTCATATAACCGGGTTAACCGTTTTCTCAGATGAAGCACTGCGTAACGTTTTCTCGACAACAGTGTATTAACCGGGATTTTGTTATTAAAGTACATTATTCCACTATCTTTTTTGTCATCAGCCTGATGGCATCTGTCTATACACGTACCGCAACCAGTGCACTTTGCGTCTATTATGAGTAAAGATATTATCTTTCTTCTTTTTAATCCAAACATACTTGTGAAAAGTTTAGGGTTATTAAATTTGTTGTCGAGGTATACCATCTATTCTGGTAGACGAATGTGAAAAAGGAATATTTTAAAGGGAAGCATTTTTTTTAATGAGTTGTGATATTCGGCGTGTTCGGGAATGGTGGCTATAGTTATACGGATGGGACAGGGTAGACGGTTGCTATAAGCATATAGCGTAGTTTTGCGGCTATGATAAAGGTGACATTGTCGTTTTGTTGAGGGGAATAAATACAAAAAAGTCCGCCATAGTGACGGACTTTCTTGCTCTTCCTCTTGGACTTGAACCAAGGACCCTCTGATTAACAGTCAGATGCTCTAACCGACTGAGCTAAGGAAGAATAATTTGCAGTCAAGATTTTAAACTTTGCTCTTCCTCTTGGACTTGAACCAAGGACCCTCTGATTAACAGTCAGATGCTCTAACCGACTGAGCTAAGGAAGAA
>NZ_JAASHC010000004.1:115115-235501 GCF_019734355.1 Bacteroides sp. K03
AGAATGTTTTTCTCAATTGCGATGCAAAAGTAATAGGATATTTTGAAATATGCAATATCTTTGCAAAAAAAATATCAAAATGGACAAAATAATTGGTTTGGGCAACGCCCTTGTAGACGTACTTGCAACTCTGAAAGATGACACTATTCTTGATGAAATGGGTTTACCAAAGGGGAGCATGCAACTCATCGATGACGCTAAGTTACAACAGATTAACGAGAAATTTAGTAACATGAAGACCCTTCTTGCAACCGGAGGATCGGCTGGAAATACTATTCTTGGACTCTCTTGCCTTGGAGCTGCTACCGGTTTTATAGGAAAAGTGGGAAATGATAATTATGGAAACTTTTTCCGTGAAAATCTCCAGAAAAACAATATTGAAGACAATTTGCTCCTTTCTGAATTACCTTCGGGAGTAGCATCTACTTTTATTTCTTCGGATGGCGAACGTACTTTCGGGACATATTTGGGAGCTGCTTCTACGTTGAGAGCCGAAGATTTATCATTGGATATGTTTAAGGGATATGCTTATCTATATATTGAAGGATACCTGGTGCAAGACCATGATATGATTCTCCGTGCCATTAAATTGGCAAAGGAAGCCGGATTACAAATTTGTCTCGATATGGCCAGTTATAATATCGTGGAGGGTGATAAGGAATTCTTTTCTTTATTGATAAGTAAATATGTAGACATTGTATTTGCTAATGAGGAAGAGGCCAAGGCATTTACAGGTAAAGAACCTGAAGAGGCTTTGGAAATCATCGGTAAGCTATGCAGTATTGCTATTGTGAAAATAGGATGTAAAGGTTCGCTAATTCGTAAAGGTACGGAAGAAGTCAGAGTATCGGCTATTCCGGTAAATAAAGTGATAGACACCACAGGCGCCGGTGATTATTTTGCAGCAGGATTCTTATATGGGCTTACTTGCGGTTATTCATTGGAAAAGTGTGCTAAGATAGGTTCCATTCTTTCTGGAAATGTTATCCAGGTTATCGGAACCACTATCTCAAAAGAACGTTGGGATGAAATAAAGTTAAATATTAACGAAGTTCTGTCTGAATAAGCAGGTAATGAGTTACATTTACGACTCATTTTAACTAAAAGTGTATGAAAAAGTTTCTAAATAGGCAGAATGGTATCATTGCAGTGATTGTGCTGATTGCTGTAGCATTCTTTGGTTTCAAAAAAGGAGACGACCGCAATTTCCAGATCGCTAAGAATCTCGACATATTCAATGCGATTGTAAAAGAGCTGGATATGTTTTATGTGGATACCATTGATCCGAATAAAACGATTCGTGAGGGGATTGACAATATGCTGTATTCACTTGATCCTTATACAGTATATTATCCGGAAAACGATCAGGACGAACTGGAGATGATGGTCAAGGGCTCTTATGGAGGTATTGGTTCTTTGATCAGATATAATCCGAAACTCCAGTATACTGTCATTGCTGAACCTTACGAAGGAATGCCGGCAGCAGAAAGCGGTTTGAAAGCCGGTGATATATTGTTGGAAATTGATGGAAAAGATTTGAAGAACAATTCGGATGTGAGTACATTACTTCGGGGGCAGGTGGGTACCAGTTTCAAACTGAAGATACAACGCCCCGGTGTGAAAGAGCCGTTGGAATTTACAATTGTACGCCGTTCTATTCAGATGCCTACCATTCCTTATTATGGAATAATGGAGGGCCAGGTTGGTTATATAAACCTTAGTAGCTTTTCGGGAAGTCCTTCCAAAGATTTTAAAAAGGCTTTCCTGGATTTGAAAAAACAAGGTGCTACGTCGCTGGTAATAGACTTGCGCAATAATGGTGGTGGACTACTTGACCAAGCTGTGGAAATAGTGAACTTCTTTGTGCCACGGGGCAAGACGATTGTAACAACGAAAGGTAAGATAAAGCAGGCCAGTAATACTTACAAAACCCTGCGTGAACCATTGGATACGGATATTCCGATTGCTGTGTTGGTAAATAGTGGTACGGCTTCTTCGTCGGAGATTCTTTCCGGGTCATTGCAAGATCTTGATCGGGCTGTGATTGTAGGTAACCGTACTTATGGAAAAGGCTTGGTGCAAGTACCCCGTTCTTTACCTTATGGAGGTAATTTGAAGATTACTACCTCTAAATACTACATTCCAAGTGGACGTTGTGTACAGGCTATTGATTATGCGCATCGTAATGAAGATGGTAGTGTGGCACGTATTCCTGATAGTTTGACAACTGTTTTCCATACCGCCGCCGGACGTGAAGTTCGTGATGGGGGTGGTGTTTCTCCCGATATCGAAGTAAAGCAGGAACGGTTGCCCAATATTCTATACTATTTGGTTCGTGATAATTTGATATTTGATTATGCAACAGACTACTGTTTGAAACACCCTGTTGTTGCTTCGGCAGAAAAGTTTGAATTGACAGATGCTGACTATACAGATTTCAAGAATAAAGTGAAGGGTGCAGATTTCAAGTATGACCAACAGAGTGAGAAGATATTAAAGACTCTGAAAGAGGCTGCCGAGTTTGAAGGATACATGAAAGAGGCTTCCGATGAATTTAAAGCATTGGAAAATAAGTTGACTCATAACCTGGATCGTGATCTTGATTATTTCTCTAAAGACATTAAGGCAATGATTGCTGAGGAAATTATTAAGCGTTATTATTATCAGCGTGGTGCGATTATCCAGCAGTTGAAAGGCGATAATGAATTGGATGAGGCTGTGAAGATTTTAACGAATCCGGAGCGTTATCAACAGATATTGAGTGTGACAACGACTGAGAATAAGTAGATTTATATTTTATCATATTGAGAGGGGAACGCAGGTCATGTGTTCCCTTTTTTGTAGAGAGTGGTGCTTATAAATGAGATTGTTTGATAAATAGAATGTATCTTTATATTTTAAAGAATAATGGTGTAAATAGGATATGAAAAAGATTATTAGCTTTTGTTTATTGTTTCTATTGACTATTTCTGTTTCTGCGCAGGAGGTTTATCAGAAAGAAGTGTTTATCTCTTCCCGGGGTGATTCATTAAAATACCGTTTACTTCGTCCGGAAAAAGAGAAAACAGGAAAGAAGTATCCACTTGTTCTTTTTTTACATGGTGCAGGAGAACGGGGCGGTGATAATGAAAAGCAATTGGTTCATGGAGGCCAGATGTTTCTTAATCCGGTAAATCGTGAGAAGTATCCGGCTTTTGTGTTAATCCCTCAGTGTCCGATAGATGCTTACTGGGCATATACTTCTCGTCCTGTCTCGTTCGTTCCGTCGGATATGTCTGTCGGACAAGAGATATCTCCTGTTTTTAGCTCGTTAAAGGAACTGTTGGATGTCTATCTTGGTATGCCACAGATAGATACGAATCGTGTTTATATTATTGGCCTTTCAATGGGGGGAATGGGTACCTATGATATGATTATCCGTTTTCCGGAACTTTTTGCAGCAGCAATTCCTATTTGTGGAACTGTGAATCCATCCCGGTTAGCAGATGTCAAGGGAGTAAAGTTTCGTATTTTTCATGGAGATGCGGATAATGTAGTGACGGTAGAAGGATCACGTGTGGCCTATAGGGCATTGAAAGCGGCAGGGGTTGATGTAGAATACATTGAGTTTCCCGGCTGTGATCACGGTAGTTGGAATCCGGCATTCAATTATCCGGGATTTATGGACTGGTTATTTAGGCAGAAGAAAAAAAGATAATATATCGATGGAATGAATAATGAATCTATTTACGATTAGACGATTTACGATGTATGATTGGGACCACTCTGTCTCTAACATTGCTGAAACAGGCTTTTAAAGAGTAACTTCAATCGTACATCGTACATCGTAAATCGTCTAATCGTAAATAGATTTATTTTTGCTCAGTATAATTTCCGTTCGCCTTAATTAGCTCAATCAACTTCTCTACAGCTTCTTCTTCCGGAATATTTTTTTCTATACATTCCTTCTGTTTGTAGAGGCTGACTTTGCCACGTCCGGCACCTACATATCCATAGTCAGCATCTGCCATTTCTCCGGGGCCATTCACAATGCATCCCATAATACCTATTTTCAATCCTTTCAAGTGAGAAGTCGCTTCTTTGATACGGGCAATAGTGCTTTGTAGGTTGAACAACGTTCGTCCACAACCCGGACAAGAAATATATTCGGTTTTGGAGGTACGGATACGTCCGGCTTGCAGAATGCCGAAAGCGGTAGCATCTACGATGGCATGAGAAAGTAATCCCTGATTGAACAGAAAGATACCATCACACAAGCCATCAAATATCAATGCCCCCATATCAGCAGCAGCTTTGATTTGCAAATCTTCCGCATCCTCTTCCTGGTAATGCTGAAAGAAGATAACCGGGTTCTTCAATCCTTCAGACATCAACTGGTGTACCAAAGCACGGTGCTCTCCAATACGATTCGGATGATTGCTTTGAGAAATAATAACCACTTCCGGGTGTGTTTTGAGACAGGCAATCACCTCATCTGTCTGTGCCATATACGGCATGAATAAGAATTTTAGTTCTGCCTGGCACATGCCCATCAGTGGAAGCTGAGAGTAATTGAATGCCGGCCATGTGCCTTTTTCTCCTGCCCATACATCGGCATCAAGGATATATTCAACATTGGCTTCCCGTATGGCGGGAAGTTCTCTTCCTGCATAAATATAATCGGGTATAAATTGCGGATTGACCTCTGTCTTTCCGTCCATGCGGTCGGCAAGGACAACAGGAAGATTGTTTCCACCAATATTTCGGATGGCATTCGTTTTCCGGCGGGTAGGAGAGAGGTAATTGAATTCAGGTGTTTCTATTCCGGGGATATAAGGATGGTCTTGGCGGGTAAGGATGTAATCTACTAACTTACGTGCTACAGGAATTTCTGCTTCTGGTTCTTCACTTAAAGAGACACGGATGGTATCTCCCAATCCATCTGCCAGCAATGCTCCTATTCCCAATGCCGATTTGATACGTCCGTCTTCTCCGTCTCCGGCTTCCGTAACTCCCAGATGCAGAGGAAATTCCATCCCTTCCTTTTCCATTACGGCTACCAACAGACGAACTGTTTTTACCATTACAACCGTGTTGGAGGCTTTGATTGAAATTACTACATCCTTAAATTTTTCGTCTATGCAGATACGCAGGAACTCCATACATGATTCCACCATCCCTTCGGGAGTGTCACCGTAGCGAGACATGATACGGTCGGATAATGAACCGTGATTTACTCCGATACGGATTGCAGTGTGGTTCTCTTTGCAGATATTCAGAAAAGGAATGAAGCGGTCACGAATTTTTTGTAATTCTTGCGCGTATTCCTCATCCGTATATTCCAATTGCTTGAAGGTACGTCCCGGATCTACATAGTTTCCCGGATTAATACGTACTTTTTCGGCATATTGTGCTGCCACATCAGCCACTTTGGGATTGAAGTGTACATCGGCAACAAGTGGTACCATATATCCCTGGCTACGTAGGCCGATGTTGATATTCATCAGGTTCTCAGCCTCCTTGATACCCTGTGTTGTAAGGCGTACATACTCGCCACCTGCATCTACAATACGTTTTGCCTGTTCTACACAAGCTTCTGTATCCTGAGTTGATGTATTAGTCATCGACTGGATACGGATAGGGTTAAGGCCGCCCAATGGAACAGCCCCAATATTTACTTCTGATGTTTCTCTCCGGGAGTAATTGAATAAATCCACGATTTTATTTACGATTAGACGATTTACGATTAGACGATTTACAATTTACGATTGAAGATACTTCTGCTGATTAGACGAAGCGTTAATCATCTTGTTAGCATCTTCAATCGTAAATCGTAAATCGTCCAATCGTAAATCTAATTGGTTTTATATTCAAACTTAACCTCTTTAAGCTCCTCGTTAGCTTTTACAATTTTTTTCTTCAAACCTTCTTTGTAAGCTGCAAATGTATCAGCCAGTTCAGTATTGCTCAATGCCAGCATTTGTATTGCCAGGATAGCGGCATTCATTGCTCCGTTGATAGCTACTGTAGCTACAGGTATCCCGGGAGGCATCTGGATGATAGAATACAAGGCATCAACACCGTCCAGAACAGAACCTTTAATGGGTACTCCGATTACAGGTAGGGTAGTGTTGGCAGCGATTACACCTGGTAGGGCAGCAGCCATACCGGCAGCAGCAATAATAACTTTAATACCGCGTGAACGGGCATTTTTAGCAAACTCCTCTACTGCTTCCGGAGTGCGGTGAGCAGAAAGAGCGTTTATTTCGAATGGTACGTGCAAATCATTGAGTAACTGTGCTGCCTTTTCCATTACAGGAAGGTCAGAAGTGCTACCCATGATGATACTTACAATTGGGGTCATGATTTTATTTACAATTTACTATTTACTATTTAGTGGTACGATGATCACTAATCACTATTCACTAATCGTTAATCACTGCTTTATATGCTTCAGCATCGAGCAGGTTTTCAATATCTTTTAGATTGGCAGGTTTCATCTTGATAAGCCATCCTTCACCATATGGATCTTTATTGACCAGTTCAGGATTTTCTTCAAGGCTCTCATTCTGTTCTATTACTTCACCTGCTACCGGCAGAAAGAGGTCAGAGATGGTTTTCACCACTTCAATCGTTCCGAAAGTTTCATTTGCTTCCAGTGATTCACCTACTGTGGGGATATCGACAAATACAATATCACCCAATTGTTCCTGAGCATAATCAGTGATACCTACATAAGCCATATCTCCTTCTACACGAATCCATTCGTGCTCATTGGTGTACTTCAAATTTTGTGGGAAGTTCATAATAATTAGTTTTTAGGGGTTTATATTCATGTTAAAATAAAAATATACGGAATAATACATTACTTAATGGATGTAGTACCAATAGTGCACAGATGAAACCTACACCAAAACCGGAAAGCACTTCACCCAGAGAATGATGTCTCAGAATAATTCGTGCCGAACCTAATACACCGGCTACCAGAATAAACAGGCATAGCCACCAGACAGGATTATAGCCAAACAATTCACTGAATGAAATCAAACCGCCGATAATACCTCCTATGCCAGCCATGTGTTCACTGAGTTTCCATTTCAGATTTACAATGATACAGATGATCTGAACCACCAGTGCAGACAGTATAATACCGGTCATATACCAGGGAATATTCAGCTTGTGCATCATGAGCAGACAAAATACATAAGAGATAATGGTAAGTGTAAAAGGAATATATCGTTTTTTTCGTTCACTCAATTCCTGCAGGGCAAAACCATTGATTTTGCGAAACAGGAAAATGGTGATGGTTGGCATCAGTATAGTGAAACAATACACTATTCCCAATACAATGAGTTTGTACTGCAAGGGCATGATACGAAGGTAAGAGAATAAGAACAATACCAGAAAAGCCAGAAAAGGGATAGAAAACGGAGTTAGTATCCACGATGTAATCTGTGCCGTTCTGATAAGCGTTTTATCTGCAATGATATGTTGCTCTACGTTTGCTTCTCCCATAATGGAGCCCTTTTGTTATTTATTATTGATCACTTTAATTACTTTCTTAATCTGGCCACTGGTATATTCAGTTGCTGACGATATTTGGCTACGGTGCGCCGTGCAATAGGATATCCTTTTTCTTTTAGGATCTCAGCCAGTTCATCGTCAGTCAGTGGTTTCTTTTTATCTTCGTTGTCAATACATTCTTTTAGTATTTTACGTATTTCACGTACTGACATTTCTTCACCGTCTTCGGTGGTATATCCGTCACTGAAGAAGAACTTCAGCGGATAGATTCCAAAGTTTGTTTGCACATACTTACTATTGCTAACACGTGATATGGTCGAAATATCCAGGCCCGTACGTTCGGCTACGTCTTTCAGGATCATAGGGCGAAGCAATGATTCGTCTCCTTCAAGAAAGAAAGGACGTTGCAGATCGATAATAGCCTGCATGGTAGTCATTAATGTATTCTGACGCTGCTTTACTGCATCGATAAATCCCTGAGCTGCATCCATTTTCTGTTTCAGGAACATCATTGCTTCTTTGGATTCTTTGGATTGATTGGCTCTGTTCTTCGTATGTTCTTCTACCATTTCGGTGAAGTCGCGACTCATACGAAGTTCCGGTATATTCCGGTTGTTAAGGTTGACACTGATAGAGCCATCATCATAGGTGTCTACAATGAAGTCGGGAACAATTTGCTGCATGTTACGCCCGATGGCTTCTCCTAATGAAGCTCCCGGACGAGGATTTAACTTTGTGATTTCAGAAATAGCAGTGTTGAAAAGCTCTTCTTCGCAGCCCAATTTCTTTATTATCTTATCCCAATGTTTACGTGTGAACTCTTCGTAACATTCGTTGATGATTCTCTGTTCCAGTATAAGTGCTTTATCCGGTTTACCTTTTTCAAGTTTCCGTTGGAGTTGTATAAGCAGACATTCCTGGAGGTTGCGTGCACCAAGTCCGGCCGGGTCGAAGTCCTGTATGATGCATAAAGCCTCTTCCAATTCCTCTTCGGTGGCGTTAATGCCTGCATAGATAGCCAGCTCATCGCTGATACTTTCAAGTGATTTACGGAGCAGGCCGTCATCATCCAGTGACCCGATAAGGTATTCTGCCAATTCACGCTGATGTTCTGTGAGGTTACGCTCACTCAACTGTTCTCTCAATATTTCATAGAAGGAAGTAGCGTCAGAAAAAGGAATTTCCTCTACCTGTTCGCTTTTGGAACGGTTGTTTTCCTGTAATTTATAATCAGGGATGTCATCTTCGTTTAGATAGTCGCCCAGGGAGTCATATTCATTGGCATCACTTTCTGCTTCCGGATCGTTACTATTGCTTTCATCCGGATCATCAGTAGCCGCTTCTTCTCTACCTTCTTCAAGAGCTGGGTTTTCCAATAATTCGGCATGTACTCGGTCTTCCAGTTCTACGGCGGGAAGCTCCAATAGCTTTACTACCAGAATCTGCTGCGGAGAGAGCGTTTGTATCTGCTGCTGCGCCTGGGATTGTATTTGACGGGAACCTTGTGCCATAAATATTTTATTTTCTACATTCGGTTATATCTCGCTACAAAAGTAACTTTTTCACCACAGATTACACAGATTAGAGGGATTATTTTTCTTTCTATAACGCTAAATTCTCTATCTTTGTTGCACTAACTTAAAAAATAGAACATTATGTTTGGTAAAGAAACGTATGTGCAGCGCCGGGCCCTGCTGAAAAAGAAATTAGGCTCCGGAGTGTTGTTGTTTTTGGGGAACGACGAGTGTGGACTGAATTATGAGAGTAATACCTTCCGTTATCGTCAGGATTCTACTTTTCTTTATTATTTCGGTCTTCCGTTTGCAGGACTTTCTGCCATTATTGATATTGACGATGAAAAAGAAATTATATTCGGTGATGAACTGACGATTGATGATATTGTATGGATGGGGATCCAGCCTACCTTGAAAGAAAAAAGCGAACGTGTAGGGGTGACACGTACTTTACCATCCGCTGAAATTGTAAACTATCTGCATCAGTGTGTACAGAAGGGAAAATCAATTCATTATCTTCCCCCTTATCGTGCCGAACATAAACTGAAACTGATGGATTGGCTGGGTATCCCTCCTGTGCGTCAGGAAGGTTCGGTGCCTTTTATTCGTGCGGTAGTTGAACAACGTAACCATAAATCAGCTGAAGAAATTGTAGAAATAGAGAAGGCTTGCGATGTGACCGCAGATATGCATATTACTGCAATGAAGGTACTTCGGCCGGGTATGAAAGAGTTTGAAGTAGTAGCTGCTATGGAGGCAGTTGCTGCCGCTGCAGGCTGTGAACTTTCTTTTGCAACCATTGCCACCATCAATGGGCAGACTTTACACAACCATTATCATGGTAATACCGTAAAGCCCGGAGACTTGTTTCTGATTGATGCAGGAGCTGAAACAGAAATGGGATATGCCGGAGATATGTCGTCTACTATACCTGCTGATAAGAAATTTACTACCCGCCAGCGCGAAGTCTATGAGATTCAAAATGCAATGCATCTGGAATCAGTAAAAGCGCTTCGTCCGGGTATTCCTTACATGGATGTGTACGACTTGTCAGCCCGTGTGATGGTAGAGGGGCTGAAAGGACTTGGTTTGATGAAAGGTAATGCCGAAGATGCTGTACGTGAGGGAGCACATGCTTTGTTTTATCCACATGGGTTAGGACATATGATGGGACTGGATGTACACGATATGGAGAATCTGGGTGAACTTTGGGTAGGATATAATGGTGAACCGAAGAGTACTCAGTTCGGTCGTAAATCGCAACGTTTGGCTATTCCTTTGGAACCGGGCTTTGTACATACTGTAGAGCCGGGTATTTACTTTATCCCCGAGCTTATCGATATGTGGAAAGCCGATAAAAAGTTTACTGATTTTATCAATTATGATAAAGTAGAGACTTATAAGAACTTTGGAGGGATTCGTAATGAAGAGGATTATCTGATAACTGAGACCGGTGCCCGTCGTTTAGGTAAGAAAATTCCGTTGACTCCTGAAGAGGTGGAAGAGATTAGATAGAATGGAGAGGGGAGAATGGAGAAGGGAGAAGTAAGCTGCGCTATCATGCTGCATAGTACTTCTCCCTTCTCCATTCTCCCCTCTCCATTCTATTAAGCGTGTAGCTCTAATATAAACCGGCTCCCCTTCGTATAGCTTGTATCCAAAGTCAGGCTCCCATTCATTTTTGTGGCAATAAGTGAACATATAGGCAATCCCAGGCCATCTCCTTGTGTGAGGTCTTTCACTTCGGTAAAAGGTTTAAAGATCGTTTCCTGTTGTTCAGTGGGAATACCAGTACCGGTATCAGTTACAATAAACTGATGAGTATGCGCTCCACGTTTTTTGAAGTCAAGGCTGATGCGTCCTTCTTGTGTGTAATAAGCAGCATTTTGCAGTAAATGAAGAAGTATACGCTCCAATTGTTCTTTATTGGTTTTCACTTGTAGTTTGGGAGCATTTACAGAAGTAGTAACTTCGGCTTTTATATTACTTTTCACTTTCTCCATTACTTCTTCGCAAAAAATACTGGCGTTGATATCGCTCATTTCGTAGGGAGTGGTCAACGAATTTTCCAGCGAAGAGAGTTCCTGTATATCATCGCTAAACTTTTTCAATGCACCTACTTGCGTCTGCATCTGTTGTGATTGTTGCGGCGCTTTGTCTGAGAGTTCACTTGCTGAGGCCGCCAATGTGTCCAGAGTCGGTTCCATCTGTGAAGATATATTTTGAATGAATTTGGTTTTCAATTCATTGTGTTCGTTGGCTATTTGTATGCTTTTCTTGAGCTTACGGTTTCCTGCCATAAAACGTAGTAATACGATTGCAAGAAGCACCAATGCTGCAATAAGAATAACAACCAGTGTGCAAAGTCCGATGATAATATACTGTTTGGCGGAAAGTGTGTCGTCTTTTTCTTGTATCGTCAACTGACTTTCGTCATATTTCCTTTTCAATACATTCAATTCATCCTGTGCGGTGAGTGCTTTTACAGAGTCGGTCCATACGATATAATTTTCATAAGTACGTCCCATCAGTGCGGCATTATTCGCTTTGCGGGCAATGGATATCAGATTTTTGTAGCACTCTTCTACTTTCTCGTAATTCTTTTTTTCTTTGTATTGATTGATGAGTTTGCGGAAGCAAGCATCTCCTTGTGCATTGAGGCCGAAGGTGTAATAATAATTGGCCTTGGTATAGAGTAAATTCTCACTTATTGAGTCGTTTTTAGCAAGATTAGCTGTTTCTTCCAGTTTGTCCAATTGTAATTTAGCTTGTGCTGCATTTTTTAGTGCAATATACATTTGCAGGCGTTCTTTGGTAATTAGAAACCGTAGATCGTGAAGAGTTTTCTTGGTTTTCTGTTCACCTGCCCACACCAGTTGATCCATGTCACGGCAAAGTTCGAAACCTTCTTTATAAAAGTTTTCACGTACATAAAGCCCATTGGCCTGAATGCCGCATTCAACAGCCTGCGGATAGTCTTCGCGGGTAGCGAATGCTTCGTACGCTTTCTTAAAAAGATAACGTGCCTTGATATAATCTTTTTGGCTCAGACTGTTTTGAGCTTGTTCCTTTAATTCCTGTGCTCTGTTTTTTGTATTCTGTGCATGACTTAATGTACTAAAACAGAGCATGATCACAATGATAGCTACGGGTGTTTTCATCTTTATTGCTTGTTTAATTGACACAAATTTAAAATAAATTCGGGACTTAAAACAAAAAATAGGTATAAAAAGGCAGGATTATCTGCAATGGCAGATAATCCTGTGATATGGTTAATACTTAAAACTACTTCCTCCCAGAAACTCTCTTAACAGTGAGGTCGGTGGAATTTCTTTGTCCTGAACAGGGATAAAGTATTTGATAAACTTCAACAGGCGGTATGCTTCACAATATTCCGGGCAATTGCGGGGCACTCCCGTTAGAATCGGTTCGGCGTGAAGGCGCAATACTGCAAATTCAAAGAGCAGGGCGGAGTTAAACATCACATCTGCATTTTCCTGATAAGGGAATATCCATTTATCCTCTCCGGCACGTACGCTGGGCCATCTTGAAATGGTTTCTTGTGCCGAATATCCGCGGTAGTTAAAGTCACGAATAATGCGGCGAAGCAAACGGTTGTCTGTGGTAGGAATCCAGTTATGATCGTCCAGTGAGATGGTAGTTAGTGCCGAAACGTAGATTTTGAACTTGTTCTCTTCCGGGATATGTGGAGTCAACTCAGGATTCAGAGCATGAATACCTTCCAATATTAAGATGGTGTGTTTATCTATTTTTAGTTTGTCTCCTTTATATTCTTTCTTACCGATACTAAAATTAAAGCGGGGAAGTTCTACTTCCTCTCCGCGAAGCAAGGCTTGAAGCTGTTGATTAAACAAGTCCAGATCCAAAGCATATAATGATTCATAATCATAGTTACCATTCTCATCAAGAGGAGTTTCTTCACGGTCCACGAAGTAGTTATCCAATGAGATGGGATAGGGCTTTAATCCGTTTGTCATCAACTGAATAGAAAGGCGTTTACTGAAGGTCGTTTTTCCCGATGAAGACGGACCGGATATTAATACCAGTTTTACGCGGTTTCCATTTTCTCCGCGATGAAAGATCGTGTCGGCTATCTGGGCTATTTTCTTTTCCTGCAATGCTTCGGCTACATTAATCAGATCGGTGGCATGTCCCTCTTCACAGGCCAGGTTAAAATCGCCTGCATTAGTTATTCCCATGATATTGCTCCAGTTCAGGTATTCTTTGAATACATCGAGCATTTTCTCTTGTTTCACCACTTCTTCAAGTACATCCGGATTTTCTTTATTGGGGATACGCAACAATAATCCGTCGTAGTACTTCACCAGATCAAATAGTTTGATGAATCCGGTGCTGGGTAACAGATTACCATAATAATAGTCAATGGTATCTCCCAGCGTATAATAATAGGTATAAAGTGAGCCGGAGGTTTCCAGTAGCTTTACTTTATCGTTCATTCCGTGTTCATTGAAAATACGTACAGCTTCCGTTGTATGACATTCAATTCTGTGATAAGGAACGTTTTCAGCTATAATCTCCTGCATTCTTTTTTTGATGAGTGATACATCTTCTAATGTAATAGGACGTCCGATGCGCAGATTACAGAAATAACCTTTTGATACGGGGTGTTCTACGAAAAGTTTTCCTTCCGGGAATAATTCGCTGACAGCTTTATATAGCACAAAGCAAAGTGAACGCACATACGTACGCATTCCGGAGGAATCTCTTACGTCCAGAAATTCTACATCTTTATTATTATATACTCTGAAATTAAGACCTTCGGAACGATTATTTACCTTGGCGCTAACTACTTGATAGGGAAAATTAAGATTAAAACCGTAATAAATATCCAAAAGTGAACTACCAATAGGGAATTCTTTATAAATATTATTATTTTTGCAACATATTTGTAACATCTGTTTCATTTTGGCTTTTAAAGAAGTAAATAGAATCGGATAAATATATGATATAATCAATTAGAGAACAAACAACTATTAAAATAATTATAGATGGAATATTCTTTTTATGATTTTTTAAAGCTCATCGGTTCATTAGGACTTTTCCTGTATGGGATGAAGATAATGAGCGAGGGCTTACAAAAAGTCGCAGGTGACAGATTGCGAAGCATTCTGACAGCAATGACCACCAATCGGGTAACAGGGGTTTTAACAGGAGTGTTGATAACTGCCCTTATTCAGTCCTCTTCGGCAACAACAGTGATGGTGGTTAGTTTCGTTAATGCCGGATTGCTGACATTGACAGAATCTATTAGTGTTATTATGGGGGCTAATATTGGTACAACGGTCACTGCATGGATTATATCTATTTTCGGGTTTAAGGTCGATATGTCAGCGTATGCTCTTCCTTTGCTGGCCGTCGCTTTACCGTTTATCTTCTCTGGTAAAAGCAACCGTAAGTCTGTCGGTGAATTTATTTTTGGCTTTTCTTTTTTATTTATGGGGTTGGCTTTTCTGCAACAAAACGCGCCCGACCTGGGTAGGAACCCCGATATGCTGGCTTTTGTACAGAACTATACGGATATGGGATTCTTTTCCGTCCTGTTGTTTCTCTTGATTGGTACTATTCTGACTATGATTGTGCAGGCTTCCGCTGCTACAATGGCCATTACACTTATTATGTGTGCTAATGGCTGGATTGGTTTTGAGTTGGGAGCAGCATTGGTGTTAGGTGAAAATATCGGAACTACTATTACCGCCAACCTGGCTGCACTTACGGCCAATACACAGGCAAAGCGGGCGGCATTGGCACACTTTGTATTCAATGTGTTTGGCGTTATCTGGGTATTAATTATTTTCCATCCGTTTACTACATTTGTATCCTGGATTGTGGATAACTATTTCCATCCGGGAGATGCCGCAGTTGCCGTTTCTTATAAATTATCCGCTTTCCACTCTATCTTTAATATATGTAATGTGTGTTTATTGATATGGGGTGTGAAACTGATAGAGCGTACTGTTTGTGCAATCATTCATCCGAAAGAAGAAGACGAAGAGCCTCGTTTGAGATTTATTACTGGCGGTATGTTGTCTACGGCAGAACTTTCTATTCTTCAGGCTCGTAAAGAAATCCATTTGTTTGCTGAGCGTACGCACCGTATGTTTGGTATGGTGCAAGACTTATTGCATACAGACAAAGACGATGATTTTAATAAAGTATTCAGCCGCGTAGAAAAATATGAGAACATTAGTGATAACATGGAACTGGAAATCGCTAACTATCTGAATCAGGTTTCCGAAGGTCGTTTAAGTTCGGAAAGTAAGTTACAGATACGTGCTATGCTACGCGAAGTGACAGAGATTGAGAGTATCGGAGATAGCTGTTATAATCTGGCACGGACCATTAACCGTAAACGTCAGACCAATCAGGACTTCACGGAGAAACAGTATGAGCACATCCACTTTATGATGAAGCTCACCAATGATGCTCTGGAGCAAATGATTGTAGTGGTGGAGAAACCCGAACATCATAGTATTGATGTAAACAAGTCATTTAATATTGAGAACGAGATTAATAACTACCGTAACCAACTGAAAAATCAGAATATTCTGGACGTGAACAATAAAGAATATGATTATCAGATGGGAGTTTACTATATGGATATTATTGCCGAATGTGAGAAGTTGGGCGATTATGTAGTCAATGTAGTGGAAGCGAGTAGTGATGTAAAAGAGAAGAAACTGACATAGGAGTGATAAGCGGATTAGTGATTAGTGATAAACGGGTTAGTGATTAGTGATTAGTGCCATGCGGTTACAACGCAGTGAACTAATCACTAATCACTAACCCGTTCATCACTATTCATTGTACTCTTCAAAGTCTTCTTTCCCCACTCCGCAAAGAGGACATACCCAATCATCCGGGATGTCTTCAAAAGCTGTACCTGGTTCAATACCACTCTCCGGGTCACCCATTTCCGGGTCGTAAATGTAATCACATACTGTGCAAATATACTTCTTCATATTCCTTTTTTAAAGTTTACTACAAATATAACATAAAAAATATACGGATTGTTCATTGTTCTTTCTTTTTTTACCATAGAAAAGAGGTATCTTTGTGGTATCTATTTGGATAATAAGTAACCGGTTAATAAAAGAAATATGAGAATGGAAATAGGTCTAATTATTTTATGTTCAGTTCTTTTAGTTGCCTTTCTTTGGGAAAGAAAAAAAGTAATACAGGTGCGCCGGGCATTAAAAAAAGAGGCGGATGAACTGAGAAAGACAAGTTATATTGCAGGGGCGATATTACAGAGTGTACATGCTTTTGTTTTACTGATAGATTCAGGTTTCATTGTGTTGAAAACGAATTATTACAGACGTACAGGCATTAAAAAGGGAGCATCAGAAAAGAAAGTCGGAGATCTGTTGCAGTGCCGTAATGCTATGTCTGCATCGGGTGGGTGTGGCACACACGAGCTTTGTGGCTCTTGTCCGGTACGTCGTGCTATACAGGAGGCTTTTGATGAAAAGAAGAGTTTTACGGATTTGGAAGCTACCCTGAATGTGTGCACCTCTGGTTATGAGTCCGTAGAATGCGATGCTGTTATTTCCGGAACCTATCTTTTATTAAACGGTGAAGACCGGATGGTGATCACAGTTCATGATATCACTCGACAAAAGCAAGCAGAGCGTGCATTAGCAGAGACTAAAATGCCTGGAAATGTTACTCCTTAAAAAAAATTAATAAACATTCTATGCCAATTTAATGTTGTATTTTTGCAACCTAAATTTAACGCATGTATCTGAATGACTGCAAAAAACAATGACTATTATCATTTAGGCCTTACAGATAGTGAGGTCCTGGAAAGTCGGGAAAAAAATGGTGTAAATCTATTAACACCTCCTAAACGTCCTTCTCTTTGGAAACTTTATTTGGAAAAGTTTGAAGACCCTGTTGTACGCGTACTGCTCGTTGCTGCTGTTTTCTCTCTGATTATTTCAATTATAGAGAATGAGTATGCTGAGACTATCGGTATCATAGTTGCTATTTTGCTGGCTACTGGTATCGGTTTCTTTTTTGAGTATGATGCAAGCAAAAAATTTGATTTGCTAAATGCTGTCAACGAAGAAACACTTGTAAAAGTGATTCGGAACGGACGAATTCAGGAAATCCCCCGGAAAGACATTGTAGTAGGAGATATCGTAGTGCTTGAGACTGGTGAGGAGATTCCTGCCGACGGTGAGTTGGTCGAAGCTATCTCTCTTCAGGTTAATGAATCCAATCTGACAGGCGAGCCGGTTATCAATAAGACAACTGTTGAGGCCGATTTTGACGACGAAGCGACCTATGCTTCCAACATGGTGATGCGGGGTACAACGGTAGTCGACGGTCACGGTATGATGAAGGTGCTTCGTGTCGGTGATGCTACGGAAATCGGAAAGGTAGCCCGTCAAAGTACGGAACAGAGTGGTGAACCTACTCCGCTGAACATACAGCTTACCAAATTGGCCAAACTGATAGGTAAGATTGGCTTTACTGTAGCAGGAGCTACTTTTATCATCTTTGTTTCAAAAGACTTATATCACTATATTTCGGCAAATGAAATCGTAGGCTGGCACAACTATATGGCCATTGCCCAGATAGTGCTGAAGTACTTCATGATGGCTGTTACATTGATTGTAGTTGCGGTACCCGAAGGCTTGCCGATGAGTGTGACGCTCAGTCTGGCTCTGAATATGCGTCGCATGCTTTCTACCAACAACCTTGTGCGTAAAATGCATGCTTGTGAAACGATGGGAGCTATTACCGTTATCTGTACGGATAAGACTGGTACGCTGACTCAGAACCTGATGCAGGTACACGAACCGAATTTCTACGGATTAAAAGAAGGAGGCGTACTTGCCGGTGATGATATCAGCAAATTGGTGATAGAAGGTATCAGTGCTAATTCTACCGCTTTTCTTGAAGAAACCGGTGACGGTGAAAAGCCAAAAGGTGTGGGAAATCCTACGGAAGTAGCATTGCTTTTGTGGCTCAACGCTCAACATCAGAACTATCTGGAGTTTCGTGAACAGGCTAATGTACTGGATCAGCTGACTTTTTCTACCGAGCGTAAGTTTATGGCTACTTTGGTACAGTCTCCCCTTATCGGTAAAAAAGTGCTATATATAAAAGGTGCTCCCGAAATTGTACTTGGAAAATGTAAGGAGGTAATCCTCGACGGCAAGCGGGTGGATACGGTTGAATATCGTTCTACGGTAGAAGAGCAGTTGTTAGGTTATCAGAATATGGCAATGCGTACGTTAGGATTTGCCTTTAAAATAGTAGATGATAATGCACCTGATGATTGTGTAGAGTTGGTTGCTGCCAATGATCTTAACTTCTTAGGCGTTGTTGCTATCTCCGATCCGATTCGTCCTGATGTTCCGGCTGCTGTGGAAAAATGCCAGTCAGCAGGTATTGGCATTAAAATTGTAACGGGCGATACTCCGGGTACGGCTACTGAAATAGCCCGTCAGATAGGACTTTGGAATTCCGAAGATACGGAACGTAACCGGATTACTGGTACTGCCTTTGCCGAGTTGACCGATGAGGAGGCTTTGGACAGGGTAATGGATTTGAAGATAATGTCTCGCGCCCGTCCTACTGATAAACAACGTCTGGTGCAGTTGTTGCAACAGAAAGGGGCTGTAGTTGCTGTAACCGGTGACGGAACCAATGATGCTCCCGCATTGAACCATGCACAAGTAGGACTTTCAATGGGTACGGGAACTTCCGTAGCCAAGGAAGCCAGTGATATTACTTTGCTTGACGATTCGTTCAACAGTATCGGTACGGCTGTGATGTGGGGACGTTCGCTTTATAAAAATATCCAGCGATTTATCGTATTCCAGCTTACAATCAACTTTGTAGCACTGCTTATCGTATTGCTTGGTTCATTTATGGGCACAGATTTGCCTCTGACCGTGACTCAGATGTTGTGGGTAAACTTGATTATGGATACATTTGCTGCCTTAGCATTGGCCTCTATTCCGCCAAGTGAAACTGTGATGAATGAAAAGCCCCGTCGCAGCACTGATTTTATTATCAGTAAAGCAATGCAATACAATATATTCGGTGTCGGTGCCGTTTTCCTGATAGTGTTGCTGGGTATGATTTACTATTATACGAATGCTGAAGGTGGAATGACCGTGCACCGTCTTACAATCTTCTTCACTTTCTTTGTTATGCTACAATTCTGGAACCTGTTCAATGCCCGTGTGTTTGGAACAAACGATTCGGCATTTAAGGGGCTTTCCAAATCTTATGGCATGGAGTTGATTGTGATTGCTATTCTTGGCGGACAGATTCTGATTGTACAGTTCGGTGGGGCTGTATTTCGTACTGAACCGCTTGACTGGCAGACGTGGCTGATACTAATAGGTACCTCATCGCTCGTTCTGTGGGTGGGAGAACTAATCCGCTTCGTTCAGCGTTTAATACATAAATAAAAGATGAAAAGAAAAGGAATAAAAAACCTTCTTATTGATTTTGGGGGCATTCTGATAAACCTCGACCGCCCGCGTTGTATTGAGAATTTTAAAAAGTTAGGATTGCAAAATGTAGATGAACTGTTGAATGTTTATCATCAGCAAGGTATCTTTATGCAGCAGGAGAAGGGGTTGATAACTCCTGCTGAATTCCGTGATGGTATCCGTGAAATGGTAGGGAAGCCATTAACGGATCAGCAGATAGATGATGCCTGGAATTCTTTCCTGGTGGATATCCCTACTTACAAACTTGATTTATTGCTGAAACTTCGCGAAAAGTATGTGGTTTATCTGTTGAGTAATACCAACGATATTCATTGGAAGTGGTCCTGTGAGAATGTTTTTCCTTATCGTGGTTTCCAGGTGGAAGATTATTTTGAAAAGATATATCTTTCGTTTGAGATGAAGATGGTGAAGCCCGATGCCGAGATATTTGAAACAGTACTTGCAGATGCCAATATCGACCCGAAAGAGACTTTTTTTATTGATGATTCGGAGGCGAACTGTCTGGCAGCGCAGGTATTGGGTATTTCTACTTATACACCGCAGGCAAAGGAAGACTGGAGTCATATTTTTAACTAAACCGATTTTACTGACTGATGCAGATTATTCGTAATATACCGGGTACATTACTCGAGCCATGTGTGGCTACCATTGGTTTTTTCGATGGGGTACATACTGGTCACCGTTTCCTCATTGAACAAGTGAAGGAGGTAGCTGCTACCCGTGGGTTACGTTCGGTTTTGATTACTTTTCCTGTTCATCCCCGTAAGGTGATGAAAGCCGATTATCATCCGGAGTTACTCACTACGCAGGACGAAAAGATTGCATTACTGGCTGAAACCGGAGTAGATTATTGCATTATGCTCGATTTTACTCCGGAGATATCCTGGTTTACTGCCCGGGATTTTATGACTACCATTTTGCAGGAACGTTACCAGGTACAATCGCTTGTAATTGGTTACGATCACCGCTTTGGTCATAATCGTAGTGAGAGCTTTGAAGATTATTGCCGTTATGGTGAAGAAATCGGTATGCAGATAGTTCTTGCGCGCGCGTATATATATAAGGAGATCCATATCAGTTCTTCCGTGATTCGTGACTATCTTCATCAGGGAGATGTTAAGATGGCTGCACATTGCCTTGGGTATGATTATTTTCTGGATGGGACGGTAGTTAGTGGTTATCAGGTTGGACGCAAAATAGGCTTTCCAACAGCTAATCTCAGTGTAGACGATCCTGATAAGCTTGTCCCTGCGGATGGAGTATATGCCGTGCGAGTCAGTTTTGATGGATGTACCTATGCCGGTATGTTGAATATTGGTCATCGCCCTACACTTAATAATGGGATGAATCGAAGTATTGAAGTGCATATCCTTCATTTCCATTCAGATATCTATGATAAATTTATTCGTATCTCTTTTGTGCAATACATCCGTCCTGAGATGAAGTTTGACGGGATAGAGGGACTTATTGCACAACTTCATAAAGATGCAGTAGCAGTAGAAACTCTGTTGCTGTAAACTTATTGATAATCAGTGCTTAAAAGAATGTACACTTTTGCATTGTAAGAGTGTACATTTTTGATACATAAGAATGTACATTCTTGTTATGGAGAAGTGTACACTCTTGCAATTCTTTATTATCGTATTCATTTTCTTGAATAAATATTCTCTTAAAGGAAACGTTTCACTACTCTTTCTCTGCATCGATATAGGCGGATCAGTTCTGTAACGGTACATATATAATGCTTTTGTTCGATAGAAAATAGAATACTGTCGAGTAGACACAGGCAGCATAGTAATTCTTGTTTGGGCAGCGCTTCAATGTATCCGGGAGATTCAATACCGGGGTAATACTCTTTAAGAAAGGAGATCTTATCAACCGATTGCTCCAGATCGGTTTTCATAAGACAAGGGCAGGAATAATCGTTCATATATTTGTGTGTTTTAACCGATTGAAAGGCTTCCGTGCATGTATAAAAAGGCGTGGAAGCTATATACTATAATTATCCTATTGAGGCTCTGGTAAGGCCGTTCCCGAATAATAAGCAATAGCTCCACGCCCAGATGATATATAACAAAGTTATATGTACCTTGGACGTGGAGAACCTCACCTATTATCTGCGAGAATAAAATTTACCAGATTTCAATAGCAGATAACAATAAGATTTCTCCGTCGTTTAACAAAAAAACGGTGCACCCATTTCTTGGTTGCATTGCAAAGATAGGAATAATTTGACAATCCGGTAGTTTTCCTTGATAAAAATAATTGTCTGTATTTTTCCCCCTTTACCTTTTATTTCTCTTGGTTTATCCCTTTTCACATGTGTAAGGGGAGTTTGATGAATATATTTCACCACAGAGAGCACAGAGTTTTAATTATTTAAAGTCAATTAAATAACTACTCTGTGCTCTCTGTGCCCTCTGTGGTGAATTAATTCAGAACTATTTATAACTCTAATTTCAATGTAACCTGCCCATAAGGTTTCATAACCAGATCTCCGCTAACCTCTTCACTGGCTATCTCTTCCAGATCGCAAAGAGAAACTCGTTTAGGACTTTTCTGAGGGAATGATAATTTCACACTCTCTTCTTTATCCGATAAAGAACGAAGGCGGACAACCATCATCTGATCTTTATCTAAAGACTTGAGGATGGTCGGATAGATTTTTGGATTGTCAATTGCAATCAGTGGTTTCACTTCCGGATCTTTATCTGCCGTTACATAAACCAATGGCTGAGACTGTTCCAATCCAAATCGGTTTGCTTCGACTACATCATATTTGCCGTGGGGCAGAATGCGGTACCGGAATGTAACAGGTCCATCCTGTGTTAATGGGAAATTTGTATGCCAATGATTGTTCATCACCCACGAAAAGATTGTAGAACTGGGTTCCAGCTTAGTGACCCAATTGCCTCTTCCTCCCCATCCCATTGAAATGTTGGCATATCTGTCACCATATTCAAACAGAGGAGCATCCAGAGAACACCAGGTGATGCCATGTGTCTCGTTGGAAACATCCAGCCATCTTTGCAATGCAAGCCAATTCCGGTTTCCCTGTGGCCATTGGTCTTTTTCTACTTCCATAATCCCCCAAGGAATATCGACACGGGTTTTAGAATCGGGGATATTGAAATTGAATCCAAAATGTATACCGTCTTTCTCCGTTAATGGTAACTTATCGACCACATTCGTTATTTCTGCCCAGGGCTGGTCGGCCAATAAACGGATGGAGCGGGATATGCTGCGGCATCCTTTTGCTTGGGATGTTATGCATATCTCGACAGCCAATGGTCCTTTTTCTGTGACAGTAATAGAAGTCACCGTATCTGCCAAAGGGCGATTTTCATTTGCAGGAAGCCAGGCGAAAGTATTGGCTCCCTCATTTTTTACATAATCATAGCCGGATTTCTTATTGATAAAACGGACTATATTACCGGTTGCAGGATCTATCCGAAGCTTTAAAAAGTCATTCTCCAGGTTTGTTCCGTCCGTCTTGCATCCTCCGTCCAAGGTGCAATTACCTTCAACCACCCGATAGTGGCAGGAACTTAGAGCCGGAACCTCTGCCGCAACAAATAATAACTCACCGGTAGATAGCCGTTGGGAAAGAACCTCTTTTCCATCGGGACCTATAACTTTATTTCCTTTCAGGCTTTCTGCTTCTGACAAAGTGATGATGCCGGTATGGGGCCATGTGTGTGTATTAATAACAGCAATGCCACCATTAGAGGGACCTTCTTTGGGGCCTAACGCTCCATTGGATTTATCTGTAATCGGAGCCAGAGACTCGGCCAACATGTCTATTGACCGGTTCTCGGCTTCATGAAAATAAGATTGTTTGACTTTCCATATGGCATCCTGAAAATAAGGCTCAGTAGGATTCTCAAAGCACCAGGTGTGTTCCGATCCTAAAAGAATATATCTCCATCCTTCGTCGAAATCTGTCCGGGGAGCTTTCTTTCCTTCTCCTAACAGTGACCAGATGGTTTCCGCCTGCACTAACCTCTCTTTGGCATTTCGGTTTTTCGATGTTAATCCTGCTGCTGTTCCTATACCATCTGTCCAGTATTCCGTATAATCTCCGGTTACTACAGGCAGTTGTTTACCGTATTTCTCTTCAATCATTGACATGATCTCGTGTCCTCCGCTGATAATGATTTTAGGATAAGCATACTTTTCATTCCAGGCTTTCACAGCGAAGGGTATGTCGGCATCTAACGGGCTATTATCCCACAAAGTCCAGGAAAGAACGGTAAAGTCATAGGGATAATTATTGTTTTCCAATTCAATCAGTTTATTTGTAAAATCTACATTTGCGCTTCCGGTTCTGATTTCCAAAGGAACTTTTTTCGGATCACGTTGTCCGAACCAGGGACGTCCCGTAGTGGCTCCCTTCTGCATACTCCCACTATTGGCATAGCATCCGGGCTGCAAGAATAATACTTTGGACTTTCCATCCGGACCAATCCACCAGAAAGGCTTACCGTCCATACCATGTGTATGTGCGTTTCCGGCACGGTCTGTATTGGGCCATGACATTACATACTTAATGCCTTCTTGTGCCATGACTGGAATAAGCCCCCAGGAAATGCCCGGTATATCGAATTGCTGAAAAACATCAGACGGTTGTCCGCTCAGTTTTTGTATGTTTCGTGTGAATTTGAACACATGAAATAATTCTTCATCAGAACAAATACTTGTATTCAGATTCAGGTAACTGGCATCCACACTTAGCTGTCCTTTTTTTATGGCATTGATAAGGTCTTCTCTTTTTTCCGGATTAGATTGCCACAGGCGTTCCAATGGCCAGCTAACCTCCGGGTTCCATACATATTGTGCTCCTTCCCGGAAATCTTTTGTCTCTTCCGCCAACTTGATACCTTCTATTATGTTGTTCTTATGAAGTTGCTCTATGTTTTTATGGGTATTCGTATAACCTATATCTACATGGGAGTGGTTGTATAAATAAACATTCCAGTGTCGCATAGGGCTTATACTTAGCTTTTTCTTATACTTTTCTCCTGCATAAGTAAGAGTTACAGTTACTTCTGATTTTTTCCCGACAGGAAGTGTTGAAGGTAACAGAAGTTCTATATGCGTGGAGTCTTTCGCGTTCAGTGCAAAACTGTTTTTTTCTTTGCAGCCTTTTGCTACTACGTCAATCAGGCAGTCACCTTGCAACTTCTCGCCTTTCAATTTGATTTCTACAATACGTCCGGGCGTTCCATCTGCCCTGTATCCGTAAACAGGCTGGATGTTATAATCAACAGTGATCAGGCCATCTGCCTGAGCGTAGGATGAAAACACCAAAAAACAAGAATATAAAACTACTTTTTTCCACATAATGTAATAGATTAAGCTTATTCCACTAACAAATAAAGAACTGCCGGATACAAATCATAGGTAAACAACTATTTTATTATTCATCGGGATTATAGCGGGAGAATAGATCATTTTGTCTGTCTTATCAGTTTGACTGGTAAACGGTCGCAATTTATAGAAAATATTCCGGATAGCAAAGGTTGTAAATGGAAATATTTATTTACGGTATGTATATTGTATTTCCGCCAGTAAAATTAATATTTTCTGGTACGGTTATCAATTAAATGATCATATGATTGATGATGATTATTTTATTACAATATGGAAACTGATTATTTCTTCTTCTTTTATTTTTTGTAATGTCTTATGAATTTTCTGCTTGTTGGTCGTAGAGAAACGGGATGTTTCTCTACGAGTTTCATCTTGTTTCTCTACGAACAAAAAATGTAATATTTAATACCTTGATAATGAAGCACTTGTGTTTTGATTTATTTGTACGAATATTTTAATGCAAA
The DNA here is from genome assembly GCF_019734355.1 of Bacteroides sp. K03. Lineage (NCBI taxonomy): Bacteria > Pseudomonadati > Bacteroidota > Bacteroidia > Bacteroidales > Bacteroidaceae > Bacteroides > Bacteroides sp. K03. The sequence continues at coordinate 140,487 of NZ_JAASHC010000004.1, forward strand.
AAGCGTTCAATTTTTCCTTTCTGTAGTTTCTTTTCTTTTCTGAATAATTACAAAATGGCAAGGTGCGCTCAAAGTCTGGTTAAAATGTATGTGTTTATTCTTGCCTAATTTGTATCTTTTCAATTATATAACAGGTTTGAATACCTATTTGGCAGAGATAGACATGTGTGTGTTTATAACTCCTTTTATCTTTGTAGTAATACTTATATAAATTCTAAAAAATACAATTAATGCCTATGAAGCCAACCATTTTCGTACTGTGTTTTATATTATTTACCTGTTGCAAAAACTCAAATGCGAGAGATCATAATATACCAGATGTAAAAACATTCACTTTTAAAGAAGCTGGAGGAGTATTAGAAGATACTGTTTTTTTTAAATCGAAGAAAATAATACCTCTGGAAACAAATGATCTGGCATTAATTGGGCAAATAGATCGTATTTGTATGGCAGAAGATACTCTTTTTGTTCTTGATCAGCAATCTAACAGTGTTATTGTTTACGATAAAGACGGGAAGTATATAAATAGAATAAGGAACGTGGGGAAAGGTCCGAAGGAATATATTAATATAGGTGATATCAGTGTGGATAATCTGAATAAAGAACTTGTAGTATTATGTGCGCATCCCTCTAAAGTACAGTTCTATTCCTACCAAGGCAAGTTTCTTAGGGAGGAGTCTTTAGGCGAACGGTACTATAGTCATTTAGGTACAGATGGGCGATATATTTATTTTCATGACAACACAAATGTGAATAAAAAGAAGGAAGTAGCTGTTTATGATCGGCAATTGAATCACAAAGCAGACGTATTGGAGCATGGAAAGGTATTTGAAAATAATGAATTGGGCACTGTAACCCTTTTTGGTCATGGGAATTCTATGACAGAAGACTCTTCTATCCATATTGTGAGAGGATTTGATAATACTATATATGAAGCTAAATATGGGAAGGTTTATCCCAAATATCAATTGGATTTCAAAGAATGCACATTGCCTGAAAGCTTATTAGAAAGCAAGATGAAACCTTTTGAATTCCTGGATCTTTGTAGGGAGAAACATTATGTAGTATCTTTAGAAGAAGTGATAGAGAATTCCAGACTTGTATTATTTACGACTAATATTGGCCTTTTTGTATGCGATAAACAAAGTGGGGAGATGACACGGCATCTTTTTCTTTTAGACTCAACAGTGGATGTGGGAAGTAGCAATGTACAGGTAATTGGGAATACGAATAAGATAGTTGTTGCCTGGCCGGTTGCTCGTTTAAAAAATATGATAGATGTATCTTTAGAGCATTCCTCCCAAAATAAGCTCAAAATGGAATTTATAAATAAATTGAATGCCATGGATGGTGAAAATAATCCTATTCTGTTTATCTATGAGCTTTAGTTTGTGCTTCTAAAAATGATAGTATGTAGTTTTTTTGTTGACACTATTGGGAGCATTAAATGTTGATTGGAATTATATAGAGGTAGAAAAGAAGAAATAGATCATACTCAGTAATTGAGTAAATAAGCCGCAAAAAAAACTTTTTTTATTGTTTATCGATAAATTTTTATCGTTTTTCTTTGGTAGATGAAAAATAATGTTTTCCTTTGCATATCGAAAAACGATAAATAATCATTGAATAACAATTAAAAATACATAGTCTTATGAAAAAGTCATTTATGAGTATCTCGATGCTGGTTGTATCTATCTCAATGTTAGCCTTATTTTTGTGTAGTTCTGCAGTTAGTGCACAGACTTCTTCTAAATTCGTTTATAATAAGAGCGAGAATGCTGAAACGGTATACTCTCTTGATAAAAGCGGAAAGTATCTTACTCCGAAACTGAAATATGAATATAGCAAAGACGCTCAGGGGAAGGGCGGAGTAAAGAAAGCCTATCGTTGGAGCGCGGGAGAACAGAAATGGGTACCTTATTATTTGATCAGCATGTCCGAATCCGGAAATAATTCAATAGTAGAGTATGCTGCATGGGATAGCAAAACGCAAGACTTCTCGCTGAATCCGCAAAAGGCTGTTTATAGCAAAGGACTTGAAAATGAAATTCTGTCATACGTGCTTTATAAATGGAATCAGAACGAAGAAAGTTGGGAAGCAAACCAGTATCTACTGTGCGGGGATTATCTCGCAATGGAGGCCGATAGTCTGAATTAAAACAATTATCTTTGCATCCCTTTAATATAAAAATGAAATGAAAACTGCGATAAAACTGGTTCTTATTTACTTTGCAATTTTACAGATTCTGTCACCTATTCTGATAACAGTTCCCTGTGCTATTTATTTGTTTGCCACTACCGGTGGGATAGACAAAGAGGCGCTGATGCAGATGATAATGATTCCGGCACAGATGACCGGTATTCTGTTAATGCTTTTCTACCTTTGGAAAGCAGGTTATATCAGTAATGAAAAAGTAACCTGGTCTACAGTATCCCCTTCTTATCTGGTGCTGAGTGTGGTTAGTCTTCTCTCTTGTTCGTGGCTGGCTTCTACATTGATATCTCACATGAAGTGGTTACCCAATATAATGGAACAGGCTTTCGATATTTTGCAATCCGGTTGGGGAGGAATTGTTGCCATAGCTGTTGTGGGGCCTATCCTTGAAGAGTTGTTATTCCGTGGCGCTATCACCAAGGCTTTGTTGAAACAATATAATCCTGCAAAAGCTATTTTTATTTCGGCTTTGATATTTGGGATATTCCATATTAATCCGGTGCAGGTGGTGCCCGCATTTCTTATCGGCCTTCTTTTAGCATGGGTTTATTACAAAACAGCGAGTCTGATACCTTGTATTCTGATGCACATATTAAATAATAGCATATCGGTTTATATTAATATAAAATATCCTGGTGTGGAGGATATGGATGCTCTTGTTGGTGGTACGGCCAATCTGATAATCACTTGTGTGGCAGCTGTATTGCTGGTAGGGTGTTATTGGTTGATGAAACGAACGACAGTAGCTTATCCCTGGAAAAAAGATAATAACATAGAAATATTGACTGAAAACAATTGATTGTCATGAAAAGGAGATTGAATATACTTTGTTTATTGGTAATGCTGGTATTTTGTTACTCGGTGTTTGAGTCTGCTTACTATTTTAGTAATGCATTTATGGCCGGTTTCCGGGTGGGAATGAATGCAGAGCATGATAAAGAACAATTGAAGCGAACACACAATATGAAATCCATCTCTTTGTTTCCGGATGATTTTGTTGATCTGAAAGACTCGGTGTATAATGAGAAATCGGGAAAATTTGTTCCGGCTATTTATGGCAAATTGATAGTGAGTGTGAATACACCGATTAATCTGTGGTTTAAGTTTACCTCAATGTTGTGCAATTTTATTGGTATTTTCACCATGATTTTCTCTGTGGTCTTCTTCTTTAAATTGATAGTAGCTATTAATAAATCGAATATTTTCAGTTGGAAGAATGTCCGTCGCCTTCGCTGGTTGGGAGCTATTCTGATTCTTAATTTTATTTGCGATGCTCTTCCCGCTTATATCTCGGCTTATGAACTATCGGATGCATTCTCAATACCGGGATATTCTTTGAATTTATCTGGTCTTGTATCCAAGTTGACTTTAACCTTAGGGTTGGTAGCCTTGATTGTAGGTGAGATTTTTGCCATCGGATTAAGAATGAAAGAAGAGCAGGATTTAACTATTTAAGAAAGGAAACAAGTATGAAAAGTTTGTTTAGCAAAGATCCGAAACAAGAGTTGGAAGTGGTGATGACATGCTTGATGTTTATCTGTTTCTGCTGCTTGCTGATTAGCTTTATTCAAAATGCGATGTTGTGTTTTGATTTAGGGAAAGATGACACCGACGATTTCTTGTGGATTATGCTTCCTCAAAGTGTTACTCTATTGGCAATGGCTGTATGTAGTATTCTTATCTTCTGCCTGCTTCGTAATGTGAAACGTAAAGAGGTATTTACGAAGGAGAACTCTACTCTGATTGTGGCTATTGGAGGAATTGTCGAACTGAATGGGTTACTGCAAGGCTTTTTCGGAACTTTTGTCTCTGTGAGCAATCTCCGGCAGACTTATCTGATTTATATTTTGCTTGGAGTATTTATTTTATTTATCGGATGTGTATTCAAGATTGGTGTCCGTATGAAAGAGGAGCAGGAACTCACTATTTAATAATTTGTGTCTGAAAGGATATTTATGGGAAAGATGAAAGCTGTAAAAATATTGGGGATATTGGTTTTTGTTATGTTTATGGTAACTGCATTGAAAGATGCTGTGCCAGGTTTTATAGATGGCTGGAATGAAGCAGGTGATTCGAGAGAGTATATTGGTGAGAAAGGTACATATACTACCGATTTCTCTGTGAAGGCAAAGTCGGTTGCTGAAGACTCGTTGTTGAATAAAACTTTTGATAAAAAGGTGCCTTACTCCGTTGCTTGTATACACACCGTTGTGAAAACTCCTTCCTGGTATACGATGTATCAGTGTTGTACTGTACCGTTTATTATTTTATGTATATACGGTATTTATTGTCTGGTCCGGGTTGTTTTTTCTGCTATTCGTGGTGATGTATTTACACGGAAAAATGTAAAGCGTATGCGTTACTTTATTTACTCTGTCATTCTGTTGGGAGTTTGTATGGAGGGCGGAAATTACTTCTTGTATAGCGACTGGACTTCGCAAATACTTTTGGAAGGGTATGAGGTGGAAAGTTACTCCATAAAATATCCGTGGATGATGTTCTCTATTCTTGCTTTGTTTATTGAAATTTTTGCAGTAGGAGTGAAATTAAAAGAAGAACAGGAACTTACCATTTGACCTAAACTGAAAAAAGAGAAATTATGGCTATAATAGTAAACCTTGATATAATGATGGCCCGGAGAAAAATATCTCTGGGAGAATTGGCGGAAAAAATAGATATTACACCGGCCAATCTGTCTATATTGAAAACCGGAAAGGCAAAAGCAATCCGGTTCTCAACACTTGAAGCGATTTGTAAAGAGCTGGATTGCCAGCCGGGAGATATTCTGGAATATAGAGAAGGAGAGGAGTAGTTGCTATGAGACTGTTATGGGAGCTTTATCCTTTCTTTCCAGGTATATTTTTGCAGTCTTCTCAATGATTCTGCATGCCTCGTCTATACCCAAAATGCTGGTGTTGAGACACAAATCGTAATTTTTAGAGTCATTCCACGTACGGCCGGTGTAGGCTTTGTAGTGGTTGGCTCTTGCTTTGTTTATTCGTCTCAGTTTACTTTCTGCCTTGTCTGCAGGCTCTCCGTATTCATTAATAATTCTTTTGAGTTTACTGTCCCAATCTGCATGTAGAAATATATTAAAGCATCGTTCATAATCCTGTAAGACGTAATTAGCGCACCGACCTACTATTACACAAGAATGCTGGCTTGCTACCTTGCGGATTACTTTACTTTGGGCAACAAACAGAGCATCGTCAGAAGAGAGACTTTTCTCAATGGGTACAGTGAAATCCTGCATGATGAATTCGTAGAGTAGTTGGTTTGAAATATTCTGTTCATGTTGTTCCACATATCCTGGCGTGAGATTATTTTCGGTTGCTACCATATTAATCAGTTCCTCATCATAAAATGCAATACCTAAGTCACTGGCTATTTTTCGTCCTATTTCTCGTCCACCACTACCAAACTCACGTGCTATGGTGATGACGAATTGTGTTCTACGAGGAACTTCGACAGTGACAGGAACTGTCCGGTCACTGAGCATTGTATTCAGGAAAATCAACCGATGATTGAAAAAGCGTGCGAATACCCCGACAAGTAATGCCGCAATAATAGTTCCTTCGCGTACGCCTGCAATCTCTCCGAATAGTATCAGAGATAAGGTACAGGCCAAAATCATCAATGTACAATCAAAGCCTATTTTCACCCAGCCAAACTCTTTTTTCTTCTTTTGTGAGATGGCATGTACGAATGCTTCTCCCGATAGCATAACTACATTGGCTATTACTTCCAGGCTGACTCCCAGCCCGAGAATCATGCAACCCAGGAGTAAAGTAACAATTTTCCAGGGGTAGAATTCCGGCATTACCCAAGCTAGCATCAACATGGAGAGGTCTATGAAAAAACCGAAAAGGATGGAGACGGGGAGTTGTAACCATTGGATCTTCTTAAAATCCTTTTTTAGTAACACAATCTGTCCTGCTATGAGAAGAAGGTTCAAAATAAAAGTCAGTGTCCCCAAAGTGACAGGAAATCCGAGACTGATAGTGTAAGGAAGGCTGGATATAGGGGATGAACCAAGTCCTGCCTTGATAATCAGACTGATTCCTATTGCGTTGATAAATAAACCGTTGATAAATAAAATGTATCTTCTTGTCGTTTCTTTTTTTGACATACTTCTTTGTTTTATTTCAGATTGCAAAATTAAGCGGTTTAATCTTATCGGACTTGTCGCTAAGTTGCAAAATTAGTTGTCTGTAAGAGTCATGTTGATTATCTTTGCCGCTATGAATCATCAACGTGAGTTTCGGAAATCCGAAGAGCCTTTTTATTTTGTGTGCTATGATAAACCGGCACAGAAGGAATTGTATGAGCGTAATTATAAACTGATAAAAGTGGCGGAGGGAATGATTGCGTTGTCTAGTTCCGGAGAACATATTACAGCGAGATCAGGTGATTACTTCTTTGTCAACCGTGGTGGGTTCTCGAAGATAAAGATAACACCTGGTAAGAATGGATATTGCCGTTTACTTTGTCTGAACCTTACGGAGAAGTTTTTAAAGTCTTATGCACAGAATAATCTGGTACCGGTGTGTACGAGCTATACTTCATTCTATTTTAAGAAGATAAACGAGAATACATTTTTGAAAGCTTTGTTTGCTTCGCTTGCTGTTTATTCGGATGAGGGAGCTTATCCGGATAGAAGATTGATTGAACTTAAATTGGAAGAATGCCTTCATTTGCTGACTTTAACAGATAAGGAAATTGTTGCTTCTTTGTTTAGTAACCCATTGGTTCAGAAGGATCTGGTTGAGTTTATGAATGCCAACTATATGTTTAATGCCCCTTTGGAGCATTTTGCAGAGTTTTCGGGCAGGAGCCTTTCTACGTTTCGCCGGGAGTTTATCCGACTATTTGGCACGACGCCTAATAAGTGGTTGATTGACAAACGTCTGGAGGTTGCTTATCATAAGATAGCAGAAGAGCGTCAGAGGTCTTCGGATATTTACTGGGAGTTGGGGTTTGAAACTCTGGCACACTTCTCCCGGAAGTTTAAGGAGAAGTATCATATGGCACCGTCACAGTTAAAGGGGGATGACTTAGATGCAGATGTCCCGGCTTTATAAAAAAAGGGGGGTAAAAGTAAAATCAGCCATTATTAAAACGCAGATTAACGCAAATTAGCGCAAATACAATTTAATATTTGCGCTAATTTGCGTTAATCTGCGTTTCTAAAGTTACATATTGATAGCTTTATCTGCTTTTGACACACCCTCTCTTTTCATATGGTATGAATCTTATTTGATTTCCAGCAAATCCTGAGCTTTCATTTCAACAGTGATTAATCCCTTGCTATCGGTTTTGGCCGAGACTTCTTTTCCGTTCAAGGTTACCGTATACTTCTTTTCGGTAGGAAGTTTTACAGTAAATGTGTTGTCGGCTGTAGCTTTTAGCGATGCATGTTGGATCACAGCATTTTCCCATTGTGCCGAAACCTCAGCTCCTCCACGAATACATAAACCTTTGAATTGACCATCCTTCCATGCTGCTGGTAAGCAAGGCAAGAATTCAACATACCCTTCGTGGTTTTGTATTAACATCTCCGCCATTCCGGCAGCTCCTGCGGGATTTCCGTCGAATGAATAAATGTCATTCGGGGCTCCGGCTATGCCGCCTGGTGAAACGGTTAACAGGTTTTCGCGTGATAACATTCCCTGGAGGGTCTTTACGCTTTTATAAGCTTCTTCCGCATCCTTCAGGCGGGCATAAAAGCAGATCATGTTGGCACGACTCCATTCGGTATCTTCCCAGTTTTCTGCAGCAAGACGTGCTTCTATCGTTTTACGGGCTGCTGCTGCGAGTTCGGGTGTTTTCTCTAAAGTGATTTGTGAGAAAGGATATAAAGCCAATAAGTGCGAGGTATGACGATGGTTCGGGTGTGCTTCTTCATAATCTTCAAACCACTCGCGGATGGCTCCGTTCACACGCAGTTGTATAGGAGGAAGTTTGCTTAAAGCCGTTTGCAGATTATCACTGAATGCTTTGTCAATGCCTAAAATATCAGCAGCCTGGATACAAGAAGTAAAGATCTCGCAAACCAGTTCACGGTCGCAGGTAGGCATCATAGAAGCTACCATTTCCTGTCCGTCTGCTGTTTTGAACCAGTTTTCCGGTGAGATACTTGGACCTGTCATCAAATAACCATTAGCAGGATTTTCTGCCATGTAGTCAAGTATGAATTCGGCATTACCTTTCAGCAAAGGATAAGCTACTTCTGCCAGATACTTTTTATCCTGTGTATATTCATACTGCGTCCATAAATGCGTAGCTATCCATGAACCGGCAAGGGGAAATAGTCCCCAGATGACACTTCCGGATGCCGGGGTATACCCCCAGATATTGGCAGTTGTATTGGCTGTCCAACCTTTGCAGCCATATACAACTTCAGCAGTTTTGGCTCCATGTACGGATAAATCTTTGATGTAATTGAAGAGCGGAGTATTACACTCTGCCAAATTTCCGACATTGGATATCCAGTAGTTTTGTTGCGTGTTTATATCAAGATGATAGTCGTTTGTCCATCCCATGTTACAAGCCTGATTATCATTAAAGAAACCTTGTAAAGCAATTGGCAACGGGGAATTCTCACGTGAGCTGGCAATTGTCAGGTAGCGTCCGTACTGAAAGTACAAAGCATCGAAACTTGTATCTGTTTTTCCTGATCGTATTTGTTTCCAGCGGATATCTGTAGGTATGGTGTCGTTGGAATCTTTACCTAAGCTCAGTTCTACCCGGTTGAATAAATCTGAATAATCTTTTATATGCGTCAGTTTCAGTGCTTCGTAGGGTTTCATACCGGCCTCCTCAACTGTTGTTGCGCACAAAGCTTTATAATCCGGATTTTTATAATCGGTACGTACGTCTACGATCATTGTCACCGCATCAGCATTGCTTACACTGATACCCGCTTTATCCATTTTTACTTCGCCATTATCGGCCAATACGGCTATTCTTCCTTCAAAATTCACACCACCCGGACCGTGTAACGGAAAGTCTACTTTACCAGTAAAGATCAACTGATTATCTTCGACGGTAAATTCTGACTGACGCATTAGATCCAGAGCCATATCCATGGTAACAGACTTTGGCTTATCTGCTGATAAGCGAAGGACAAGTACATTATCGGGATTCGTAGCAAAATATTCACGTTTATAATTTACCCCACCTGCACTAAAAGAAACACTGCTGATCGCTTCGTTTAAACTTAGTGAACGGCGATAATTTGTAATATCTCCTTCGGGATAAGTAAACTTCATTTTCAGATCGCCTATAGGAAGATGGGTGCCAAAAGACGTTTGCACACCATTCAGGTTATCACCGGCTATATGATTTCCTTCCCACAATTTTCCTTCGAAAAATAACTTTCTTAAATTATCGAGCTTAGCACGACCAAAAGGCTTATTCTGATTCTCATTGAACTGCCCCGACCACATGGAAGATTCATTCAAGGCCAGTGTTTCTTCTTCGATTCCACCATAAGTCATGGCACCCAACCGCCCATTACCGATAGGTAGGGATTCCATCCATTCTTTTGCTGGTTGGGCATACCACAACTCTGCGGTTTCACCAGCATTATTTGCACTTTGACATCCTGTAAGCGCCAAGGTTACTACTGCTAAATAAGTTTTTAAATGTGTCATATTTTTCATGATTAATAGTACTACTTAATTAAAATCCTGAGGAACGTTGGTAAAATTGATTATCCCGAACGTTTACCTTTTCGCATTGCTCAATGATAACAACAGATTTCTTCTTGTTTTCGTCCGGCAGTCCAATCAGGTTGCCGGCAATTGTTACTCCATCAGTACAACGTGCTTTGACGGCTGTTTCTCCTTTTAATTGGAAATGATTCTCGGTAACAGATATATTGTGATGTACTGCACCTGCATATACATTGTTCTCGGGTGCTACATTGATTACGGGTTCTCCGCATTCTATAAATTTGTTTCTACGGATAGTTACATCAGTCACCGGACCGGATTCGAACCAGCTGCGGGCATCATCAGCTATCAGTATTGCACTCATTTGCATACGGTAGAAGGTATTGTCTTCGATGACGACCTTTTTTCGCGTAGTGACTAATATTCCTCGTGTTGGTATTCTGGAGAAATAATTATTACGAATAACGACTTCAGGGGTCCAGGTTAAATTTTCTACTGCTACCAGTTCTGTACTTCTGACTGTTTCAGGGAGTTGACGGTCAATTTCTACAATAACATGGCGGTCATCTACGCGTGTCACCTTTTTTACTTTTGCTTCAACAACCGGTAAAAGTGTATTTGAATTAATAAAAGCTACTTCATCACCGGGAAAGAAAGCGTGAAAACCGAAAGTCTGAGGATGCATAAAGCCCAGTTTGACTTTTCTGTCAGAAAGATACTCTACGACTTGCAGGTGAGTACCGTGCACGTTGATCGGATCATCATGTGCACCGGTAAAACGGCAATTCTGAATCTGTACTTTTCCTTTGCACCCCGAAACTTGTAGAAAATCGGCAAAACCGGTATTGGTTCTTCCACTACCCGGTTCGGGTTCAAAATACAATTGTTCAAATGCCAGGTTTTCACTATATTGGCTGACAATACCAAAGTTACCGGCATAATAAATACGAATATTCTCCAAACGAATATCGCGGCTATATTGTATTAGTCCGCATACCTCATCACGAATGGCATCCCTCATTTGAAATACCATTCCCGGAGGTGTATCCGGCTTTTCCTGATAATTCATCCAAAGCAAACCGGGTTGTAACTCTACAGTACTCTTTAATCCGTCCAGTGGACACCAGCTTCTCCAGGTGACATCCTCTTTACGGTCATAAGTCTGTGCTATTCCCTCAGAAAAGGACCATCCATTACCTTGCCATATCAGCTTTTCATTTTCTATTTTATAATGAGAGGTCGGATGTACTTTTGCCAGAAGATGATTCTTTCCTTGTTCTATTATTTCAATTTCAGTCTGGGTGGGAGCTACAAAATCAAGATGGAAATTTTTTAACGTAATATTACGACAGGAGTCTATAATGAAGGAGGTCATTTCTCCATCCATCAGTAGAGTTGATCCACCGCCATCTATGGTAATATTTTTCAATCCTTTTAGTAGCAGGGCGATATGCTTTATCTGATCCGGATCTTCGCTTTCAGAAGCGGTATTGGAGATTAAGTACCTTTGATGGATGGACTCGTCACGTCCGAAAACATAGCGCCCCAACTGTAGTTGAATCGTAGTAGGGCGTCCTTTCGCTTTGGCTGCCTCTTCAAATGCCCTGAGAATTACAGAATTACAATATCCTTTCTCCGGTGGGGTTACAAGGATAACCTTTCCCTGTTTATGCTCGGATTTACCGGCCTTATCAATTGTTACTGCTTTCTGAGCCCAAGTGTTTATAACATTTGGACTCAGAAATAGCAGAAATATGAATAACAGTCTTTTCATGAACATCCGGATTATTTCTTTTGTGGTGTAGCACTCATAACAAATTCCAGGGTACCGCCATTTAATATATCCTGATGTGTGATATAATTTTTTGTATGCTTCTTACTATTTAGCTTTATGGAGCGGATATAAATCTCATTTCCTTTTTTGCGGGGAGCTTTTATTGCAAAAGTCTTTCCGTCGGGCAGATGTATAGTAGCTTCTTCCAGCATCGGAGTACCGATTATATATTCACCACTCGCCGGGTTGACCGGGTAGAAACCAAGTGCTCCGAAAATGTACCAGGCAGACATCTCACCACAATCATCGTTTCCGGCATATCCCGAAGAAGTATCATTGTACAGGTTATTCATGATGTGCGCTACATACTTCTGTGTTTTCCAGGGTTCTCCTGCACAGGTATACAGGTAAGCTACGTGATGGCTGGGTTCATTTCCATGGGCATATTGGCCAACAAAGCCGGAGGCATTATCGTTTAGTTCACCGCTTTGATGATTGACGGTGAAGAAAGTATCCAGTTTTGCTGTGAAAGCTTTATTTCCTCCTGTCAATGTAATGAGGTCGGGTATGTTTTGCGGTACATACCAAAAGTATTGCCAGGCATTTCCTTCTGTGAAAGGATAACCACCATTGGCTCCGTATTTATAAGGATCAAATGGTTCTATCCATTCGCCCTTATCATTTTTCGATTGAAAGAATCCGGTCTCCGGATTGAATAAATTACGATAGAAAGCCGAGCGTTTCATAAAACGTTCGTAGTCATCGTTCTTTCCTAATTTTTTTGCTAACTGTGCTACACACCAGTCATCAAAAGCTTGCTCCAGAGTAATGGAGACTGATTGAGTCTGTATATTTTCGGGCATATATCCATATTTTTCCCATACCTCAAAAGGTGAGTTGGGATGAGAAACTACCGAACTGTTGTATACGGCTTCATAAGCTTTTTCTATATCGATTCCGGGTATTCCTTTTAGGATAGCATCTACAATGACGGGAATAGAGTGGTTACCTATCATACAGTAATTGTCTTGTCCCCATAATTGCCAGACAGGCAGATAGCCATAATACTCATATTGCCGTATCATGCTTTTTACGAAATCTGTGACACGATCCGCGTTGAGTAATGTATAAAGCGGATGAGCACCTCTGAATGTATCCCAAAGAGAGAACGTAGTGTAGTGTGTTTCGTTTGCAGACAGCTGCCGGGTGGTGTAATCGGCTGCCATATATTCTCCGTTTACATCACTTATTGTATTGGGTTGTATCAGGGTGTGGTATAAGGCCGTATAGAATATTGTTTTTTGCAAATCGGTACCTTGGATATTGATTTTTTCCAGTTCTTTCTCCCATAATCGGTCGGCATCAGTGGTGTACTGGTTAAAGTCCCAGTGTGAGGCTTCCTGCTTTAGATTTAACCGGGCATTATCCGTAGATACCGGAGATAAAGCTACTTTGCAAATCAACGGTTTTTCATTAAGTTTTCCAAAACGCAACATGGCATGCAGATTACTGCCATTGATGACGGGTGTGTTTTCATATCGGCGGTCACCGTCTCTCAACGACGAGGAGAGAATAGGGTTGGAAAACTCTATGTAGAAATATACTTTTCGTAGTTTGGCCCAACCTGTAATGATGCGGTATCCTTCGATAGCATGATCATTAACGATACGGATCTGAGAATTTATAATACGGCGGTTCCAGCTTCCTTTATTGGCTGAATGATCTAAGTCAATGATGAGTTGTGCTTCTTTTCCGTTAGGGTAGCTATACCGGTGGATTCCTGTTCGTGTGGTTGCCGTCAATTCAGCATTGATTCCTTCGTCTGCCAACATCACTTGGTAGTATCCGGGCTGAGCCTTTTCTGCTGTGTGGGAGAAATTCGAAGAAGTACGCCCCTCGCTTGTCGGTAAAAGTAAGAGGTCTATCAAGTCTGACGCTCCTGTTCCGCTGAGGCGGGTGTGACTGAATCCATAGATGGTCTGGTCATTGTAATCATATCCCGATGCTTGTGCCCAGTCGGGAGCTTCGCGGGTATCGGGACTTAACTGTATCATTCCGAAAGGAACAGTGGCACCCGGGTAGTTGTTACCGGATAAGCTGCCGTGCACGGCTCCTGTTCCGATAAAAGGGTTTACGTATTGTGTGTGTTCACCGGCTTTTATAGTACCGGTAATCAGCATAAATGTAAAGATGCTGCTTAATAGTATTCGATTCATTGTGTTATGGTATAAAGAGGAGATGGAATCTCTTTCCATCTCCTCGTGATTCTGTTCTTACTGTGCTATGATTTCAATAATGCGGCTGTTTAATTTATAACCAGTGAAGAGGTCAAGGCCTACATTCATCAGATATTCACCCGAGAAAGTCTGTCCGTTTCCGTTTACTGAAGAAGAAGCACCTGGCATCAGATTAATTTCTTTCACCTGATACATTTTGTTGGCTTCCAATCCTTGTAAACGTACAGGCAGGATATGTTCGCCGTAGCGTGGGTAAACATCAAATGCGAATACGATGGCTTGATTCTTATCCTTGTTCACATACATACTTGAAGTATGGTTACTTCCGTAAGGCGAAACAAGACGATAGAGATCACCTTCCAGTATAACCGGTTTCAAGCGGTTGTATTCTGTTACAGCCTGACGACAATACACTTGTTCGTTTGGGGTAAGATCACTCATCTTGATATCAAATCCCAGTTTGCACATCATTGCTACATCCGTACGGAACTTGATGCTGGCATCTTTGTTCCAGGTAGTAACGTGGGCACACAAAGTCTTACTGGGGAATACTTGTGAGAATCCCCATTGGATAAACAGACGTTCGATAGGATCTGTGTTATCGCTGGGCCAGAATTCAGTGAAGTATTTCAATGCTTCATAATCAGAGCGTCCGCTGCCACCGGCGCATAACATCATAGGCAGATTCGGGTATTTGGCTTTTATGCGGTCGAGCACTTTGTATAAGCCTTTTACGTAGTCAATATATAGATGTGTTTGTTTTCCTTTCAAGTATGGCGAATAGATATTAGTGATAGGGCTGTTACAATCCCATTTGAAGAAAGCAAGATCCGGGTATTTAGTCATTAACTGATCCACAACACCGAATACATGATCCTGTACGGCCGGATTACTAAGATCTAATACCATTTGGTTACGGAAATAATATTCTTCACGGTTAGGCAGATGAATTACCCAATCTTTGTGTTTCTCGTAAAGTTCACTTTTGGGATTTACCATTTCAGGTTCGATCCAGATACCAAACTTAATACCGTGTTTTTTTGCTTCTGCTGTCAGACGTCCTATGCCATTAGGCAATTTATCAGCTGTTTCTATCCAGTCACCCAGTCCTTGATGGTCACTGCTGCGGGGGTACTTGTTAGCAAACCAGCCGTCGTCCAGCAGGAACATGTCCACACCTAATTTCTTGGCTTCGTCCATCAAACCGATCAGTTTCTCTTCGTCGAAATCAAAATAAGTAGCTTCCCAGTTGTTTAGTAGGGTCATGCGGGTTTGGTCACCGTCTTTTACCTGATAGCGACGTGCCCAATCATGGAAATTGCGGCTGGCTTGTCCTTTTCCGTTCATACTATATGTGAAGTAGAAATCCGGTGTACGGAATATCTCGCCGGAAGGAAGGCTATACTCTGACGCGTAAGGATTGATACCGCTGATGATGCGCAACTGGTTCTTGTTGTCTACTTCAAAGGTGAAGTTGAAATTGCCTGTCCATCCCAATGTACCTACTAATACTTCGCCTGCATTCTCTTCGGAGGGTTGGTCTATGGCCAACTGGAAGAAAGGAGAAACAAACATATTGGCACGTGCTCCCAATTTGGTATCAATGACTTTTTTTCCGAAAGCCAGTTCTCGTTCCATGACGTTAGCTTCGTGTGACCAATCTCCGGCAAACTCTGTGAGGAAGTATTTGTCATGATTGAGGTGCAACAGTGAAGAAGCATACTTATGAAGCATTACCGGCTTCTTTTCACGGTGACTGATTTCGGTAAATGTTTTGATAATGTCTTCATTAGCATAAGCTACGTAGTGTAACTTCACAGTTACCGGATATTGGTCGTCAGCTAATGTAATGACAGTTTCGTTTACACTATCTGAGAGGTTCCGACTGTCGTGTGATACATATTTTAATAAGGTAGAAGGATTGCCGTCATTGTGTACAATGTGTAGTGCTGGTTCAAAGTAGTCTTCCATACCGTGGGTGAGATAGGCTTCGGTTCCTTGCGGCAGATGGTTAATGTCTGCTTCATGGTTGAGCCGTTTGCCCAAATATGACTGGTAAAGACGTCCATTGTCACCTACACGGTAGATGAGGCTGGTGTTTCCGGTCTCAATTTTTATTACCGGTTTTTCGATGGCGTGGGCTATGCCTGCAAGACATAATAAACCTGCCAATAGGGTCGTTTTTAAATTCATGGTACTAAGTAGTCTTTAAATTTATGAATGAATTACGAATTAGTCTCGTCTGCAAAGTAACCCGGATTTATCCTGTTAAGGAATAGATAAAATTACTTAGAATATGGATAATCTTACTTTTGTGCTTTTTCGCATGTTCCTTTGTCCGTTCGGAAGGGTGGAACCGGGAGGTTGGAGTTGGCACTGTAAAGATTACCATCCGGACAATCGGCCCAGTTATAGCGGGCAGCTATAGGGATTGCCACATCCGGAGATTCAAGTACGATGTTTGTTTTTCCTGTTAAGGTTGCCGTTGCCGGATGGAACACTCCATCCGGTCCGGCCAGGATAAATCCTTTTATTATTTTTTCTTGTGCTTGTATTTCTGTGTTGAATGTTAGTGTTAATTTCTTTCCGGAGATGTTATAAGACTGGCAGGCTGGCATTTTGTATTCTCCTTGATGGTAAGTATTTGCCAGTGCTAAAGTAGCAAAGCGTTTAGCCACTTCTTGTTTGTTTTTAGGGTGAATGTCGTAGGACACCCCCAGATCTATGGCTACTACCATTCCCGTATTATCTACATGCAGGGCTTCTGCCTGTGCTTCCCGGAGAGCGGCCCATTGAGAGTCTGGCTGAACTTCTTGTGGTTTCAGAAAGTTTGCCAGTTGAACAAAGTAGAATGGAAAGTCCGTATTCCATTGTTTTCTCCAATCGGCAATCAGTGACTGGAATAGGGGAGTATATTGTTTATCTCTTCCTACATTAGCTTCTCCCTGATACCAGATAACTCCTTTGATTGGGAATATAGTAAACGGGTGTACCATAGCATTGTACAAGACAGAAGGATAACTTGAACTTTCTAATGACATCGGTGCCGGAGGGAGATCTCCCAGAGCTATACCTATCCGGTAATTCCATATTCCTTCCAGCTTGATTTTCTGCCCGTTGGCTTCTGCAAACATATCTTTTCCTTCTCCGTGTATACCGCCTTCTCCGCCAGAGTCGGACACTCGTATAGTGATGACTCCTTTTCCTGCTTTAACCAGTTCTGCCGGGACGGTATAGTGGCGAGGAGTTGAGTATCCATATCCTTTGGCTATTTCTTTTCCATTATAATAAGTGACGTCTTCGTCGTCTATCATGCCGAGATTTAATGTTATTTCCTTGCCTTCCCAGCTTGAAGGAATCTCTATTTCCCGTTGGAACCATACTATGCCGTCTACTCCGTCTAGTCCTTTCTGTTCCCAATATCCCGGAAGTTCCATAGTCTTCCATGCCGGATCGGTCTGAAGAGAGGAGATCCACATTGGAATTCCTTTATTGAGGCCGGCATCCTTGGTTACTAATAGCTCCTGCCACTCTTTTATCTCTTGCTGATAAGCTGCGATGGCCTCTGACTTTTCTATTTTACTTGCTTGTATCTCGAAACCTGGCACTTGTTTTAGGGAACCGATACTTGTCCATGCTTCGGCGGGAGTTCCCCCCCAGGTACAATCAATCACACCAATGGGTACATTCAGTTCTTTCCATAGTTCGCGTGCATAGAAATATGCTATGGCCGAGAATTCCGGAACGGTAGAAGAATTGCATTCCTGCCAACCTCCCATGTTCATCTCTACATTTTCTGCAGGAGTCACTGAAGTTGTTTTTTTAACTTGCAGTAAACGGATAGAAGGGTATTTTGCTTCTGCTACTTCCTGTTCATAGTTCATCACCTTTCCCCATCCGGCTACAGGCATTTCCATGTTAGATTGTCCTGAACAGAACCACACTTCTCCCGCCAGTACATTTTTTAATGTCAGGGTTTCTCCGTCAGAGATTGTTATGGTATAAGGTCCTCCTGCAGCAGGAGTGGGTATTTCTATTCTGAAAGAACCGTCAGTAGTTGCTTTTGTCGTGAACTTATTGTCATTCCAGCTGGCTTTTACTGTAACATTCTTGCCCGCTTTGGCTTTACCTGGAAGCGTTAATGTGCTGTTTTGCTGTACCACCATATTGTCGGTGAAGAATGCTGGTAATGTAACTTTTGCTTGTGCAAAAACAGTCATGCTCAAGGCCAATAAAATCAGTTTATATTTGTTCATCTCTACTTTGAGTTTTAATCGTTTGCTCAAAAGTAGGCAAAGGCAGACTATTAATAGTAGACAAACAAACCAAAAAATGAAACATTTACGGCATAGAGTACTTTTTGAGTGGTTTCGTATACATTTCTACTGTTTTTGGCTTCATTTGTGATAGTTTTAGAGGCCTTTGGGGATTATCCGGATGTTTGTTCTATCTCTTTTTACCGAAATATTTAAGGGAAAAAACAGATGTTCCTGTTTCTACAATGTTTTCAATAATTCAATTTCTTCCTCTTTTCCATAGCGTTTCAAAAGAGAGATAAACTTCTCGTCATTCTTGAATTTTGAATAAACACGAGGTACAGTCGATATTGCATTCTTTATATCAGCCCCTTTACTTAATGCCATATCTATATTCATATAAAATAGAGGAATATCGTTCTGATTTGCTTTTATTTCGGCTAAAGTAGTATAAAACACAGGCCTGTTTTTGTCTTGTTCGATGGCACTGTATATTGCTTTTTCAGCTTCTTTATAATTTCCAATTTCGTTTTGATAACAAGCAATCAGGTTATCCACTTCCGGAGATAAATAGTTCATCTCTTTCAATTCATTCAAATCCTGTAAAACTTCATTTTCTGAAAAACCGCCTATAGTAACTTTCGCTAAACAATATTGATAAAAAGCTTGAGGTGAAATATGTCTTATTGGCAATATTACTTTATAAGCCTCTTCTTGCTCTCCTTTATTGTAGAGTAACCCTGCTTTTAGTATCAGATAATAGGGTAAAGGAAGTAGTTTGATAGCTTGATTTATAGCTCTAATCCCTTTCTCTTCCATCTCGGCTTTCAAGCATTTAAGAGCAAGTAAATAATAAAACTGATCTGCTTTCGGATATTTTTTTATTGCTTCTTCTGTCAGTTGTACGCCTTCTATGGCATTTTCTGTCTGACTTATTTTATTATAAAGTCGGGCTATTTCTTTCTCATTATCAAACTTCTCTATTTCCTCTTTTGTTAAATCACCTGCTGTAATTCGGGCAAATAAATCCAGATATTCGTTTGCAATGATTTCTGATGGGCCT
This sequence comes from Bacteroides sp. K03, assembly GCF_019734355.1. Taxonomy (NCBI): domain Bacteria; kingdom Pseudomonadati; phylum Bacteroidota; class Bacteroidia; order Bacteroidales; family Bacteroidaceae; genus Bacteroides; species Bacteroides sp. K03. The sequence continues at coordinate 159,708 of NZ_JAASHC010000004.1, forward strand.
TTTGTCTCTTTTTCAAAACCAATTTTAAAAGTTTCGCTACACTCCAGATCTCTGTCTGAATGAATCACTACCGGAGTACTGTTCAGTTCCTTGCCGGAAGCGTAAGTCAATCCCTCAAAGTGTTTTTTAAAGTTGGCGATTAAACTCTCTTCCCGCAGGCATTCTGTAGGAGTAGAAGGATAAGGTATTCTCGTAAGAGTCAAAATAATCTCTTTTTCCTTTTTCAACATATTATTTTTTTGATTCAATACGCTGCGTACAATTCGTTGGCAACCTTCGAGATTTTCTTGATTATTGGCAGATAGAATAACTAACCGGTCAGCAAGTAAAGAGATCGTGAGGCTGGATATATCAGTTATTCCTGTACGTGTATCAATCAAAAAGTAGTCTGGCCTATATTTTTTCTCTATTTTTACCTTTAGATCCAGGAAGAAAGCGATACCTGTTGCATGCTCGCCATAAAGCAATTCATACCAGTTAATGGCAGATAGTTTTCGCCAGTACTCCGAAGATTTGGGATTGCCAGCCGGAATTAAATCTAACGAGGAAGACAAATCTTCCAAGTGATATGCATACGGTGTTATTTTTGCCGGAATTTTGTGATTAACTGCATATTCGTAGATATAATCTACAATGCCACTCTCAACCTTTCTGTCCCATTGAAAATTAGAGAACTTGGTATGTAGCCCCGGAGCTTCAAGATCGAGGTCAAGCATGATCACTTTTTTTCCAAAATCGGCGAGCCTCCTTGCTATATTCGAAAGAGCTAATGTTCTGCCAACCCCTCCTTTATACGAGTAAAACGCGATTGTTTTCATAATTATTCTTCTCCTGCTATTTGCAATATACTTCCTCTTTTCCGTATCTCATCACTTAGTTCCCACACATTCGCAGGAGTTGTCTTAAAAGCGTCCTTTTTAAAATCTTTTCGCAGTATCATACGTATCTCCAGTGCTTCCAGCAGCTGTAGAATACGCTCAAAACTGGCGCTTAAGTAGTCTGATTGTTCATAACGCTGTATTTGCTGCTCCTGGATAAACATTTCTGACGCTAACTTTTTCTGACTGATATCTGAGGCGATACGAAAACTTATGATAGCTTTGTTCATGTCATCCTTAAAAGAGTCAAATTCCAGCCATGACAAAGATTTAGAAGTTAGCTTTTCATACTCCTCCAGTTCTTTTTGTAATTTAACTAATCCTCTTTCAAAAGTGCCTAATTGCAGACGAAGTGGTATGTTATTCTCTTTTTGCAATATCTCTTTTATGTCCCATATGTTTGTGAGCAACTCTTCCAGTTGCTTCTTCATCATTGTGTATTGCTTCTTGTTTTTAATCATAATGCTTACAATTTAATCATTACAATACCCTTATCTTCATATTGCTTTGTTTTCTGGAAGTATTCTAGAATAGTTAATTCGGGCAATAAAATAGCTTTTGAGAAAGCTGAATATATTTCTCCGCCGAAATACTCTTTCTGTACCTCCGAATTACTTTCTAACAAAGACTCCAAGACATTGTTCAGAACCTGTTCCCGGTTCTCTGCTGTTGTATCCCAGCAGGCATCGTAATCGCTTGGATTTAACTTTTTAGTAACAAAACTTCCATCTAAATACAGAATATCACAATGTAGTATTCTACATTGCTCCAGTAAGAAAGACATTCCCTGCAACAATTTCTGTCGCTTCCTACTAAATCCAAACCTGTTCTTTACCTCCTCAAAAGAGGCCTCATATATACCTGGTGGCAAATAACCGTCTTCATTAAACTCTGGAATCATTCTTTTTCAGTTGAGTCACTGCAAATATACAACAAATTTGTTTGGTATCATGCATTTGAATATTTATTTTTCATAAACTATACCTGTTAATAAAACCATGACTCTCAATAAAATTACTCAGAAAATAGGCGTGGTAGGGAGTCGCTTTGGAATGAGGTAATGTATAACTACTTTAATTGTTGAATTATTTTTGATCTGATTTTCATTTCAAATGGGCAGAGATTATATGAATCCGAATAAAAGATTCTTTTTAAAACTGATTTATTAAAAGAGTGTAAGCGTTATATTATCTACTTTTTAGGAACTATGGACATTAGAACTAGTAAATGGTTTATTTACGACCGGTCTTTTCTTAGAGGTATGCTATATTTGCCGGAAACTTTGATAACTTAAAATGTTTTTATTATGATTCGATTAATGACAAAGTATGGTATGCTGGCGATAATCCTTCTGTCGGCTAGTGCTTTCCGGCAGCCTCAGAAACAAGAACTCTCTTTTATGACTTCTGACTCCCGTTTACAACAGACATTTGACTGGGCAAAAAAGATGGCTCTTGGTTATGTGGGAGCGTCGACCGACCCTGTGGGCCCCTGGTATGAAGCATCATTACCTCAGCGTGAGGCATTTTGTATGCGTGATGTATCACATCAGTGTGGTGGAGCTGAGGTGTTAGGATTAACCAAAGAAAACTTCAATATGCTGGCCAAATTTGCGCAAAACATATCAGAATCAAAAGATTGGTGTACCTATTGGGAAATTAATCGTTATGACAAACCGGCCCCGATAGATTATCGTAATGATGAAGAATTCTGGTATAACCTGAATGCTAATTTTGATGTACTGGACGCTTGTTATCGTACCTATTTATGGACGGGTGATTCGCGTTATATTAATGATAAGGCATTCCTGACATTTTATGAGAAAACTATGACTGCTTACATGGAAAGATGGCAGTTACAGGCAGATAAAATTATGGACCGTCCCCGGTTCATGAATTCTCCGGTGCCGTTTAATGCCGAAGATAACTATCATAAATGTAGAGGATTGGCATCTTATGTGGAGAATTTTGAGGGGTTGACTGTGAGTGCTGATTTACTGGCTGCAATTTATCGCGGATGTGTTTCGTATTCGAAGTTATTAAAACTGAAAGGCGATGTGAAAGCCAGTAAACGATATGCTATAATGGCTGAGGATTATGTTACATTGCTTGAAAATAAGTGGTGGGACGATTCCTGCAATTTATACAATACCTTCTTTACCGGGCTGAAAGAATTTCATAAAGGTGAAGGTGAGACGTTTATTTTATGGTTTGATATTGCTAAAGATGCAGCACGTATTCGGGCTACATTGACACATTTATTGTCGAAAGAGTGGAATGTTGAGAATTTATCTTATTTTTCTAAAATACTCTATTCTTATGCTTATAACAAGGAAGCATACAGCCAGATTACCGCGTTACCGACTATGGAACGAAGTGATTATCCGGAAGTATCTTATGGTGTAATGGAGGGTATCGTTTCCGGTATGGCAGGAATACAGGCTGATGCAAGTAAACAGCAGATACGTACATTGCCCCGGTTGACAACTGAAACAGAATGGATGCATCTGCAATATTTACCTGTTTTGGGAGGAAGCATCTCGGTACGGCATGATCATACGAATAAAACGACATTTAAGAGCCATATTGCTCAACCTGTCACTTGGAAGGCGGTTTTCCCAGGATCTTATACCAGCATTTCCTGTAATGGAAAAAGGCGGCCGGCAACTATGGAAACAGATGTATTAGGAAATGTATACTCATACGTTACGTTAGAGGTAAAACCGGAAACACAAGTTGTAGCTATCTGTGAAAAATAGAAATATCTTTTATTTCTTCTTTTTCTCAAGGCAATATACCCTTACGTCACCGGCGGGAATCTCACATTTCAATTCATTTCCTGTGGGGCTTACAGAAGTGTCGGTCCATAATTCCTTGATGCGTTTTACGTTGGCCACATTGACTCCCAGTCTGGTTAGGCTGATTGTCTCTGTGGCTTCTTTCGATGCATTATAATTGAATACAGCAAGGTAAAGCGCATTTTCTGTGTCAAGCATAAAGAACTTCTCTACACCATAAGTGCCGCTTCCCGTACTAAAGTTAACAGGCATATTACCTTCTACCGGACGAAATGAACGTCCTAATTGTGCTAATGCATTGATGCCGGCATTAAGCACTACCTTTTCCGCCTGGTCACGAACCGTCTGATTGCCTGGATAGGAGCCTTTCAAACTAAAATTGTCACCTAATAACATGGTTCCTGTCATAGCTCCTGTAGTGACGCGAATACGGCTGGCTCCTTCAGAATTACCATTCAGTACCAAATGATCGGGGTCATTGTATGGATATACACGATCCAGCCACCAACCAAACGAAAGGCTATTGAGCATATACTGGCTGTTGTCTATACTTCCCCAGGCATCGCATGAAATGCGGCGGGCGTGACCATATTGCGACGGAAATACGGGAGCAATAGAGAGATCAATAAAGAGATCATTACCACAAGCTTTGGCGAAGTAATTCATACCATAGTTGTAGGCTTGTATGCCGGTGGTAATGTCCGGATTATAAAACTTATCGGCTTCCAATGCTGCGTTGTTGATAAAGTCTATTTTTACGTACTTGTAACCCCAGTCTTTGAAACGTTTTATTTGCCAGTCTATACGGGCCAGCGTACCGGGATGCGTGGGGTCAAGTGCATAAGATTCTATTTTGCGACGTTTGCCGCTGGCAGTAATGATGATATCGCCATATTTGTATTTACCGTTTGTGCCTTCCACATCCCAGTTGTCTTTCTCACCTCCCCAAAAGGAGAAGGGTGTCCAGTAAATACCCGGAATCTGCCCGTTGGCTTTGCAATGAGATACGAAGTCTTTGAGCTGTTGTTCATTAAAGTTATCCCAAAAGGAATCGAGTATCATATATACCTCTCCGTTTTCATTATGAAATCCGGCAGGTTGCAATTTATTTCTGAAATAATCTGAGATATCAATAGCACCGGTATAATTCACTTTATCGGCCATACCTCCCCAACTTTGCCAGGCAAAAATTGTCCCTTCCTGCCAGGGTAGTGGTGGAGTGATAAGAGCTGTAGCTTCACCGATGCTCTCCATACCGGTACGCCAGTCTTTGAAAAAGCCAACGAGGATTTTGGGTGATTTGATGCGTGTACCATACAATTTTCCATGTTTATGGATAGCAGGTCCTTTTTCCGGGCGAATGTCATTAGTGCGGGCATCTGCCAGTCCGCCAAATACGGAGAGACTTTGCAGGCGGTTATTGTCCGAACTACTGTAGGTTATGCCGGTTTTCCAGTTGTCATGCTCTATCGAACCCAGGCAGAGTCCCTGGCGGCTGGTGGCATCATAGAAGGCTGTTACTTCACAAGAAACAGAACTGGTGTTCCAGGGATTGGCGGAGTAACCACGGAAACTATCATTGTCGAAGGGGACATCCAACAGCCGATTGTCACCATCGGCAGGCAGGAATGTGCTACTGGTATTACTCATAATCGGAGCTATCCAGTTACAGCTTGTTCGTTGATCTGATGTGAGATAGGCTTCTGTCAACAGATAATTGCGTGTGGGATAAAAGTAGAACACTTGTTCCAGGTTTTCTTTACCAGGCCGGCCGGAATAGACATATGTATATTTTTTGCCTTTACCGAATGTGTCCGAGATATTCTCCCGTTTCAAAGTAGCAATGGGATAATCGGAACTTTTCAAGACCTCTCCACTGGCATTGATTGCCTGTACGAAGGCCTCCTTTAGCAGTGTTGTTTCCTGGTAGAGATAATCTACTGTTTGTGTGTGTTTATTGAATGTAATTCTCCACTTTCCGTTCTTGATATCAAGATTTCCTGCAAGCAAAGTTTGTGCCATAAGGCACAAGCTGCTTGCAAGTAGAAAGCATTTAAATCCGCAGATTTTCATTTTGATTCTTATTTTTTACTCTCGTCTTTGGCTTTAAATGCCAATGCATAAAGCCGCATTTGCTTTACCATTGAGAGTAAACCGTTGCTACGAGTGGGCGATAGATGTTCTTTTAAGCCTATTTTATCGATAAAATAAAGGTCTGCATTTAAAATTTCATCCGGTGTATGTCCCGAAAGAACTTTTATAAGCAGAGCAATGATACCTTTTACAATCAGCGCGTCACTTTCCGCTTTGAATATCATTTTACCATTTACTTCATCAGCTTGTAGCCATACGCGGCTTTGGCAACCTTCAATCAGATTCTGTTCCGTTTTGTATTTCTCTTCAAGCGGTTCTTGTTCATTTCCTAAATCGATAAGCAACTGGTAACGATCCATCCAGTCATCGAAGTCGCTGAATTCAGCTATCACTTCGTCTTGTAATTCATTAATTGACATGAGTATATCTATTTACATGGCACGTTGTGCACATATTATTTTTCGTTATAAATTACTTCCATCACTGTTTGCCCTACGGCTTTGAGAGTGTTACGGTTGATGTTGTCCATGTCATCTTTCAATGTGTGCCACGTCGGGTCAAAAGAGTATTCTCCTTCCGGGTCACAGGGAACGATGTCAATTGTTTTGATTCCTGCTATTTTATTGATAAACAGATGATCGTCCGTTGCTCCACCGTTAACTTCATTGATAAAAAACTTTCCATATCCCAGTGCATTGGCTTTTTTCCATACTTTCTGATTAATGTCTTTGGCGTATTTTTCAGAATAAGCTTCGCGGTAGAAAGTGGGTTGTTGTCCGCCTACCATGTCGAGTAGAATTCCGAAACGGGCGTTGTAACCCTGTACGTGAGGATTGTGTGCCCAATATTGTGCACCCAGGCACCAGGCATCTTCTTTGTGGGCGCCCGTATAAGATTGATGTGTACCGTAGTCTTCAGCATCAAGGAAGATAATGTCGACTCCCAGTTCCGGCTGTTGTTTCTGCATCTGACGGGCTATTTCGAGTAATACTCCTACACCGCTGGCACCATCGTTTGCTCCCAGAATGGGGGTGTGATGATTCTTGGGGTCCGGGTCATTGTCAGCCCAGGGACGGCTGTCCCAATGTGCAAAGAGAGCTATACGTTTTTTACTTTCCGGTTTGTAGGCCCCAATGATATTACGGGCTTTTAGCAATGTACCGTCATAGGCGATAAGATCGGCATATTGGCTGGTTACTTTGGCTCCGAATTTTTCCAGTTGTGATGCAAGGTAGTTACCGCAGGCAACGTGTTCTTTACTGTTGGGCACACGTGGTCCGAAGTCAACCTGTGATTTTACGTATTGATAGGCGCTGTCTGCATCAAACTGAGGCGTCTGGACTGCTGCAACTTCCTCAACCGTTTCACTTGCCTTATTCTTGTTTCCGCAAGAAGAAAGAGAAAGAGTGGAAAAGAGTAATAGACCGGCCAGTAACATGGTATAATTCCTTTTCATTTTAGATAACTGTTTTTATTGTACAGGCAAAAGTAATGATTTTCACTATAGCTTGCTCCGGAAGCCATGGTTTATTAACAAATGAACTTCAATTCAACTGATTTTTTACCTACTGTAAACTCTACTTCTGCCCCATTGATCAGTGGCAGGTTATTGGTAACATGCCCCACCGGGAAATTGAAACAGACCGGGTAGTCATATTCCTGTACGAGATCGGCCAGCGCGGCATATAGTACTTTTCCCAGTGAACGGTCTTCTTCATATTCGGTGAATTGTCCGATAATAAGTCCGGAAAGTTTTTCGAGCACTCCGCCCAACTTCAGATTGTACATCATACGCTCTATGGCATGAGGACGTTCGCTGACATCTTCAATAAAAAGAATTGTTCCTTCTGCCGGTATATCATAAGGTGTACCCCGTAAACCATGAAAAACAGCCATATTGCCCCCACGGAGAACACCGCGTGCTGTTCCTAACTTATTCAGTACATGCCTTCTGTTGCAATATTCAGGTAGTTTGCCGCTAAGAATATTTTTCAGATGTAATGTGCAGGGATCATCCTCCGGTTCTACAGTAAGATGACGTGCCATCGGCGCGTGCAAAGAAGCAAAACCATTGAATTGTATAAGATTGTGGAGTGCAGTAATGTCACTGAACCCTATTACCCATTTGGGATGTTCACGAAAAAGAGTAAAGTCGAGTTTCTCAATGAGATGTATAGCCCCGTATCCACCCCGACTGCAAAAAATAGCTTTTATTTCCGGATTGTCTATCGATTCCTGAAAATCTTTTAATCGTTGTTTGATGGTTCCTGCGTATCTACCCGACGAAGCCCCTGCATATTTACCTGTTACAACTTTTAATCCCCAGGATTCCAACCGTTTTTTGGCTCCTTTAAGGAACGACTTATCTATTTTACTTGATGGAGATACGATGGCGACTTTGTCACCTTCACTTAAATAAGGAGGTAGAATCAGGCTATTCATACGCATTTGTTGTTTTTTGCAAATGTACATATTCAACACATTGTAGCATAAAGTTTAACGAATTTTATTCCCTGCGTGACAAAATGTTACGCGTATACGTTATTTTTATACTTTACTATGCTGTATTTTTCAATCATTTTTCTGATATTTGCTAAAAATCTAACGTTATGGAACCTATTAGAAATTTCGATCAGCTGACATCTCATTTGAAAACGTTGAATAGACGGAAGAGGATTGCAGTAGTTTGTGCCAATGATGCCAATACAGAATATGCTATAGCCCGTGCTCTTGAAGAAGGAATTGCTGAATTTCTGATGATCGGAGATTCGGCGATACTTGAGAAGTATCCTACTTTAAAGAAATATCCCGAATTGGTAAAAACCATCCATGTTGAAAATTCGGATGAGGCTGCCCGTGAGGCTGTACGTATTGTTCGTGAAGGTGGAGCAGATATTCTGATGAAAGGGATTATTAATACGGATAACCTACTTCATGCCATTCTCGACAAGGAAAAAGGACTGTTGCCTAAAGGGAAAGTATTGACTCATCTTGCTGTGATGCAGATTCCGACCTATAATAAATTACTGTTTTTTTCTGATGCGGCCGTTATTCCCCGTCCTACTTTGCAACAACGTATTGAAATGATCTGGTATGCCATTCATACTTGTCATTCTTTTGGGATTGAACAGCCACGTATCTCTCTTATCCATTGTACGGAGAAAGTCAGTGCCAAGTTTCCCCATTCGTTAGATTATGTGAATATTGTGGAGTTGGCAGAGGCCGGTGAGTTCGGTAATGTTATTATTGATGGTCCGTTGGATGTCCGTACTTCCTGTGAACAGGCAAGTGGTAATATAAAGGGGATTGTTTCACCTATCAACGGGCAGGCAGATGTTTTGATATTCCCTAACATCGAGTCTGGTAATACTTTTTATAAGTCAGTGTCTCTTTTTGCCAATGCAGATATGGCAGGTTTGCTGCAAGGTCCTGTTTGTCCGGTGGTATTGCCTTCACGCAGTGATTCCGGTTTGTCAAAATATTATAGCATGGCTATGGCATGCCTTACTTGTAAATAAGATGTATTATGAAGATACTCGCCATTAATCCCGGTTCTACTTCGACGAAAATTGCCGTTTTTGAGGATGAAACTCCGTTGTTGGTTCGTAACATTCGTCATACGGTAGACGAGTTGGCTACCTTTCCACAGGTGACCGATCAGTTTGATTTTCGTAAATCTCTTGTACTTACGGAACTGGAGAAGGAAGGAATTCCTTTCCAGTTTGATGCCATTATCGGCCGTGGAGGACTGGTAAAACCAATTCCCGGAGGTGTATACGAAGTTAATGAGGCTATGCGGCTTGATACTCTTCATGCTATGCGTACGCATGCCTGCAACCTGGGATGTCTTATTGCGGCAGAGTTGGCTTCTATGCTTCCCGGTTGTCGTGCTTTCATTGCTGATCCCGGTGTGGTGGACGAAATGGATGAAATACCTCATATCACAGGATCGCCTCTTATGCCTCGTGTTACGATCTGGCATGCATTGAACCAGCGTGCTATTGCCCGTCGCTATGCCCGCGAACACGATACGAGATACGAAAATCTGAATCTTGTTATTTGTCATCTGGGCGGAGGTATTTCTATTGGTGCCCACGATCATGGGCGTGCTATAGACGTAAATAATGCGCTTGATGGTGAAGGACCGTTTTCGCCTGAGCGTGCAGGAACTCTTCCGGCCGGGCAATTGATAGACTTATGTTATAGTGGACGTTTTACGAAAGATGAATTAAAAAAACGTATCTCTGGTCGTGCCGGTCTGACAGCACATTTGGGTACGACGGATGTTCCTGCTATTGTAGCTTCTATAGAGAATGGAGATAAGAAGGCGGAGTTGATATTGAATGCAATGATTTATCAGGTGGCCAAGAGTATTGGTGCGGCTGCCGTAGCTCTTTATGGTAAAGTAGATGCAATACTATTGACGGGAGGGATTGCCCATTCCGATTATGTCGTTTCCCGTTTGAAAGAACGTATCTCTTTTCTTGCTCCAGTGTATGTCTATCCGGGTGAAGATGAGCTGGAAGCTCTGGCGCAGAATGCATTAGGAGCTTTGCGAGGAGAATTGCCTATTGCTGAATATAAATGATACAGGTTGGGCGTATAGAGAACAGCGATATTTTATTGTAATAATAGTATAGAATACTTTGCTTAAGATATGAAGTTTGCTATGAAAACATCCGGATGTTGTGTATCACAACATCCGGATGTTTTATATAAGAACATGGGGATGTTTTTGTTGTAAAAGTGTACTTTTATCTACAATAAGAAAGTACGGTAATGATTAGAAGCATTACCGTGGTTTGTTCTATTGATCCGTAGTATAACTTGTAGGCTAAGCCTATGAGAAGTACTCTAACTTATTATAGAATAAGGAGCAAAGTATTCCCAGCTTTACTCTCTGTAATCTTCTTTTTTCAATTTAAGCTAATTAGTATAGCTTTGGGAGGCTTCGATATTGTTTTATTATTAGCATCAACCGTTATGGTGTGTCTGAGACTTACGTATTCTTATTATAAATAAACAGGAATTCGGCCTGTGATTCTACTTCTGAGAATAATAGGCTCATTATCAGATTATAACAAGGAATACTAACATTGTACGTTGTGATTAGTTATTTTCGCTGTAAACTTGAAATATAATGAACAAAAGAAGGAAAAGAGTAATCTTTATAGTAGGTAATATTTGCTTGAATGCTAAACTTTTTAGGCATAAATATCCTTTCAAAGAAATTTTTCTCATATCTTTGTAATGTGTTAAGTTAATAAATTGATTAAGGTCGATTTTTGACTGTTTCGAATCGGAAAGTATGGGGGTACTTTCCGATTCTCTTTTTCAGAGAGAATCGGACTTTCTATAATATTTCATGTACGCTCTGATTGTTGATTTGATAAGTAAGCCAGTAGTTTTTCTGAATGATTTATTAATGGAAATGCCGGAATTTTCGGTTATTATTCTTTGGGAAGTGTTTTTAGAGAAAAACAAACTTATTAATAAAAAAATGGCTGAACTACAATAAGTTCAGCCATTTTTTATCTTATAAAAAGCAATGCTTTGTTATTTCTTTTCCGGTTTTGGAAGTAATACTTTTCTGGACAGCTTAAATTTGCCAGTTTTAGGATCAACATCCATTAGTTTCACTTCAATCTCGTCACCTTCTTTGATTCCGGCTTCTTCTACTGTTTCCAGACGTTTCCAGTCGATTTCAGAGATGTGGAGCAATCCGTCTTTACCCGGTAGGAATTCAACGAATGCACCATAAGGCATAATAGAACGAACTTTACCTTTGTATACTTCACCAACTTCGGGTACAGCAACGATGCCTTTGATGATACGCATAGCGTCGTCAATGCTTTTCTTGTTTGTTCCGGCTATTTCGATACGGCCTACTCCGTCTGTTTCTTCGATGGTGATAGTAGCACCTGTATCTTCCTGCATACCCTGAATGATCTTTCCGCCCGGGCCAATGATAGCTCCGATGAATTCTTTCGGAATAGTCATTGTTTCAATACGTGGAGCATGGTCTTTCAGCTCAGTGCGAGGTTCGTTAATAGTCTCAAGCATTTTGCCGAGGATATGCATACGTCCTTCTTTTGCCTGATTCAATGCACGTTCAAGGATATCAAATGACAAACCGTCTACTTTAATATCCATCTGCGTAGCAGTGATACCGTTTTCAGTTCCGGTTACTTTGAAGTCCATATCTCCCAAGTGGTCTTCATCACCAAGGATATCCGAAAGTACTGCATATTTGTCTTCACCTGCATTCTTGATTAATCCCATAGCGATACCAGATACCGGTTTTTTGATCTTTACACCTGCGTCCATCAGTGCCAATGTTCCGGCACAAACAGTAGCCATGGAAGAAGAACCGTTGGATTCGAGGATATCAGAAACGACACGAACTACGTAAGGATAATCTGTAGGGATCATACCTTTTAATGCACGCCATGCCAAGTGTCCGTGACCAATTTCACGACGTCCTACACCACGCTGTGCTTTTGCTTCTCCTGTAGAGAAAGGAGGGAAATTATAATGCAATAAGAAACGCTCTTTTCCGTGAACCAGTACATCGTCTATAGTTTTTTCATCGAGTTTGGTTCCAAGTGTAACAGATGTCAGTGACTGAGTTTCTCCACGAGTAAAGATAGCTGATCCGTGAGGTCCCGGCAATGGATTGACTTCGCTCCAGATAGGGCGAATCTCGTTTGTCTTACGTCCGTCCAGACGTTTACCTTCGTCCAGAATGCAACGACGCATAGCTTCTTTTTCTACATCATGGTAGTAACGGTCGATCAATGCGCTTTTCTCAGCCAGTTCTTCTTCAGTAAACTGAGCTTTGAATTCGTCACGGATAGCATCGAAAGCTTCCTGACGTTCGTGCTTGTTTCTGTTTCCGGAAGCTGCAATAGCATATGATTTGTCATAGCAAGCCTCGCGAACAGCCTTACGAAGTTCTTCATCGTTTTCTTCGTGTGAGTATTCACGTTTTACAGTTTTACCAACTTCCTGAGTTAGTTCCATCTGTGCTTTACAATGAATCTTAATAGCTTCGTGAGCTACTTTCATTGCTTCCAGCAGTTCAGCTTCTGATACTTCGTGCATTTCGCCTTCTACCATCATGATGTTTTCATAAGTAGCGGCAACCATGAGGTCCATATCTGCTTGTTCAAGCTGGTCGAAAGTAGGATTGATAACGAACTTACCATCAATACGTGCTACACGTACTTCTGAAATCGGTCCGTTGAATGGAATATCTGATACAGCAAGTGCTGCTGAAGCGGCAAGTCCTGCCAATGCATCGGGCATGTCAACACCATCTGCTGAGAACAGGATAATATTTACATAAACTTCTGCGTGATAATTATCGGGGAATAGGGGGCGGAGAGCACGGTCTACTAAGCGGCAAGTAAGAATCTCATAATCGGAAGCTCTTCCTTCTCTTTTTGTAAAACCACCAGGAAAGCGGCCAAATGCTGCAAATTTTTCTTTGTACTCTACCTGAAGCGGCATAAAATCTGTTCCGGGAACTGCATCTTTAGCGGCACAAACAGTAGCAAGTAACATGGTGTTACCCATGCGAAGCATTACAGAACCGTCTGCCTGTTTTGCCAGCTTTCCCGTTTCGAGCGTGATGGTTCTGCCATCTCCCAGCTCGATCGTCTTAACAATTGGGTTGATCATAAAAATTGTTTTATCTATATTTTCTTTCAAAATTCCTGCAAAGATATATATTTATCGTTCTAATATCGTGGGAATGAGATAAAAAGTTATTGCTTATTTGGTTTTTTTTCAAAAAAAGGGTGAAGAACAGAACAAAATGCTTTGACGAGTCTCGAAAAGAACTATATTTGCAGTTCGAAAAATAACATGCATAGATATGAAAAAAATAACTTTTGTAGCACTTGCTGCCTTAGCTTTGAGCTCTTGTAATTCCGGCCCCCAGTTTAAAGTGAATGGGGTGGTTTCGGATGCCAATGGTAAAATGCTTTATCTGGAATCATCAGCTCTTGAGGGTATTATACCTTTGGATTCAGTGAAGTTGAAGGGGAATGGTTCGTTCAGTTTTCGGCAAGCTCGTCCGGAATCTCCTGAGTTTTACCGGTTGCGTGTAGACGACAAAGTTATTAATTTTTCAGTTGATTCAACAGAGACCATTGAGATAAAGGCGCCTTATGTTGATTTTGCTGCTTCCTATACGGTAGAAGGCTCTGAAAACAGTCAGAAAATTAAAGAGTTAAGTTTGAAGCAGGCTCATTTGCAGAATCAAGTGAATGTGTTACTGGCAGCTGCCCGTTCCAATAAATTGGGGCATGATGTTTTTGAAGATAGTTTGTCTGTGTTGCTCAAGAATTATAAGGACGACGTGAAAGTAAACTATATTTTTGCTGCTCCCAATACAGCTGCTGCTTATTTTGCATTGTTTCAGAAGTTGAATGACTATCTTATTTTCGATCCATTGAATAGTAAAGACGATATTAAGTGTTTTGCGGCGGTGGCTACCAGTTTGAATAATTCCTATCCTCATGCTATCCGTTCCAAGAATCTGTATAACATTGTTATAAAGGGCATGAAGAATACGCGTGCTCCTAAGCAGAAAACGATTGAAATACCTGAGGATAAGATAGCCGAAACCGGCGTAATTGATATTAGTTTGCGGGATATAAAAGGAAATGTTCGTAAACTCAGCGAACTAAAGGGGAAGGTTGTCTTGCTGGATTTTTCTGTTTATCAGACTCAGGCAGGTGCTCCCCACAATCTGATGTTGCGTGAGCTTTATAATAAATATGCAAATCAGGGATTTGAAATTTATCAGGTGTCTTTGGATGCAGATGAGCATTTCTGGAAAACATCAGCCGACAATCTGCCTTGGGTTTGTGTGCGTGACGGTAATGGAATATATTCCAGTGTTGCTGCGTTATACAATGTTCGTCAGGTGCCTGCTCTCTTTCTTGTGAACCGGAATAATGAACTGAGTGCACGTGGTGAAGATGTAAAAGACCTGGATAGTGCGATCAAATCATTGCTTTAAGTTGTTATAAATTAGAAGATTTCATTTAAATATGTTACATAGCATTGGTTTTTGCTTGACGCGTATCATTTAAAAGCCTATCTTTGCAAAAGAAATAATGAAAAGAGGGTTCCAGCATGGCTCATGTTGGAATTCTTTTTTGTTTTATATGACCGTTTAAATTAAAGGAGGAAAAACATCATGGCTTATATGTCAGAAGAAGGTTACAAGAAATTAATGGCAGAACTAAAAGAGCTGGAAACAGTAGAGCGCCCTAAGATTTCTGCGGCAATAGCCGAAGCACGTGATAAAGGTGACTTGTCAGAAAATGCAGAGTATGATGCTGCAAAAGAGGCGCAAGGTATGCTTGAGATGAAAATCAATAAGCTGAAGGCAATTATTGCAGACGCGAAGATTATTGATGAGTCAAAACTGAAAACAGATTCAGTACAGATTTTGAATAAAGTAGAACTGAAGAATACAAAGAATGGTATGAAGATGACTTATACCATTGTATCCGAAAGTGAAGCTAACCTGAAAGAAGGAAAGATTTCCGTAAGTACCCCAATTGCTCAGGGACTACTTGGCAAGAAAGTGGGGGATGTTGCTGAGATTCAGGTGCCACAAGGTAAAATCAGTCTGGAGGTAGTAAACATTTCATTTTAACACTAAGGCAGGTCCGTTATAAGGGCTTGCCTTATTTTATATATTTAGGTTATGGCAACAATATTCAGTAGAATTATCGCAGGTGAAATTCCCTGTTATAAGGTGGCAGAAGATGAACGTTTTTTTGCTTTCCTTGATATCAATCCGCTGGTGAAAGGGCATACGTTGGTTATCCCCAAGCAAGAGATTGATTATATTTTCGATTTGAGTGATGATGACCTGGCAGCCATGCATGTCTTTGCCAAATCGGTAGCTCGTGCTATAGAGAAAGCTGTTCCTTGTAAACGTGTGGGGGTAGCTGTTATGGGTTTGGAGGTTCCTCATGCTCATATTCATCTTATTCCTATCAATAAGGAATCGGATATGATAATCTCCAATCCGAAACTAAAATTATCTGATGAAGAGTTTAAGGAAATAGCCGGAAGCATTCATCAGGCATGGGTGAAATAAATACCTTCTTCTTCTAAATAATGGAAAAGCGCATTGTCCGGGTGGATAGTGCGCTTTGTTGTTTTTATATCTTTATCCATGTACCTTTGCGCCATAAAAACTCAAGTGGTCCTTGTTTATGGTGTTCCAGCCAGTAGCGACTGAACATCAGCTGGATCGTAAATATGAATAATCCGATGAATAGCGTTGCGGTTGCTCCGGTAGATGCATAAAGTCCTAATCCAAAACCATAATAAATACAAACGCCTATGATGGACTGTGAGATATAGTTAGTCAGGCTCATTCGTCCATAGGGAATAACTATCTGCTGCCATTTATATCCGTCGCCTTTCTTAAACCATAACAATGTAAATGCAGAGATTAAAATAAGCATGAAAGTAAAATTTGCCAGCGATGGAATGGCTATGTTGAAGGGCGTTAGTACAGACTGATTATGGATGTATGCCGGAGCAAAAACACGAAGGATATGTAGTGGAATAAAAGTGATGATAGATAGTTTGAGTATATGCTTCCAGGTACGGATTGTAGATGTACTTTTGATAAAGTATTTCCTGCGTCCCAGTAACATCCCGAACATAAATAAAGCGGCTGTTTGGAATAGACGTCCATTTTCTACCTGCCAGATATTACTGTATAATTGTCCGTTCCATATATTATTGTTTAAAACCTCAAGAAAAGTTCCGTGACTGGTAGCCTCTTTGGCAAGTAGGGCATAAGGCATGAACTTATCTGCGCTTATTATGTAATCGGGGTTTAATAGTGCATAGATCATTCGTCCCCATTCAAAAGGTTGGAGTAGCAGAATCAGTGCAATCCAGAAGACCGTTTTATCTTTTAGTCTGCAAACGGGAATCAATGTGAGTCCAACGATGGAGTAAAGCAATAAGATGTCGCCATTATAAAATAGTGCATGCAATTGTGAAAACAAGAATAGCAAGATCATGCGCCAGGCAAAACGTCCACGGAAATCTATTCCCCGCTTTTCGGCATTGTGGTATTGAATGTAGAAACTAAATCCAAAAAGGAGTGAGAATGTTGCATAGGCTTTTCCTGCAAATATGAAGAACAGAGTATTCCATATCCCTTTGTCCAGCGTTTGTAGCCAGTCGGGTTGAACTTCGGGAATAAAATAAATATTGTAATGCTCTAAGTTGTGCAATAATACAATAGCCAATAAGGCAAAACCACGTAGTGCATCTACTACATTGAGTCTGTGAGAGTTTTGAAGAGTTTTGTCCATTTCTCAGTTGGTGTTATTCTATAAACCGGACATATCCGGAATGGTAAGAGATTTTTCGACAAAGATAAAGGAATAGTTGTTAATATCTATATATCTTTTGCCAAAACTGAGATAGAGTATATACTTGATAAAAAAAAGGGGCTTTTTAGCCCCTTCCTTTATTTAGATATAGTCATCTCCCATTTTTATCTGGGCGTCATTGACATATTTTCGTATAGCATGTTCTTCGTCTTTTTTGCAGATGAGCAATACGTTTTCTGATTCAGCAACCAGGAAACCTTCAAGTCCTTCAATGACTGCCAGTTTTCCTTCAGGCAAGACAACTATATTGTTTTTGCTGTTATATATTAATGATTCGCTTTTCAAAGTGACATTGTTGTTCTCGTCTTTCGGAGAGAGGTCATACAATGATCCCCATGTTCCTAAATCCGACCAACCAAAGTCCCCAAGTGACACATAAACATTATCTGCTTTTTCCATTACCCCAAAGTCAATAGATACATTGGGACAAGCAGGGAAGTTCTCTTCAATAAAAGAAGTTTCTTCGGGAGTTCCGTAGAAATCTTTTCCTGCTCCCAGCTTTGATGCTAATTCGGGTAATAATATTTCGCTGGCTTTGATAATGGTATTAACGTTCCACATGAATAATCCGGAGTTCCAATAAAACTCACCACTTTCTACAAAAACTTTAGCCAGTTCGAGTTCTGGTTTTTCTGTAAAAGTTTTTACTTTGTAGAAATTCTCTCCATCCTGTTCGGCTATCTGAATATATCCGTAACCTGTTTCCGGTCGGTTCGGTTTAATGCCTAATGTGAGTAGTTTGTCTGAATGTGCTACAAAGTCGAGTCCTTTTTCAATTGCTTCCAGAAACTCACCTTCTTTTAGTATCAAATGGTCTGAAGGAGCTACTACTATGTTAGCATTTGGGTTTAATGCACGAATATGATAGGAAGCCCACGCGATACAGGGAGCGGTATTTCTTCTTGCCGGTTCAAGTAAAATTTGATCCGGATTCAATTCAGGAAGCTGTTCTTTCACCAGGTCCGCATACATTGCATTGGTTACGATGAGTATATTTTCCGTGGGGATTACTTTGTTAAAGCGGTCAAAAGTTTGTTGTAACAAAGAGCGTCCGGTACCAAAGAAATCCAGAAATTGTTTAGGCAGAGTTTTGCGACTAAATGGCCAGAAGCGGCTGCCAATGCCACCTCCCATAATTACACAATAATTATCTTTACCTGTCATGATATTGACTGTTTTTAAAAGTTTCTGCTAATTTACGGTTTATTCTTTGAACAGAGAAGTGTTTAAGGGATGTTTTATAATTTTTTCCTCCTTTTTTTATCAAAAAGCTTGTAGGTTTAGAAAAAAGACGTATCTTTGCACCGCAATTGAAACCAAATGCCCAGATGGCGGAATCGGTAGACGCGCTGGTCTCAAACACCAGTGGATTCACTTCCATCCCGGTTCGACCCCGGGTCTGGGTACTGAAGCGGAGAAAGTTGAAAAACTTTCTCCGCTTTTCTTTTCTACCCCTTCGTAATATTTAGTGCTTTTAGAAGTGGAAATAAAACATAAGATACAATTTGGTGGTAATACAGATGAATTAGCAGGAAAGGTATTGTCAGGAGAAAAAATTGTTACCTCGTCTTTATATGCTTATTACCGTATGAATTTAAAGGAAATGAGCAAAGTGGGTGACTATGTTTCCATATTAGATTCATCTGGGAATGAAGAATGTGTTGTGAGGATAGAGAGAATGGAAATAGTACAATTTCAAAATATAACGGAAGCATTTGCTATTGAAGAGGGGGACAGTAGTTTGTGCAATTGGTTGACTATTCACACCGAATATTATTCTACACAATCTGAGAAGCTTGGTGAAAAGTTTACGGGAGAAACCGAATTGGTATGTGAGTGGTTCAGGGTAGTTTAAAAGAAGCACAAGGATTTTTTCCTTTAAATTATGGAATAATCCTTGATGCTATTTTACGGTTTAATCCTGTTTAGATGTCTTTCTCTAGCGTGAAACAATCTATATCCGGTGCCCAGCAGTAGGGACTGCACATACGTATTACATTATTTCCGGCTTTTAATTCTACAGGTAATGTGATGATTGCCATACCTTTTGACTCATCGGTTTGTAGATCCTTTAGCATCGTTTTTTTGCCATTTACTTCGACTTCCAGTTTGCGGTCTGTACCCGGGACATAAGAAATATGTAATTTATACCGGCCACCTTTTTCACTGTATACTTCGTTCCATTCGGCATAATTCTCTGCCTGTCCGCCCAGATAACGTACAATCATACCTCCTGATGCTTCTTTGAATGGTGCATATAGGATGTTCCTTGGATGCGTTGCCAGATCGTTATAGCATGGCAGATATGCCCATTCCGCCTCATAACGGGTGGGTTCCAGGCGTTGTTCGGCTTCCAGACGAAGTATTTTCACACTATGAGGAGGCAGCTCGTATATCAACTTATTGGTAATGGTACCGGCTGATTGACATTTTATTAAATCACGTACTTTTATTTTTCCGCCCAATTCGAGCAATGCCGTCGGTATCGAGAAAGAGCAAATTGTGTCAGAAGGATTATAGAATGCTACTGCACGTACCTTGCCCCGCTTTTGTTCAATATCTTTCGTCAGTATATACCCCCCATTCTGATGCTGCACTACATAGGCTTGCAAACCTAACGGATCCTGATTGAGTGCAATGAGTTCTCTGTTTTTCAATAATTCCAGAGAAGATTCGGGGATTGTTGTTAGGTCACAACCGATAAGTAGCGGTGAACTCATGATACACCACATACCGAAGTGTACCTCCTCCTCTTCCGGTTTCAGTCCGCGACCAATTTCCAGCATATCCATATCGTTGTAATGTCCGCCTCCGGCATACGCAGATAAATACAGGTTTTTGCCGATAATATATTTGATGGATTCCCATTTGGGATTGATATCTGCACTGATACGCCACGAGCGGGCAAGGTCTTTGGCCCATGTACCGGGAAATGCCCAGCGACAGATATTTAATGAAATATTCCGGTTGCAAACCGCATCAATAGCCTGCCGAATTTCGGTATAGCGCTTCTGTTCTTCCAGTGCCAACGACTGTCCTGCACCACAGTAGTCTATTTTAATAAAATCGAAACCCCATTCGTTGAAGAACAGGTCAGCATCCTGTTTTTCGTGTCCATACAATCCTACACCAACACCATTGGGGTCTTTGTCCCAAATAGAACCACAGGTATTGCTTCCGGCATCGGAATAAATGCCCGCCTTTAAACCTTTGGCGTGAATATAGTCGGCTACACACTTTAAGCCATTGGGGAAACGTTCGGGATGTGTTTGTAACTTTCCGTTTTCATCACGCCAGCCAAAGAAACCATCGTCTACATTTACATACAGATAGCCGGCTTCTTTCAGACCTTGGCTGACCATTGCATCGGCCTGTTTCTTGATCAACGCTTCGTTGATATGAATACGATAGGTGTTCCATGAACTCCAACCCATAACTGGTGGATCCAATTGGTTGATCTGGGCCATAGCCCCCATCGTTATGGTACTTAGCAAGAAGAGTGATAAACTACTGATGTGTAGGAATTTCATAGATACATTCATTTATTATTGCCAATGCTTACATTATCTGCAAAGTTACTATTTTTTTGTTTTGTCATTGTTGAACTGCTATTTTCTTTTTAATGTCATTTTTTAAGTTTCGTCTTTTTTTGTACCTTTGCACCCGGATGGGATATAAAGTTCCACGTAATAAATGAAACAGCAATTTAAAACGCCGCATTCATCTTTTCTTAATGATGTATTAATCAAGCTTGCACTTTTCCACAAGTGGGGAAGAGAAAATTCCGATTAAGTAATCCCTTTACTTAATTTCCCTTTTTTTTTATTTTTCATATTTTAAATTCATAAGTAATACACGTATGAGCAAATTTTCTTTGTTCATAATGGCGTTATGTACGCCGTTATGTTCTATGGGTACGTATGCCCAGGAAGAGGTCAGGCAGGTGATATCCATTGATGAAATGTTTTCACTGGCCGACCAGAATAGTAAATCGTTGCGTCCGTATGCCACCGGAATAAATGAGGCACGTGAAGGGGTTCGAGTCGCAAAAAATGCCCGTCTACCGGAGATTGACGCCTCTTTATCTTTTAGTTATCTGGGTGATGGGCGTATGATGGACCGTGATTTCTCTAACGGTTTTAATGCACCAATGCCACATTATGGTAATAACTTTGCAATCGAAGCTTCCCAAGCTATTTATACGGGTGGTGCCATCTCCAATGGGATAGCTATTGCACGTTTGCAGGAAGAAAATGCTAATTTGAGTCTGGAATCCAATCGTAATAACGTTCACTTTTTGTTGGTGGGATATTATCTGGACTTGTTTAAGCAGCAAAATATGTTGCAGGTATATGAAAAGAATATAGAACAGACCAAGCAGGTACTTAAAGATCTCCATGTGAAAGAGAGTGAGGGAATTGTCCTGAAAAATGATATAACGCGGTATGAATTGTTATTGTCCAATCTGCAACTTACCCATACACAAATTCAGAATACAATAACAATTTTGAATAATAACCTGACTACGACTTTGGGCTTACCCTCTGCTATCAGAGTAAGTCCGGATACTACTATTTTATCGCGTGTACTTCCGGTGGAGAGTACAGAGAGCTGGACTGCTACTGCCTGTGTTAATTCTCCCACGTTGAAACAAATGTCACTTGCCATGCAGATAACCCAACGTCAGGATAAAATAATAAGATCTGAGCGAATTCCCAAAATCGCTTTGTTTGCTGGCAATCGTTTTGATGGACCTATCATCATTGAAGTACCACCTATCAATAAGAACTTCAATTATTGGTACGTGGGGGTAGGAGTGAAGTATAACTTTGCTTCTCTATATAAAACGAATAAATCGGTATCCCGTAGTAAATATTCTGTTCAGCGCGTTCGTGAGCAATACGAAGATGCCAAAGAACAAACCGAGTTGGCGGTAAAGGCTGATCATGTCAAGTATCTGGAGTCTTATGTAGAGCTGAATACTCAGCAAAAGAGCGTAGAACTGGCCCTCCAGAATTATGCGGTAGTCAGTAACCGATACAAAAATGATATGGCACTCATTACCGATATGCTGGATGCCAGTAATGCAAAACTGGCGGCTGAATTACAGCTGGTGAATGCTCAGATTAATATCGTTTTCAACTATTACAAACTTCTTTATATTTCCGGAACTCTCTAAAAAATGTGATTATGAATAAGAAAACTAAAAAGCTGACTTTTAATGTTGTTGTTATCGTTCTGTTAATAATCGGGCTTGTATGGGTTTGTGCCCGTTTTGTACATCTGGGTAATGTAGAATTTACCGATAATGCCCAAGTGCGTCAACACATTGTACCGGTCAATAGCCGGGTGCAGGGGTTTATTAAGAAAATCTATTTCACAGAATACCAGACCGTGCACAAAGGTGATACATTGGTTGTGATTGAAGATTCTGAATTCCGTTTCAGACTGGCACAGGCAGAAGCCGATTACCAGAATGCTTTATCCGGAAAGACGGTAGTGACTTCGACTATACATACTACTCAGAATAATATTGCTGTATCCGACGCCAGTGTTCAGGAAGCTAAAATACGGTTGGACAACGCCGGGCGGGAATACAATCGTTATAAGAATTTGCTGGCGCAGGATGCTGTAACCCGTCAGCAGTATGATGCCATTCAGACAGAATATGCAGCCTCAAAGGCGCGTTATGAACTTTTGCTCCGTCAGAAACAATCTACTGCACTTGTTAATCAGGAACAAACCCGTCGTTTGGAGCAGACCGATGCCGGTATTAAAGTAGCAGAAGCTGCCTTGAATCTGGCCCGGCTGAATCTTTCATATACTGTGATTCTGGCACCTTGTGACGGGACAACCGGGCGGAAGGAGATACAGGAAGGACAATTGGTACAGCCGGGACAAACGCTGGTAGATCTGGTAGATGAAAAGGACAAATGGGTGGTAGCAAATTATAAAGAAACACAGACAGCACATATTAACGAAGGATACAAAGTCGATATTGAAGTAGATGCCATACCGGGTATTGTATTCAAAGGTTTGGTGAAATCTGTTTCACAGGCTACTGGAGCCAGTTTTTCTCTTATTCCGCAAGACAACTCAGCTGGTAATTTTGTAAAAGTAGAACAACGGATTCCGGTTCGTATCGAATTTTCCAAAGACAACAGGCCGGAGGATATGAAGCGTCTACGCGCTGGTATGAATGTAGAATGTATTGTTAACTATTAATCTATGCACGAAACAGGTCCTTTTTCTATTCCGGCTATTCGTGACTTCGTTCCGGAGAAGCTGAAACCGTGGATTATTATTGTTTTCGTTATCATCTTCCAGTTTTCCGGTGGAGTTTATCTGGCAGCTGTTAGCGAGATGGTCGGTTCTACGGCTTTGATGCAACAAGATATAATGATGGCAGGATATGCTTCTTTGGTGGGGATGGGATTGACATTCAACATCATGTTCCGGCTGAAATTTCGTTTTCCTTCTAAAACGGCTTTTCTTACCTGTTGCATTGTTATCATTATCTGCAATTTGATATGTATGCATACACATAGTGTTCCATTGCTTGTTTTTGTCTGTTTCATTGCGGGTATATTCAGAATGTGGGCAACGTTTGAGTGTAACTCTACCATCCAGCTTTGGCTTACCCCTAAGCGTGATCTTTCTGTCTTTTTCTGTTTTATCTATCTGTTGGTACAAGGATGCATGCAACTCTCGGGGTTGTTAACTGTTTATACAGCATTCTGGGCTAAGTGGGAGTATATGCATTGGGTGGTG
Organism: Bacteroides sp. K03; assembly: GCF_019734355.1. NCBI lineage: Bacteria > Pseudomonadati > Bacteroidota > Bacteroidia > Bacteroidales > Bacteroidaceae > Bacteroides > Bacteroides sp. K03. The sequence continues at coordinate 183,695 of NZ_JAASHC010000004.1, forward strand.
ATCGCACTACTTTTGTTGATAATGTTAATAACCATGGTTATCTTTCGCAATTTTCGTTCCATGCCTAAACTTCCTCTTTATGGCATCGACTGGCTGGGTGCTATTATGTGGGGGAGCATTGTGCTGTGTATCATTTTTGTATGTGTGTATGGTGAGTATTATGATTGGTATGAATCCGTTTATATACGGGCAGCTACAGGGGCAGGTGTTGTGCTTTTGCTGTTAAATCTGTTTCGTGCTTCTTTCATACGTCATCCGTTCATTGCTCTGGCAACCTGGCGATATAAAGTTGTGTATATGACTTTTCTGTTTTATATCATTGTTGATGTATTGCTGGCACCCTCTCATCTATTTGAGCATATTTATATGGAAGCGGTACTTGGTTATGACTCGTTAAATGTTATTTCACTCAACTGGGTGCTTCTTTTGGGAACTGTTGCAGGCAGTGTATTTACTTTTTACACCTTTTCGCGTAACAAATGGTGTTATAGGACGATGACGGTCATTGCCTTTATGGCTATTACCGGTTATTTGATGATTTTATATTTTACGATTGATTATAATCTGCCTAAAGAGGCTCTGATAATGCCTTTGTTTTTGCGTAGTTTCGGCTACGTTATTATAGCCATATGTTTTCTTACTGCCTTGTCCCGCGTACCTTTTCAGAACTTCTTTCAGGCAATTACGATACAGAGTTTTGTCAGTGCGGGGTTTGGCGGAGTGTTGGGTACGGCTATCCTTGGGCACGCTTTGAATGTGGTATTGAAAAAAAATGCAATGTTACTGGGGACTACCTTAGACCGTGTCAACCCTTTAGCCAATCAGTTACCGGCAGGTGAACTTTATGGAGCATTACAGCAACAGGCGTTAATGGTTTCAATGAAAGAACTATATGGATGGCTTACGATGATAAGCTTGCTTTGCCTCTTTCTTTTCTGGATCAGTGAGAATTCTGTTCGTCCGCTTCATGTGGTGCATCCGCGCTATCGGGTTATCCGTAGATTCATAAAACATGAGCTGAGAACGAGTGGAATGTGGAGGTAATGTATTGTGACAAATTGTAATAAAATGAGCGGTTTTGTAACAGGTTGATATATAGCGTATTATTAGCTCTTATTTTTCTCCGTAGAGAAACAGGTCGTTTCTCTACGGAGATCGCCTCGTTCCTCGTAGAGAAACGACCTGTTCTTCTACGAGGAACAAGACGATCTGTGATTTCCTATTCTTAAATCAGGACAAATTGTCTTTTTCCCGGATCTTTTTATTTCATCGTTAGTAGTGCCTCCTCCCAACTGAGTGTAGCATGTTCTACTATCAGATCCCATTCGTTCTGCCGCTCATTCCATGCATAACTCTGATAGTTTTCGGCCATTCCCATTCCATTTCCACGATATACGGCTTTTTCTTTAATATTTGAATAGGTTTTTGTTCCGGCATTCCAGGAGGCATATTCAACGGCTGTCTCATCAGTACCGTATGTTATGGTCAGGCAGCGGTCTTTATCATATTTTTGCGCTTGCTTATTCCATTTCAGCACTTCTTTTTGTATGAGGCGATTCTGCTCGTCATACGTATAGTTATACTTTAGATGAGGTTGCAGATACTTCTGGTTTTGTACTTCGTATACAGTTTGCGATTCTACTTTGCCATTATTAATTTCACTGTTGTAGGCGAAGTTTGATACTGAAGCTACTGATGTGGCCATTGCCATTACTGCTGAAAGAATAACTGTTGCGTTCATACTATTTATTTTTTTAAGTTTTTGTTCCTTTTGATGTTGCAAAGGTAGGGCGCTCAAACTTATTAGTATGTTATCGCATTGTTATCGTTACGTTATCTTTTTGTTAATGGCGGGCAAGTGTGGGACGAAAAGGGATATAAAGTACATAGTTACATGCCACCGGACTGCCTTCAGACATAGCTGGAACCGCTTTAGGCATACTCTTGACAATTCTCAGTGCTTCGTTTGCAAACTCAGAATGGGAGTATTTCAATATGTGTGCATTAATGACCTCTCCTTCTCTGCTGATTGTGAATTGACATAAGGCGTATCCTTTTGCCGCTTTAGCCAATAGGGCAGGGGGATATATCAGATGTTTTGCTGTATAACTCTCGGGTGTATAATCAGGAAACTCAGGAACAGATTCCAGCTCTCTGCCCGATTCTATGCTTTGCCACAGGCCGGTTGGAAAGATACCGGCATATTTGGGTTGCTTATATTCGTCAGGAAAGGCTTTATTTCTCTCCTGTAAATCTTTTAGTAAGATCCGGGCATCGCTTATAATAAGGCTTTCCGGGATAGCTTTCCCTGTCGACAGTGCATAAACTGATTCATAGATCTGTACCAGGCGCCCCATTAATGTGGCTCTGTCCGGCGACCATTTTTTCCCGGTCAGTACCTCTCCCTTGTTATTGGTAGTACTAAAATAATAAGTCGTTCCATCCAGTCCTGTTGTTGAACCGTCCATGTCCTGAATTTGATGGGTAGTCATCTGCAGGAGTTCGCCTAATGCCTGATAGAGTGTTTTGCTTATTTCCGTAGATTTTGTATTTACTTTTATTGTACTTTTTTCAGCCTGCCAGCTATTTTGAGACAATGTATTTGAAATCAGATAATACTTACCATTTTTGGTTTCTGCTGATACTGCATATTCCGGCGAAAAGGAGGGGATCACTGCATAACAGGCATAGGGCTTTTTACTCAGTCCTGTACTCAGCAGTGAGAGTACATTGCTATAATATCCGCTTAATTCACTCTTATACTTAGAGTAGTCTTTGATAGGTTCCAGGTAGTCAATTTGTCCCGTCATACGGAGTGAGAGTAACAGGAGCAAGAGTGTCGTGATTGTTTTTTTCATATCTGCTATTCGTTGAGGCGTTTTCAGGTAAGTCGTTGTTCTGCTATGTACTTCCAAAGCGGTGCAGCATGCAATGATTGAATTATTTCGTTGTTCAGTAGCAATTGTTTCACCTCTTCCAGTGTGAACAGATGCACTGTCAGATCTTCGGTATCTTCGAGATGCTGCGATGAAATGAGTTCCACGTCTGTGGCTAAAAAGCAATATGTGATATTGGTATGTGTACTGGGATTCGGAGAAATTACCATATATTCCTGCCAGTTTCCATTACCGTATCCTGTCTCTTCCAGCAGTTCGCGTTGTGCTGAAATGAGTGGAGAAGCATCTTCTTTCTCACATACTCCTGCGCATAGTTCATAACATGTCCGGGCAATTCCGGGTCTGTATTGGCGTACAAAAACAAAGCGCCCGTCGCGGGTGATCGCAATCATATTTACCCAATCCGGATATTCCAGAATATAATACTCCGGAATACGGTTACCTGTGGGTAACAGAAACTCATCTTGACGTACGGTAAGCCAGGGACGGCGGAAGATATATTCACTGCTGAGGGTTTTCCAGGCTTTGTTTTTTGTCTCCATAAAATCAAAAGTTTATATTCTCTGAGGCAAAGATACTGTTTTTAGCTTAATTTTAAGAAAATAACGCACTTATTTCTTAAATAATCATTTGACAATGAACACCCTATCGGTAAAAATGCTATATTCACAACAAATAAAAAAGCGCGTTAAGTAATCTGAGCAAGAGATAGTATATACTATATATATTTTCTATTATTAATTACTTAAATTCATTTTTTATGGAAGTAAAGAAATCCAAAAGAGCAGCGATTGAGAGCCAACGCGGCACTTGGTTGCTTGTGGGTTTTGTTGTAGTGCTTGCTTTCATGTTCGTTACGTTCGAATGGACACAACATGACATCAAAGTTGCTACCGGCTCGCTCGCCGATGACCCCGTTTTCGTTGAGACACTTCTCCCTATTACGTATCCTGAAGAGAAGCTGGAACCGCCTCCACCACCCGCTATGAAAGTGGCAGAATTGCTCGAAATAGTTGATGATACCGATTTGGAAGCAGATGCAGTGATTATAGGCTCTGAGGATCTAAGGGACCCGGTTGTGATAAAATACAAACCGGTTGTGGTAGAACCAGAAAACGAGCCAGTCGAAGATGATCTTTTTGTTCTTGTTGAAAAGATGCCGGCGTTTCCGGGTGGAGACGGAGCATTGTTCCAATACCTGAACAAAAACATTAAGTATCCTGTGGTCCCTCAGGAACAAGGGATTCAGGGAAAAGTAATTATCCAGTTTGTTGTTGACAGAGATGGAACAATTACCGACCCTGTAGTAGTACGCAGTGTAGATCCTTATCTGGATAAAGAAGCGCTTCGTGTTATTAAAGCTATGCCGAAATGGACTCCCGGAATGCAGAGAAACCAAGCGGTCAGAGTGAAATACACTGTGCCTGTGACATTCAGATTACAGTAGGATTTTCCAATTGATTTAATAAATGAGTCGGCCCGGTTGCAAACGAGCCGGCTCATTTTTTTGCTTAGAGTCTATTGGGGCTCAGGCTGGTTGATAAACGAAAAAACTATATCTTTGCATGAAAATTCCAATATAGCAAACGATGAATCTTATACTGACTTTGAAACGTCCTTTTATCTGGCTTTCCCGCATTCGCCACCGCTGTGGATACGGAGTACATTCCCCCTTTGCTTTTGAGCTGATTACTTGCCTCATTTATGAGAAAGCTCCTTACTATGCTTATAAAGAACTGGAAGCAGAAGAAAAGAAGCAGAAACGGAATCACGATAAGGGTTGGAAAAGTGAACCCCGAAAAGTGAAGCGGCTGTTGTTCCGCCTGGTCAACAGGGTACAGCCTGATACAATTGTAGACGCAGGTGTGCCTTCTTCCTCCTCGCTCTATCTGCAATCCGGAAAAACAACGGCCGATTATACATTTGCTTCGGAACTTTCCGAGTTATTTCTGGAGGCAGGAGTACCGGTTGATTTCCTCTATATCCATAAGGTGAAGGATCCATCTTTTGTAGAAGAGGTATTTCGCATTTGTGCGGCCCGTTCTACGCAGCAAAGTGTTTTTGTCATCGGTGGCATACATTATTCCGGAACGATGAAACAACTTTGGAAACGCTTGAAAGCTGATGATAAAGTAGGCATTACATTTGACCTTTATGATGTGGGAATTCTTTTCTTTGATAAAACAAAGATAAAACAGCACTATGTAGTCAACTTCTGATTATCTTTGTGTGTTAACCATAGAAAAGAATCACTCATAAAATAAAGATTATGAAAAAGAGCCTTGTATATACAAAGACCGGTGATCTGGGTACTACCGGATTGATTGGTGGCACACGTGTTCCGAAGACTCATATCCGTCTGGAAGCTTATGGTACAATAGACGAATTGAATTCAAATATTGGATTGTTGATAACGTACCTGAATGCTGAACGTGACAGGACGTTTCTACAGAAAGTTCAAAATAAATTGTTTGCTGTCGGTTCTCATTTGGCTACCGATCAGGAAAAAGTTCAACTAAATAGAGTTAGTGTCATCACTCCTGATGATGTAGAGCAGATTGAGCATGAGATAGATGCTGCAGACGAAATTCTTCCCCCTCTGCACTCTTTTGTGTTGCCAGGAGGTGCTACTGGTGCTGCTGTTGCTCATATTTGCCGTACGGTTTGCCGTCGTGCAGAACGTCGGATACTTGCTTTATCCGAAACCTGTACAATTTCTTCTGATTTGTTAGCTTATGTAAACAGATTATCAGATTATTTCTTCGTTTTATCACGAAAAATCAATTTTAACGAAGGAAAAGAAGAAATATTTTGGAATAATAGTTGCAAGTGAAATATTTTGTTATACTTTTGCCGAAAAATGAGAATCTAAGATTAATATTCACAATTTAAATACTTATAGCTTATGTATTGGACATTGGAATTAGCATCAAAACTGGAAGATGCTCCTTGGCCGGCAACTAAGGATGAACTAATTGATTATGCCATGCGTTCGGGAGCTCCTCTTGAAGTGATAGAAAATTTGCAAGAAATGGAAGATGAGGGCGAAATCTATGAGAGTATAGAAGATATTTGGCCGGATTATCCAAGTAAGGAAGATTTCTTTTTTAACGAAGAGGAATATTAGCAATTTACAAATAAATTAAATAATTAAATATCAGCGCGATAAACAATGAGGAATTGTTTGTCGCGCTGGTGTTTTATAGTCTTATTTAAAAATATATTATGCTGCAAAACATCTCTATTATTGGTAATGAACAAGTTTTTGAATTCCGGTATGAGAAGTAAATTCTGATATGATGATTTAAATGTTGATTTCAAAAAACAAATAGAGACGATTGTTATTTCTGATGAGATTTGCAAAGAGCAATCATAGATTCTTCCAGCTGTTCTCTGTTCTTTCTCTGCTTTTTATTATTATAAACTGAGTAACCATTTCCATATTGGAACAACTTCAATAGTTTTACCGTTCATCTCTATCGTTTGCTCCGTATCACGAGTAATAATAAAGAGGTGCCTGCATTCTAATACTTCGGTAATTTTCAGCAGAGCTTTTACCTCCCGATCAAATGTACCCTCGTTGTTATCGAGGTTGTAACAGACCTGGATTGCTGTGTAATCATCGGGAATATAGAAATCAACTTCAATATTCTGGTTGTAGAAATAAATGGCATCATTTCTCCCGTGTTTACGCAATAAATTAATGGCTACCATATTCTCCAGCAAAGAAGTGTTTCCGTCCAATAAAAAGAGGTTCAGAATGCCGTTGTCTGTGAAATAATATTTAGGCGAAGTCTCTTTGTCGGCTAATTTACCTGCTATGTTTTGGACGGGATTGATTAACCATGCATCTTTAGCATACTCCATATAGTTAATGACTGTCTGCGTTCCTACTTTTGCTCCGGTTGATGATACAATGTTTGCTATCCGGGTAAATGACAAAGGCTGTTTTACGCTTTCAGCCAGTTTTTTGAATATGATACGTAAGGCAAATGTGTTATCTATTGTATGACGGGCTGCAATATCTCCCAAGTAGATTTTCTGATAAACACTGGTCAGGTAATCCCGTTTTACCGAAAATTCTGCTCCTTCAGGGAAGCCGCCAAAATAGAAATAATCATTGAACTTTCGCAATATTTCGGCTTTGCCTTCTGTTGATAACAGATGATTGCCGGTGACGGGAACATTGTTTGCGATTAGAAATTCTTTAAAAGAGTATGGATAAACATCAATAGGAATATAGCGGCCGCCTAAAGTAGTTTGAATATCTTGGCTCAGCATTTTAGCATTGCTTCCTGTGATATAAACCCGATGTTTGCTATCAGACATACGGCGGGCAAACTTTTCCCATCCGGGAACGTTTTGTATTTCATCAAGAAATAGAATCGGTTTCTTTCCGTACATTTCCAAATGGACTTCCAATAGCAAATTTAAATCCTCTGCCACCATTCCGGTAAGGCGTTCATCCTCAAAATTGATATAAAGCATTTCATCCCACTGCACGCCTTGTGCGAGTAACTCTTGCATCCGTTGATAGAGCAGGTAAGATTTTCCTGCTCGCCGAATACCCACAAAGACGTAGTTCCCAAATCCTTCAAAGGTGAAATCGCGAGGGATTACCTTGTGTTTGGGGACTTCCATTTGATTATCCGCAATAACCGTTTTCAGGATATTCTTGTTCATATTTTCTTATTTTTATTCTATTGTCATAACAAAGATAGTGCATTTCTGTTTTGTACGCAAAATAAAAATGATGAATTTCTATTTTATCTACGGAATAAGATCACTTAAAAATGGACTTATGTGATTCATGATACGGATAAAATAAAATCGGCTTATACATAGGTTAAGCCGATTTTATCAATTAATAATATATGTGATTAAAATACCGGCATCTGCCAGATAAATCCTACGGATACACGGTTGGTGCTGTAATCTTCTTGTCCCAGTACTTTGGCACGGGAAGTGAAATTATAGGTTCGTCCCACATAGGTGAGGAAGAAGTGCAGATTGGTTTTCATCGGATAATACTCTATACCGGTGAGGTATCCCCATGAAGTGCGATAATTACCTCTGGCTATTCCTTCCGTACTTTTGGTGACAGAGGCTGTTTCGTACATACCTTTTACAAACGCATTCCATTTGGGGCAGAACCGATAGTTCAGCTTGGTTACAACAGAGAGGTATCCGGCATCAAAAGCATTATGACCGTCCGGACGTCCTACTATTCCGGTGATTGTACCATTCCGGTCTATATCTTCGTGAGAATACATAAAGTCGAGGAACATGTTGAATTTATCCAGATTCAGCTCATTACCCAGTGCATAATAATACATATTCTTACTTTTAGCTTCACTCAGGACGGAGGCCGACCAGCGGGTCTTGAATACATCATTGAAATTACCATTCCAGTTCAATGTGTACACCAGTGGCAATTTACCGGAGCGTAGATCAGGCCGTTGCCCCTCTTCATTTTCTGTGATACCATAGGTACTGTCGAATGAACCGTTGCGGCTGTTCAATATCTGCAGATTGAGTTGTTGGGTCGAAGTAAGATTATAACCGATGTTCAATCCGGTCATGAAGTTACTCATATTTTCAATCATGTCACTGTACTCGTAGATGTCTATCGGATTCAAGTCGAATTCAATACCCCCATAAGCAGCACACTGTTTACCGGCAAAGAGATTGAACTGATCATTCAGCTTAATACCTATTCCGGCGTAGTCTATAGAGGTAGGTATATTGTCAATCATACCACCTCCTTCGTTGGAGCGGTTCAGTCGCTGGCGATAGCGATACGAAAGCCAGTCATTGATATTTCCTTTCATCTCGATACGGAGCTGGCGCATTTTGAAAGCACCTTCTTCAAATCCGTCCCGGAAGTTCGCATCGAAGCTTCCCTGCATATTGAGGTAAAGGTTGAACTTATCCGATTTCTTTTTGACATCCGTCAGTTCTTCGAATAGTGTTTTATCAACCATAAATTTCTTACTCTTCTCTGTCTTTTGGGCATATATCCCCTGGATACTGCCCATGATGAGCAGTATAAACATTATTTTTTTCATAATCGGATCGGTGAATTAGCGGTTAGTGATTAGTGATAAGTGATTAGTGCCATGCGGCGTAAAAGCGCAGCTGCTTATCACTTATCACTAATCATTAATCACTAATTTTTTAGTATTCATTAAAGTATTTCTGAATCTGTTTCCAGTCGTTCGTTTTTGTCAATGCAAGCATCAACAACACACGTGCCTTTTGTGGATTCAGCTCCTGAGAAGCAACAAATTGATATTGAGCATCATCTACCTCTGCGTCCAGAGTAGTCGGGCCGGTAGGTACTCTGGAAGAGCGGACTACCAGAATTCCCTTTTTGCGGGCTTCCGTCAGTATCGGAAAGATATTTTTGTGGATATTTCCGTTACCTACACCGGCATGAATAATACCTTTGTATCCGTTGTTCAGTAAAGGAGTCACCATATCAGCTTCTATATTCGAATAACTATAAACGATCCCTACTTTGGGAAGTGACTCCAGGTAAGTCACATCAAAAACGGACTGCATCGTATGTTTTTTCAGAGGTGACTGGTTGTAGAATACTTTTCCATTGAAGATGTATCCCAACGCACCGGAGTTAGGAGCCTGGAAAGTCTGTACATCAATGGTGTTCATCTTTTGTACACTTTCTGCTCCGAGGATAAGGCCATTCATTGCAACCAATACTCCCTTGCCACTTGATTCTTTGGCACCGGCAGTAACTACGGCATTGTATATATTCAACGGACCATCAGCACTCAATGCAGTGGAAGGACGCATGGCGCCTACCAGTACAACAGGTTTAAAGCTTTTCACCGTCAGGTTAAGGAAATAGGCAGTTTCTTCCATTGTGTCCGTTCCGTGAGTGATGACGATACCGTCTATATCCGGACGTCTCAGCAATTCGTTTATTTTTTTTGCAAGTGTTAACCACACAGCATCATTCATATCCTGCGAACCGATTTTTACGATCTGTTCGCCGGTAACATTGGCTATGTCGTTCAACCCGGGTACTGCATCCAGCAGAGTACTGATTGCTACTTGCCCGGCGGTGTAGTTGGTTGAAGTAGCCGATGTCCCTGTTCCGGCAATGGTTCCGCCTGTGGCAAGAATATGGATATTAGGTTTTCCCGCAGCAAAAGCCAGGGTGACGGAGAATAGTAACGAGACTACTACCAGACTCAGTTTTTTTAATTCTTTCATGACTAAATGGTTGTTTAGGTTAATAATATATCGGTTTAATAAATTTGTATGAACAAGAGTCCCAATACGATTGCTACCACTGTAGATACAATGCCGGGCATCATAAAGGAATGATTCAACACATATTTACCTATTTTTGTTGTGCCCGTGCGGTCAAAATTGATAGCTGCTACCACAGTAGGGTAATTCGGAATGAAGAAATATCCATTCACCGCCGGGAACATGGCTATCAGCATATAGGGCGAGATACCCAGTGCAATACCCAGTGGCATCAGTGCACGTACAGTGGCAGCCTGGCTGTAAAGCAGGATAGACATGACGAATAGTGCGATACCAAATAACCAGGGCATTTCGCGCACAACTCCTTCGATGGATTGGGTTAGTTCGCCCATATTCCCCTGGAGGAATGTATCACCCATCCATGCTATTCCGAAGATAGCGATTACCGCTTGCATTCCTGCCGGGAAAACAGAACCTTGTGTAGCTTTGAGGCCGTCAGTCTTGGTAAACAAAAGAATAAGGGCAGCTGCCGAGAGCATGACAATCTCTATGATGGAAGACATACCTAATGTGACGATTTCTCCGTCGATAAGGAATGAAGGGCGCATTCCCTCGAATGAGCCGAAGAATACAATAAACACGGTGGCTAATATGAAAATGAGTACCGAAACCAGCGCATGGCGTTTGTTCTGTACATCTTTGATTTCCACTTTGTGCTCTTTTATCAGTCCTTCTGCAACGCGCTTTTGATATTCCGGATCGTCTATCAGTTCTTTACCTACCCGCATGGAGAAAAAAGCGCCTACCAGTACACCTATGATTGTAGCCGGGATTGTTATTTTCAGAATATCAAACAGAGTGATATCAAATCCGGCCAATAGTCCCAACAGAGCAACTGTAGCAGCAGAAATAGGACTTGCCGTAATAGCCTGTTGTGAAGCAATGACAGCTATACCGAGCGGCCTTTCCGGGCGTATCTTGGTTTCAGTGGCAACCTCTGCAATAACCGGCAGGACCGAATAGGCTACGTGTCCTGTTCCTGCAACGAAAGTGAACAGATACGTCACAATCGGGCTGAGGATCGTGACATGCGAAGGGTTTTTGCGTAGCAACTTTTCGGCTAATTTTACCATGTAATCGAGTCCTCCGGCTGCTTGCATACAGGAGGCTGCTGAGATAACAGCAGCAATCATCAACATCACATCAATAGGAGGCGCAGTCGGTTGCAGACCGAATACGAAAGTAAGTATCGCTAATCCGACACCTCCCATTACTCCTAATCCGATGCCGCCCAGGCGAGCTCCGATAATAATAGCTGTTAGTACAAATGCTAATTGTAAAATCATATCTTTCTTTTTTAAGGTCGGGTAAAGATAACAGAAATCTGCTAATATGATAAAACAACAAAAAATAAGTTGAATAGTTTTCGCATATTTATTAAAACAATAAGAGCCGGGTTTGGTTATTATAGCAGAAACTAATAAAACGTCATTGTTAAAAAAGAGATATTATGGAACAGAATTTATCAAAAGAAACCCGTACTGAAAGTGATTTGATAGGAAGTCGTGAAGTACCGGAGAGTGCTTTGTATGGTGTACAGACATTAAGAGGCATTGAGAATTTTCAGATCAGCAAATTTCATCTCAATGAATATCCTTTGTTCATAAATGCGCTTGCTATAACTAAAATGGGAGCAGCGGTTGCCAACTATGAACTTCATCTGCTGACCAAAGAACAAACAGATGTTATCCTGAAAGCATGTAAAGAAATTCTTGAAGGTAAGCATCACGAGCAGTTTCCGGTAGATATGATTCAGGGAGGTGCCGGAACTACTACCAATATGAATGCCAATGAGGTGATTGCCAACCGTGCCCTTGAGTTGATGGGGCATAAGCGGGGAGAGTATCAGTATTGCTCGCCCAATGATCATGTCAACCGTTCGCAATCTACCAATGATGCTTATCCTACAGCTATTCATATTGGTCTGTATTATACTCATCTCAAACTAATGAAACATTTTAATGAACTTATTGAAGCTTTCCAAAAGAAAGCCGGAGAGTTTGCACATATCATTAAAATGGGGCGTACCCAGCTGGAAGATGCCGTACCGATGACTTTAGGGCAGACCTTCAATGGTTTTGCAAGTATTCTTCGGGATGAAATTAAAAATCTGGATTTTGCGGCTCAGGATTTCCTGACGGTAAATATGGGAGCTACTGCTATCGGAACCGGCATAACGGCTGAGCCTGGATATGCAGAAAAATGCATTGAAGCCTTGCGGAAAATAACCGGACTGGATATAAAACTGGCCGATGATCTGGTAGGGGCTACTTCGGATACTTCCTCTATGGTAGGGTATTCGTCAGCCATGCGACGTGTTGCCGTCAAAATGAATAAGATTTGTAATGACCTGCGTTTATTGGCTTCCGGTCCGCGTTGCGGATTGGGTGAGATTAACCTTCCCGCCATGCAACCCGGTTCGTCTATTATGCCGGGTAAGGTAAATCCGGTGATTCCTGAAGTAATGAATCAGGTAGCTTATAAAGTAATAGGTAATGATCTTTGTGTAGCCATGAGTGGTGAAGCTGCACAAATGGAGCTCAATGCTATGGAGCCAGTCATGGCACAGTGTTGCTTTGAATCAGCCGATCTGTTGATGAATGGATTTGATACTTTGCGTACTTTGTGCATTGATGGTATCACGGCCAACGAAGAAACCTGCCGTCGTCATGTGCACGACAGTATCGGTGTGGTTACTGCACTCAATCCGGTGATTGGTTACAAGAATTCTACGAAGATTGCCAAAGAGGCTCTTGAAACCGGAAAAGGTGTTTATGAACTGGTGTTGGAGCATGATATTCTCTCTAAGAAAGACCTCGATACTATTTTGAAACCGGAAAATATGATTAAACCGGTAAAGCTGGATATAAAGCCGAATAAATAAGGCTTTATACAGTAAACGAGAGTGTAGGTTATTCCATGTATAAGCAATAAGCTTTTCTGCAAATATGTAATAGCTTTTAAGGAGGTGGAGTAACTGATTTGAATAAGCAAAACATGGGGATGTTCTTCTATAAAACATCCCCATGTTGTTGTATAAAACATCCGGATGTTTTGATGAAGAACATCCGGGCGTTTTTGTAATAGGGTAGTACTGTTTATTGGTGCAGGAATAAGATATACAGTACATTATATCGGTATATATTTGAACAGAAAAAGTATATAGTCTATATGTATACATCTAAAAGAAGAGTCAACTGTTAATTTTCAAGACATTGCCATCACATCACATTATCAAATGATTTACTCCTTTCACACAATTTTTTTTCGGTTTTATAGTTCTTTATACTGATGAACCGGTTTCTTTTTATATGTATCCTCACTACCCTGGCTTTGTTCTCTTCTTTGAAAGTCAAGGCGCAGTTTGATGTGCACTTCACTCAATACTGGGATTTGAAGGGCTTTTATAACCCTGCGTGGGCAGGACAGACTGATAAACTCAATATTTCCGGTACATACTCTATGCAAATGATGAACTTCACCCATGCTCCGCGTAGTATGTATTTTGGTGCTGACATGCCTTTTTCGCTGTTCAATAAAAAGCATGGAGTAGGAGCGGGTTTTTTCAATGAGGGTATCGGACTCTTTAGAAATCAACGTGTCTGGCTGCAGTATTCTTATAAGCACCAAATACGGAAAGGAAGGTTGGGCATTGGTTTACAGGTGGGCTTTATCAATGTCTCCTTTGATCCTGCAAATATTTATCTCGGAGAAGACCAACAGGATGATCCGGCTTTTCCTACCCAGCAACAAAGTGGTATGGGGCTTGATTTGGGGATAGGTGGATTTTATTCGCATCCGAAATTTTATGTCGGTTTCTCTGGGCAACATTTAACCTCACCAACCGTAGAATTCGGGACACAAGAGAGCGGTACGACCAATGAATTTAAGGTTGATCCAATGCTTTATTTCACGGGAGGATACAATATTCAGACTCGTAATCCGTTAGTTTCCATACAACCATCGCTCTTATTACAGAGTAATTTAACTTCGGTAAGACTCGATATGACAGGTCGTGTATTGTACACTTTTAACGAAAGAGTATTTGTTGGTGGGCTCACCTATTCGCCGGGAGTTTCTGTTACAATCAGTTTGGGAGCTACGATTCGTGGAGTAACAGTAGGATATGCTTACGAAGCTTATACCTCGAAAATTGGGATCGGAAACGGGAGCCATGATCTGGTAGTAAGTTATGCGATGGATATCAATTTATTTAAGAAAAGTAAGAATAAACATAAGAGTATACGAATCTTATAATTGTGAAGAAAAGAATGAGAAGTAAAAACTGTATAGCAGTGACGTTGCTGGTCGCTTTGCTTTCTTCGTGTATGGGACGCATGGTAGGAGGAGGCTCCGGCGCACCTGGCGGAGAGGTGACAGGTGTCAGTACTACGGCATGGAACGAACCCGCCCCTTATGGCATGGTGCTGATAAAACGAGGTTCTCTGAAGATGGGTCCCGAAGAACAGGATTCGCTTTGGGGTGCTCCCGTACCGACAAAAGAAATATCGGTGGAGTCTTTCTGGATGGATGAGACGGAGGTTTCCGTGGCCAAATACAAACAGTTTGTATACTGGGTGCGCGATTCTATTATTCGTGAACGTCTTGCTGATCCGGCATACGGAGGCAATGAACTTTATAAAATAGAAGAAGACCGGGAAGGCAATCCTATCAAACCTTATCTTAACTGGTCGAAACCTATTCCATGGAGAAAAGCCACAGAAGATGAGCAGATGGCTATCCAGAGTGTCTATAGGAAACATCCGGTGGATGGGACGATGATGCTGGACGCTTCACAAATGAACTATTACTATGAAGTTTATGACTATGTGGAGGCTGCTAAGCGCCGTAACCGTCTGAATCCTACGGAACGCAATAAGAATACAGATATTCCTGCCAATCCGGATGAGGTGATTATGATTTCTAAGGATACGGCTTACATTGATGATGACGGTCGTATTGTGAATCGTACGATTACGCGTCCGCTCTCCAGCGAATGGGATTTTCTGAACAGTTACATCATTAATATCTATCCCGATACAACGTGCTGGGTAAATGACTTCCCGAATGCGAACCATGAGTCATATATGCGTTTGTATTTCAATCATCCAAGTTATAATGACAATCCGATTGTGGGTATCAGCTGGGAACAGGCAAATGCTTTCTGTGTGTGGCGTACCAATTATTTGCTTGCCGGACTCAAAGGACAAGCCCGGTTCATACAGCGTTATCGCCTCCCGACAGAGGCCGAATGGGAATTTGCAGCACGCGGACGTGATGGCAATAAATACCCGTGGTCTGACGAAGAGACGAAAGATGAGAAGGGATGCTACAAAGCTAACTATAAACCCGGTAAGGGAGACTATACGAAAGACGGTAACCTGATTACTACCCGGGTAGGAGCATATTCACCCAATGTGAACGGACTTTATGATATGGCAGGTAATGTCTCTGAATGGACATCGACAGTATATACAGAGTCGGGCGTGATGTCAATGAGCGATGTCAATCCGGATTTGCGGTACAATGCTGCTATAGAAGATCCCTACAGGATGAAGAAGAAAGTGGTTCGTGGTGGTTCATGGAAAGATGTCAATGCATTTATTCGTTCGGATGCCCGAACTTCAGAATATCAAAACGAACAGCGTTCCTATATCGGTTTCCGATGCGTACGTACACAGGTTGGTTATAATAAGAAAGGAAGATAATTATGGCAAATAGAGATAATAAGAGAAGTTTGCGGCAGAAAATACAGGATTTTATGTCTACTCCCAAGGGACAGACAATCATGAACTACGCTTACAACTGGGGAGCATCGGTAGTAATCATGGGTACGCTCTTTAAATTAACTCACTTGCCGGGGGCCAACTTTATGTTGTTTGCCGGGATGGGTACTGAGGTATTGATATTCTTCCTTTCTGCTTTCGATCTTTCGGGTGTGAAGCGGAAAGAAGAGGATACCGGAGAACCCATGGTAGTGGGTGCTATGCCCGCTGGTGCGGTGGTTACCGGTGATACTTTACCCCAACAGGGAGTAATGCCGATGAATGCCGGTGCTATGGCCGGAGGGAATGTAGCTGCAGCCGGAGGAAGTCCTTCGATAGTAGTGGTACAAGGTGGTGCGCCTGTACAGGCAGGTGCTCCGGTGTCACCTGTTCAGTCTGTTGCTGATCCGGTGAATAATGCACCTGTTACTCCGGAGATGGAAGAAGCTACTGCTGCTTATCTGGAGCAGTTGAAGGCGATGACTGAAATGCTTTCCCGTTGTACGGAACAGGCACAGACTATTTCTCAGGATACGGAACAAATGAATCTGTTGAGTAAAAACCTTGCAGGTATCAATGCTATTTACGAAATGCAGTTGCGTAGTGTAAGTACACAGATAGGAACCATTGACCAGGTACATGAACAAACTCGCAGAATGGCCCGTCAGATTGAAGAACTCAACGAAGTGTATGCCCGTATGTTGCAGGCTATGACTTCAAAATAAAAAAGAACAATTATGAGCTTTGGATCACAGACACCGCGCCAGAAGATGATAAACCTTATGTATATCGTTCTTATGGCATTGCTGGCACTCAACGTCTCCTCGGATGTGTTGCGTGGCTTTACCCTTGTGGATGAAAGTCTGACGCGTACTACATCCAATTCCTCCGAACAGAACCGTTCACTGTACAATGCATTGGCGGAGTCTATGGAGAAAAACCCTGAAAAGGTGGGGCCGTGGTATGATAAAGCAATGCATGTAAAGCGGATGTCCGACTCACTCTATGTTTTCGTGGGAGACCTGAAAGCGAAGATTAATGAATCAAGCCAGGAAGACCTGGAAGCAGCTTCTTATGTGATGTTTTCCCCCCGTACGGGCAAAGGAAAAGAATTGGCTTCGTGGATCAGTAAATATAAAACCGAAATTCTGGCACAGATAGAAGATCCGGTACAGAAGAAAATCATCAGCGATAACCTTACGCTGAACATTCCCCGTCTTTTTGAAGGTACTCCGGTGGCTGCTGCAGCTACTCTGCTTACAAAATTGCAGAGCGATATACGTTATGCTGAAGGTGAAGTATTACATACGCTGACAAAAGACATTGATGTACATGATGTGCGTGTGAATCAGATTAATGCTTACGTGATTCCCAGTTCGCAGAATGTGGTGCGTGGTGGTAAATTGAGTGCACAGATTATTCTGGCAGCAGTAGACTCTACCCAACGTCCTGCTATCTACATTGGTGACAAACAATTGCCCGAAGATGCTCATGGATTTTATGAGACGGTTTGTAATACTACCGGTGAGTTTACTCTTCAAGGATATATGGAATTGAACCGGGGGAATGGCGATATATTGCGTCGTGATTTCTCTCAGAAATATAATGTGGTAGAACCTTCTGCTACTGTTTCGGCTACTTTGATGAATGTGTTGTATGCCGGATATGACAACCCGATCAGTATTTCTGTACCGGGGGTTCCCAGCGGACAGGTACAGGCGAGTATTGCAAACGGCAATGGAACACTGCAACGGGTAGGCGGTGGCTATGTGGCACGCCCTACAGCTATCGGAAAAGAGGCCGTGATACGTGTTACGGCAACAGTAGATGGACGTACACAGGTTATGGGCGATTATTCGTACCGGGTGCGCCAATTGCCCGATCCTTCTCCGTTTATAGAGTATAAGGATGCCAATGGTAATATGAAACGTTATCGCGGCGGAAGTGGTTTGCCAAAAGCTGTGCTGATGAATACGGACGGTATTATTGCTGCTATTGATGATGGATTGCTGAATATTAATTTCCAGGTATTAGGCTTCGAAACTACTTTCTTTGATAATATGGGTAATGCTGTACCGGAAGTTTCATCCGGTGCCAGTTTCTCGTCCCGGCAGAAAGATATGTTCCGTCGCTTGTCACGTGGAAAACGCTTTTATATCTCACGGGTACGTGCTAAAGGGCCGGACGGTGTAGAACGTTCATTGCCAACGACACTGGAAGTGATAGTGAATTAATAACGAATTACAAATTACGAGTTACGAATGATGAAACGTAAAATTATTATAGCTGTTGGAGTTACCATGTTGTTAGGGATACTTCCCACATGGGCACAACCGAAGGCCCGCGCTGCTCAGGAAGAGAATAAGAGTGCCAACGAACTCTCTGTCCGTGCTCAGACCAGATATCCTGGTTCCAAATCACTTCCGCAAGATGTGGTATGGACACGTGAGATTTATCGTACATTGGATATGACGAAAGAAGAGAACGGAGCACTTTATTATCCGGTAGAACCAATGGGAGACAGAATGAATCTTTTCTCGTTGATCTTTAAATTGTTGGGGCAAAAGAAGATTCCGGCGTATGAATATACGTTGGATGGCACAGAGCGATTGACAGCTGATAATGAGATCAAGTTCAAGGATGTGCTTGACCGTTTCAGCATCTATTACGAACAGAGAAAACTGAAAGATCGTCGGGATAGTGTATTGGTTATAGAAAACAGTGATATACCTTCTGGTGATATATTGAGTTATTTTGTGAAGGAAGTGTGGTATTTTGACCAGCGTTCTTCTACTTACGGTTCGGTGATAACAGCTCTTTGTCCGGTATATCATCGCTCAGAAGATTTTAGTTCGGAACGGGTAAAATTACCTATGTTCTGGGTGAACTATAAAGATATTGCTCCTTATTTGAATGGAGCTATGGTGATGGCCAGCAACTTTAATAATGTGGCCAACCGTAGTATGGATGATTTCTTTGTTACCCGTCAATATAACGGGGAGATCTATAAAACTACCAATTTACAGAATCGTCCTTTGGCCGAATATTGTAAGACCGATAGTGCAATGATGAAGGAGCAGAAGAGGATAGAAACAGAACTGGCCAGTTTTGAAAAACATTTGTATGGATCGGATACACTTTCTACAGTTACCAAACCAGCTATCAAAGAAAAAGTTTCTGCGAAGAAAACTGCAAAAGCGGCTGCCGAAGAGGCAGCAGTGGAGCAGGAAGCTACTGCTCAACCTGAGGAAACTGTAAAAACGAATTCAAAAAAGAAAGGGCGTGAGAAAACAACGAGTACTTCCAGCGCTCGTCAAGGTTCTAAACGTGAGGCGGCTGCTCCTAAAGCTTCAGTTCGCAGACAAAGACGATGAACAAAATAGTCCTAATTTGTGTTTTTTAATTTTAAATACATATCTTTGTCCCGAATTTTAAACACAATTTGATTATGAAAAGAATTATAAGTGTATTATTGGTAGCTGTATGTATAGGTATGGCTATGCCTGCCCAGGCACAACTTAAGTGGGGTGTTAAAGGTGGTGTGAATGTTGCAAAAGTGACTTTTGATGATAAACTTCTGAAATCAGATAATATGGCAGGTTTCTTTATCGGTCCCATGGCTGAATTTACAATTCCTGTTGTAGGACTGGGAATCGATGGTTCGCTGTTGTTCTCTCAGAAAGGTATTAAGGCTGATAACGACGCTGTAAAGCAATATGGATTGGATATTCCTGTGAATCTGAAGTATAATATAGGTTTGGGAAGTTTGCTGGGAATTTATCTCGCTGCAGGTCCTGATTTTTATTTTGATTTCAAAGGCAATGAAAATGGTTATGACAAGAGACGTGCAATGGTAGGTGTCAATGTAGGTGCCGGCTTGAAGTTAATTAAGCATTTGCAGATAGGTTTTAACTATAACATTCCTTTAGGAAAATCAGGTGATGTAACATGGAAAGATGGTTTTGATAGTGTCTTTAAAGCAGATAGTTATAAAACCAAGACTTGGCAGATTTCTGCTGCTTATCTTTTCTAAAATAGCTATTATTATATAACGCGGATTAACGCAAATTTACGCAGATAGTATGTTTAATCTGTGTAAATTTGCGTTAATCCGCGTTTTTGTTTAAAGTAGTCAATTGAGCCCTTTAACTCACTTTTCATACGTTTCTCTGCTTTGTATCTCTGCTCCAAAGCGGAGATAAACTGCATCTTGGCATAAAAAAGGAACGGGTTCATTTTATTCTGCTCCCGGTTTGCATTATCTTTGTCCTCGTAATGAAAAAATATGTTGATGTCATATTGCCACTGCCGCTTCCCCGGAGCTTTACGTATTCTCTCCCCGATGAGGGTGCGGAAAATATTCAGCCGGGGTGTCGGGTTGTGGTTCCTTTCGGACGGAAGAAGTTTTATACAGCTATTGTTTGTAATGTACATTTTTATGCCCCCGTTGAGTATGAAGTAAAAGAAATATCTGCTATACTTGATACTGATCCTGTTTTACTGCCGGTACAGTTTAAATTTTGGGAATGGTTGGCGGATTACTATCTCTGTACACAGGGAGATGTGTACAAAGCTGCTCTGCCCTCAGGGCTTAAACTCGAGAGTGAGACGATTGTAGAGTATAATCCGGATTTTGAGGCAGAAGGACGTTTGTCTGAGAAAGAACAACTCATCCTTGATTTATTGTCTAAAGAACCGGAGCAATGCGTCACCAAGCTGGAGAAGGAGAGTGGTATTAAAAACATTCTTACTGTTATTAAATCCTTGCTTGATAAAGAGGCTCTTTTTGTGAAGGAGGAACTTCGGCGAACCTATAAACCCAAAATCGAGGTTCGTGTTCGTCTGGCAGGTATTCCCGATGAAAGACGCCTGCATATTCTGTTTGACATTCTCTCCCGGGCGCCCAAGCAGTTGGCTTTGTTGATGAAATATGTAGAACTTTCGGGGGTGTTAGGCAATACCCCTGTGAGGGAGGTGTCTAAGAAAGAATTGCTGGAACGTGCCGGTGTTTCTCCCGCTGTGTTGAATGGATTGGTGGAGAAGAAGATTTTTGAGGTGTATTCTTGTGAAATCGGGCGTTTAAATGTTCAGGTCAACAATGTGGTATCTCTCAATCCGTTGAATGAACACCAACAGCGTGCACATGATGAGATAACAGAGCAGTTTCGTGATAAGAATGTCTGTTTGCTGCATGGTGTTACTTCCAGTGGAAAGACAGAAGTATATATTCATTTGATTAATGAAATGATCCGGCAGGGAAAACAGGTTCTTTATCTGTTGCCGGAAATAGCACTTACTACTCAGATTACCGAACGCTTGAAACGGGTATTTGGTGCTCGTTTGGGGATTTACCATTCAAAGTTTCCGGATGCGGAACGTGTGGAAATCTGGCAAAAGCAATTGGGTAATGAAGGATACGATATTATATTGGGAGTACGTTCTTCGGTTTTTCTTCCGTTTCGGAACCTTGGCTTGGTGATAGTGGATGAGGAACATGAGAATACCTATAAGCAACAAGACCCTGCACCTCGTTACCATGCCCGTAATGCGGCAATTGTCTTGTCTTCTTTGTATGGTGCGAAAGTTTTATTGGGTACTGCTACTCCTTCAGTGGAAACCTGGTATAATGCTACTACCGGCAAATACGGTTTGGTTGAGTTGAAAGAGCGATACAAAGAAATCAGGTTGCCGGAGATTATTCCCGTTGATATAAAGGAACTGCATCGTAAGAAGCGGATGGTAGGGCAATTCTCTCCGTTGCTTCTTCAATACATACGTGAGGCACTGGAGCAAAAAGAGCAGGTTATTCTGTTTCAGAACCGTCGTGGGTTTGCTCCGATGATTGAATGCCGCACTTGTGGGTGGGTACCTAAATGTAAGAATTGTGATGTCAGTCTGACTTATCATAAGGGTATCAACCAGTTGACTTGCCATTATTGTGGGTATACTTATCAGTTGCCCCGTTCCTGTCCTGCCTGTGACGGAACAGAGCTGGTTAATAGAGGATTTGGTACAGAGAAAATAGAAGATGATATAAAAATAGCTTTTCCTCAGGCGGCTGTGGCGCGTATGGATTTGGATACCACTCGTACCCGCTCTGCTTATGAAAAGATTATAGCCGACTTTGAACAGGGAAAAACGGATATTCTTATCGGTACACAGATGGTGTCCAAGGGATTGGATTTTGATCATGTCAGTGTGGTGGGAATTCTGAATGCGGATACCATGTTGAATTATCCGGATTTTCGTTCCTATGAACGGGCCTTTCAGTTGATGGCGCAAGTATCCGGACGTGCCGGAAGAAGAAATAAGCAAGGCCGTGTTGTATTGCAGACCAAAAGTATAGATCATCCTATTATCTCACAGGTGATGGCGAATGATTATGAACAAATGGTAAACGGGCAGCTTGCCGAAAGACAGATGTTCCATTATCCTCCTTATTACCGGTTGGTCTATGTATACCTGAAAAACCGGAATGAAGCAATGCTGGAACAAACGGCTGATGTAATGGCAGGAAAACTGCGTTCGGTATTCGGGGCACGGGTGTTAGGTCCGGATAAACCTCCGGTAGGACGTATTCAGACTTTTTTTATAAAGAAGATCGTTGTGAAGATAGAGTATAATGCTCCTATGAGCCGTGCGCGGGAGTTACTCCTGCAAGTACAGCGTGAAATGATTGAAGATGAGCGTTTCAAATCATTGATAGTGTACTACGATGTCGATCCTATGTAGATTTATATATTTATTTACCCTTAGAATAGAAACTATGAAGCGAATTACGGTATTTTTATTTTCTTGTATGTTGGGCACGGGAATCTCCTTTGCTCAGCAAGGAACAACCCAGTGTGGGGTGCCAACCGGACAAGCTCCTTACCCGGTGAACTCTTATATAGAGTTGCCGGACCCGGTGCAGTCCTCGGCGCAGGAATGGGCTGCGGTTAAATCTCCGCATACTTCCTGGGGAACCACAGATGTACGTTATGCAAAACATGTTGTGCCGGGGTTAAAACAGCAAAACACCCTTCGGTTAAGTGCCTGGCGTGGTGAAAGAGTAAATGCGCAGGCCGTTGTATGGACGGGTAGCGAGGTAAAAGAGTTGAATTGTAGCCTTACTGATTTGAAGAATAACAAAGGTGACCTGATTCCTGCTGATGCCTGTAACCTTGGCTTTGTCCGTTATGTAATGACGGATGAACTGAATAAGGATAAGAAAGGTGGTTGCGGATATCGTCCCGATCATTCTTTATTTGATTCTTTGTTGGTGGCAGATCCAATAGATCATACCATACAGGATATGCAACTTCTGCCTATGACTACACAACCTGTTTGGGTGAAATGTCAGGTACCGCAATCGGTAGCTCCCGGAGTTTATAAAGGAGATTTACTGATTAAAGATGGTGAACAATTGCTGGGTAAGCTTCGGTTAGAAATTCAGGTGTCCAACCGGGTATTGCCTGTTCCTTCCCAGTGGGCTTACCATCTCGATCTTTGGCAAAATCCGTTTGCTGTGGCCCGTTATTATCAGGTACCGCTTTGGAGTCAGGAACATCTGGATGTCATGCGGCCGTTGATGAAAATGTTGGCAGATGCCGGGCAGAAGATTATTACCGCCAGTATAATGCACAAACCCTGGAACGGACAGACAGAAGATTTTTTTGAAACGATGGTGACCTGGATGAAAAAGGCAGATGGTACCTGGAGCTTTGATTATACAGTGTTCGACCGCTGGGTAGAGTTTATGATGAGTACGGGGATCAACCGGCAGATAAATTGTTATTCAATGGTGCCTTGGGAACTCTCATTTCAATATTTTGACCAGGCTTCCAATACGCTGCAAGCGGTGAAGACGGTTCCCGGAGATAAAGAGTACGAAGAGATGTGGGTGGCTATGTTATCCTCCTTTTCGAAGCATTTACGGGAAAAAGGATGGTTTGATATTTGCACGATTGCTATGGATGAACGTCCGATGGACGTGATGCAAAAGACATTGGCAGTGATTCGCAAAGCCGATCCGGAGTTCAAAGTGTCTTTGGCAGGTAATTATCATGCAGAGATTGAACCGGCTCTTTATGATTACTGCATCAGTATCGGACAGGAGTTTCCGGTGGATGTGCGTATGCGTCGCGCTTCGGAGAACAAACCGACCACTTATTATACCTCCTGTGCTGAGGCTTATCCCAATACATTTACCTTTTCTGATCCGGCTGAGGCTGCCTGGATGAGCTTCTATTCAGCACAGAAACATTTGAATGGTTATCTGCGGTGGGCATACAATAGCTGGCCGCTCGAACCTTTGCTCGATTCCCGTTTCCGTACCTGGGCAGGTGGTGATACGTATCTGGTATATCCCGGTGCGCGTAGTTCCATCCGGTTCGAAAAGTTGATTGAAGGGATTCAGGCACATGAAAAGATAACTCTGCTCCGTAAAGAATTTTTAGAGAAAGGTAACAAAGCAGGCTGGAAAAAGATAGAGAAGATGTTGTCTGCTTTCCGTCTGGCTGATTTTCCGGAGACACCAGCTGCTGTAACTGTAAATAGGGCGAATGAGATTTTGAACTCATTGTAGTGTGAGAAAGAACCCCTTATTATAAATTGGATTGAATTAATGAAGAAGATATTGTTTGTTTGCCTCGGTAATATATGCCGTTCCTCTACAGCCGAAGGAGTGATGTTGCATCTTCTGAAAGAAGCTGGGCTGGAAGAGGAGTTTGTGATAGACTCTGCCGGTATTTTATCTTATCATCAGGGAGAGTTGCCGGATAGCCGGATGCGTGCTCATGCCGCCCGTCGTGGTTACAATCTGGTTCACCGTTCCCGTCCGGTACGTACTGAAGATTTTTATAATTTCGATCTTATAATCGGAATGGACGACCGGAACATTGATGATTTGAACGAGCGTGCCCCGGGCCCGGAAGAGCAGAAGAAAATTCATCGTATGACGGAATATTGTACCCGTATTCCTGCCGATCACGTCCCTGATCCGTATTATGGAGGTGCTGAAGGTTTTGAGTATGTGATTGATGTTCTTGAAGATGCCTGTAGCGGGTTACTGAATAATCTACGGTAGAATATACTTAGTGTACCTTTGCATTTGTAATGCTTATCGGTTAAAAGAAGAGCCATCTTCAACCTGCCCGGACAGATTGAGGATGGCTCTCTTTATGATTAGAAGCTATAAACTTCTTTTATTTCTCTTCAGCCCACTCTTTGGCTCCCTGTTCTTTCAGTTTTTCTGTGAAAGCTTTGGCCTTTTCCATAGTGGCAGCTTCGTCTTCAGGGCTGGCATAAGCGTGTTTATAACCTTGTACTTTATTCCATTCGCCACGGGTAAAGTCAGGGAAAGCAACTGCAGCACAATTGTTATCCATAGACAATTCTCCCAGTTCTGCCAGGCAACACCATTCTGCCATATCATATACATCCATATCCAGTGGCAAGCCATTTTGCAGACAGTATACCAGACGGCTGTCCATGATGAAGTCCATACCGCCATGTCCGCCTACTTCTTTAGCCATTTCGCCATATTTCTTCAGAATAGGGTGCTGGTATTTCTCTACTAAAGCGTTCATCTCATCTTTGGGCAGGAAGCTATGAGAGCTAAGGTCGTCCACTTTGGGTTCTACTCCCGAAGCACTCATTTGCTTGGCATCCAGTGCATAACCCTGTACCGGGTATTTGTTAGCAAAGCCTTTGGTTCCTGTAAGCTGATATAAACGGTTGTAAGGTTGCGGAGTCATTACATTGTGCTGTATTTCGATCACTTTTCCATTCTCTGTACGAATGAGTGTTGTAGTGTGGTCACCATTGCGGAAGTTGTTGCAGGCCTCACCGGTTCTTTCTTCTACCAGTGCTTTGCCTACTGCCGATTTGGTATCCATGGCAACCAATGTCTTCATACGGTCTCCACGGTGTATATCCAGTGCCTGAGCTACAGGGCCAAGGCCATGAGTAGCGTATACATCGCCCCGGTGTTTCATATTGTAGTCCAGGCGCCAGCCTAACTTGTCAGCTTCTCCGTTCTTCCAATAATGATCCCAGAATGGCTCCAGATTATGAATATAAGCACCTTGGGCACGAAGTACTTCTCCGAATACTCCTTGCTGAGCCATATTCAATGTATTCATTTCAAACCAGTCATAACAGCAGTTTTCCAGAATCATGCAGTGTTTGCGTGTCTTTTCTGACATGTCGATCAATGCCCAGCACTCTTCCAGGTTCATAGCCGAAGGAACTTCAATGGCTACATTCTTACCATTTTCCATAGCACAGATAGCAACCGGGAAGTGATGTAACCAATCGGTAGCAATATAAACCAGGTCTATATCGTCACGTTTACACAACTCTTCGTATCCTTTTTCACCCGAGTAAACAGCCGCTTTAGGCATAGAAGCTTTTTTCAGATACTGCTGGCATTTTTCAGCACGTTCCTGTTCGTAATCACAAAGGGCTACAATCTGTGTACCCGGAATGTGGGTGAAACGCTCTACTGCACCAGGGCCACGCATGCCCAATCCTACAAAACCAACGCGAACGACATCCATTTTCGGAGTAGTCAGCCCGACTACACTGGTCTGTCCTGCGGGACGTTCCGGGGTTTCCACTACGATGGTTCCTTTATCCCAGCTCCAGTGGGTTCCTTTATCCGATACTTGTACGGATGGTGACTGGGCAGAGCATGCGGCAAAAGCTACACAAACACCCAATAATAAAAACTTTAATCCTTTCATGATATATAATTTATAGTTTAAAAATGTGGCAAAACAAGTTTGATACTTTGTGTATTACCAACCGGCGTGTACACTTTTATTAACATAGGAGTCTGCTTCCCGTTTTTTCTCACCGGTATAGTTCCATTCAATTTCGTCTTTATATTCTTTACCTTTGTACTGGACAATAGCTGTTAATGTATTCTTGCCATTATTCAGGGTTACTTCATCAAAGACGTAATGTACGTCTGTATATCCTTTTCGTATACCATTCAACTCTTGGCCGTTAAGATATACTTTCGGAGTACCTATATTGGAATATATAGTAACTGAAGTTACTTTCTTCTCGCGTTCGGTGTTTCTGCGTTGTGTAAGATACAACACCGGATCTTTACTCCAATTAGCTTTGTACCAAAAGTAAGAATCTTTTTTTATTTTCCGGTCAAAAGTAACCAGTCCTTTTAAATTACGTGCAGGTACTCCGCCGCGTCCCCACATCGGGACAGCGAAATCAAACGTATTCCAAAGGTAGGATGCAATGATAGATGGATGCTCAGCTATCACACTCCACTGGTATTCGTGTGTTTTTGTCTGAAAGGTTTCCGGATAGAAAGGTTTGGTCCAGTTCAGGGCGTCTCCCAGATATTCGGTTTGATGTTCGATATTGGCATCTGCTCCGTATTCCGTAAGCATTAGCTTTTGCCAGGGATACTCTTTTTCCATATTTTCTATCCAGGGCTTAATATCCTGAACCTTCTTTTCGTACCAACCGAAATAACGGTTCATCCCCTGTATGTCGGCGTTTTGGTTTACAGGATGTTCTGCATGCCCATATCCGTTTACTGAGACTGTGTACCTGTCGGGATCTTCCGTTTTAGCCAAATCATGTAAGGCTTGTGTTAATGAAGCCGTATATTCATGTGGTTGGTATACTTCATTATGGAGTCCCCATACGTAAATGGAAGGATGGTTGAAACTCTGCCTGATCAGTTCGCGCAATTGCGTCTGTGCGTTTTCTGCTTCATAGCCGGTTACACGGTTAACGAAAGGTATTTCTGCCCAGATAATCAATCCAAGACTATCACAACGGGAATAGAGATAATCGGATTGTTGGTAATGGGCAAAACGAACGGTAGTAGCTCCTACATCCATGATAGTAGCCAGGTCAAAATCGTGTTGCTCATTTTTAAGAGCACTTCCCAGGCCCCACCAGTCCTGATGTCTTGTCACTCCATACATCGGATATTTCTCTCCGTTCAGATAGAAGCCTTTGCCGGCTATGATCTCGTATTTGCGTACTCCCAATGGCTGGGTCACTTCATCAATCACTTTACCATCGGCCAACAGACGGGAAACAACTTTGTATAAATAAGGGTCTTTGCGGCCTTGCCATAAATGAGGTTTCTTGAGTTTAAAAGTAGTGTAATAACTTTGAGTTCCTTGCGGAGTAAGCTCAATGGCTTGATCGTCAGAAGCTACTTTCTTTCCCTCCTGTGTGTAAATTGTATTTTGGAGTACCAAAGATTCCGGTTTCAGACTGCCATTGTCCAGTTTCACTTTTACGGTAATATCTGCCGATTGATGCGACACATTTTTTTGTGTGATATAGACACCGGGCGAAGCACAATCCATAACTGTTATGTTACTTTGTTCCGTAACGATCAGCCACACGGGGCGATACATACCTCCATATACTCCAAAAAGACTGTGATTGACCGGGATAACATCCGGGCGGGCTGTGTTATCAGTTTTTACAAGAATCTCGTTATCTTCACCATATTTTAGAGCTGTTCCTATCTCTGTGGCGAAAGCGGAATATGCACCTTTGTGCGTACCCACCAGTTTCCCGTTTACATAAACTTCGGTACAGGTTCCTACTCCTTCAAATCGTAAGAATATTCGTTTGCTCTGCAAACTCTTGTCCGCATAATAGTTCTTTTTATAGTATCCTGTTCCTTCGTAAAAGGAGTTCACTTTCACCTGCATATCTTTAGCATTCCAGGTATGAGGAATTTCTACTTCCTCCCATTTAGAATTCCATTGGGAGACAACCTTTGCCGGTTCACTTGAAAAAGGGCCTTTTTTGAATAACCAGCCTTGATTGAAACTTATTGTCTCACGGGCGTGCAAGAGAGACGGGTAGCTACATAAGCAAGCGATGAGCAATAAATAGGTATAAATATGTTTCTTCACTGTATAGTATGATTATTAGTTTGCCATCTTGTAAATTTGACTGCCGGCCAATAAAAATGCACCGACTCCGTACACCTCGGTCATATCGCGGGTCACTTTACGCGGATCTGCTCCGATGGGTTGTACATAACCTAATTTGCCATCCGGTGCTACGGCATCCAACATGGCCTGCCAACCTTTTGTGATAACAGGCGCGAAGGTTTCTTTATCCAGCAATCCCTCGTTCACTCCATATGCCAAGGCATAGACAATAAAGCCGGTGGCACTGGTTTCGGGCGAAGGGTAAGAAGCGGGGTCGAGCAGGCTGGCATGCCAATATCCGTCCGGACTCTGTAACTCTGCTACACGCGTGCACAAAGTAACAAATAATTTTGCATAAAAGTCACGATTCTTGTCTTTTTTAGGGAGTGCCTGAAGTATTTCGGCAAGACCTCCGAGTACCCAACCGTTGCCACGTCCCCAGAAAACCTTCTTTCCGTTGGCTTCCTTTTTTCCGAAGTAGCGGCGGTCACGGTAAAATAAGTTTTCCTCTTTATCGAAAAGATAGTCGTAAGTAGCCTTGTATTCTTTATTCATGAACTTTATGTATTTTTTCTCTCCTGTGAGGGCGTAGAGTTTTGCATATACGGGAGGTGCCATGAAAAGGGCATCGCACCATGCCCAGCGGTCCAGTGTCTCTAACTTTCTGTAATCCAGTTCCAGGGTCGTTTTTGCAGGATGTTCTACCACCCAGTTGGCGCGGGCCATTACCGGCATGATCATTTTTTCCTGTTTGTACTTCTTGTATAAGTCGATAAAGGGTTGTCCCACCGCAATGAAATCGGCGTGGTACATCCATTTCCCTACCTGGAAATGATTCTTCCGCCCTATCTTCAATAACCATTTGTAGTAGGTATCGTTACCGTCTTCCTGTTCAGCTATTTCTGCCCAGTCTATCATGCCCATGTAGAGGGCCGCGTGCGTCCAGTCCAGGTCGTCGTGCTCAGCTCCGTTGTTGGGATTGGCTATCTGCCAATCAGCTACTCTTTTCATCACTTCTTTGGTGGTTGCCTTTGTGAAAGGTACCTGTGCCGATGCTACAGTTCCGATCAGATAGGCGACAAGGACCATAAAACCTTTTTTCATGAAATTGATTTAATTAATGATTCTACTTTAACTGTGGGATTATCATTTAGTATTACTACCCACTTTCTTTTTAGACACTAAAAATGGCGTTTACCCTATGTTGGTATCTTCAATTTTCATTGATTCATTACTGATCGGACATGAACTGAACTTACCACAGAGTAGCACAGAGTTTCACAGAGTATTATTTATCTGATGAAACGCGGATTAACACAGCTTAAAAGACTGTAGTTATTTATCATACATTTGTTCCCTTTTGTGAAAATCTGCGTTTATGCGTTTTAAAAAAGATTTAAACTCTGTGGAACTCCGTGTTACTCTGTGGTGAAATACACTCAAAACCGTACAGTGACGAAGATTATGATCCTATCTTTTCGATGGAGGAAGTATCCGTAGACGGCATTGTTACCGTTGCCCGGTGTTGTACTTTGTCTTTCTCAGAAAGGAACGCTCCTTTCCCCGGTGTGTAGTCTTGTTTTAGATGTACATGTAAAACAGTACGACATGTGCATGTGGGACAGCACGACATGTGCATCTCATGCTGCTTTACATGTACATCTAAAACAAGACTACACACCGAGGCTTCATACGTTACTCTACGAGATAGAGCTTTATCAATACCGGAGAAAGAGACTGATAGCAATGACAAACGCCATTAAGCTCAAAACTGGATCTATTTACGATCAGTATAAGTATTTGATGACTTTCTTTTTACCACCATTCCGTAGAACTATCACATACAGTCCTTTGGGTAGATTATTATTTTGTATGATTGCTTTACAAGTGCGATTTCTCGATAACTCGTTAGCCACTTTGAATCCCTGTTCATTATAGATGGTAACTCTTGTTTCCGGGTAAGAAAGGAGATCTTCGTCCGTTTCTTCTTCCTCTATCCCCGTACCGCCTCCTTTTGTCAGCTTATACATTTCGGTAGCTGCCAGTAAAAAAGCTCCTACGCCGAAAGTAGCTGTCATATCTTTGGTTACATTCTTCGGGTCCTGCCCGATAGGTTGTACCCAGCCTAATTTTCCATTTTCGTGTATCGCTTCACACAATACATTCCATGCTTTTATTGCAGGTTCATACGCTTCCTGTTGTGTCAACAGCCCGTTGTTCAGTCCGTAAATCAGGGCATACGTAATGAGAGCCGTACAACTTGTTTCGGGTGCCGGATAGCTGTCCGGGTCCAGTAAGCTGGCATGCCATGCTCCTTTTCCATCCTGTAATTTGATGAGACTTTGTGCCAATGAACGGAAGATACTTTCGTAATAACTTCTATATTCGGAATCCGCAGGCAGTGTTTTCAGAATATTGGTGATTCCGGCTATTGCCCAGCCGTTACCTCTGCCCCAAAATACCTTTTTGCCGTTGGCTTCCGTCTTGTTGAAATAGCTGTCGTCTCTATAAAATAGTTTTTCGGTTTTATCGAATAAGTAGTCGTAGGTTTTTCTGAACTCTTTGTCCATGAATTCAAAATAGCGGGTATCATTCTTTAAAACACTCATCCGGGCATACAAGGGAGGTGCCATAAACAGGGCATCACACCACGTCCATGCCTCCTTGTTCCGGTAACTCATAGAAGTATTACGGGTATCGGACATCACCCGTTCCATACGTTCCAGGGTTCCGGCAATCATCTTATCTTGTTTGTGTTTGCCATACATGGCAGCGAAGAACTGACCGATGCAGAACTCATCCGCATGATAAGGATAAATACCGTTCATCTTCCAGTTACTTTGGGTGCCGATACCGGACAACCACTCCCAATAGGCCCCGCTCTCTTCTTCTCTCAGTGTCGCCCACTCGGACAGGCCGATGTATAATACTGAATGTGCCCAGGAGGCTATGCCATTGTCGTGCAGGTTTCCTGAAGCCGAATAGCGGAAGTTATCTATCTGCCAGCTTGCCACCCGTTTCACTTGGCTTTCAACGTCTGTGTAGCTGGGAGGAGTATGGCTACCGTTGGCGACTGTTACATTACATCCTAAGGAGAGTAGGAGGAGCAGTCCTGATACATATATGCTTTTCTTCATAAATAGAGGGTGTTAGAGTATAAAAAAAATCCGCAACACCTCCTTTGGGGGAAGGAGGCTGTTGCGGACATCTGAAAAGAAGGAATTAATGTACTATAAACTTAGCTGTGGCTTTCTGACCGGCAGCTTTATCTGTCACATGCAGGATATAAATACCTTGTGACAGACTGTTGGTATCAATAGTTGTGGTATTACCTTGTGCCCGAACGCTACCTGTTGTATCATACAGTTTGAATTCGATGCCCTGAGTATTACCTGCGATGATCTGTACCTGTTCTCCTTGTTTCACCGGATTCGGATAAACTGATACGGCAAAGTCGCTGTTGCCGGCTTTTACTTCTGTAATGCCAGTCGGGTCACCGCTTTCCGGGATATCCATCAGTGTTTTCTTACCGATGTTAAAGTCAGAAACCTGGATGGTGCTGCTGTTCGTTTTGTCGTAATCTGTAATCGCTACTTTAATATAACGGAAAGATACTTTATTGGGCAGCAATATCTTGTTTTCGGCTACAGAAGTATCCAGGGTTATATTCTCCAGAACGGGAGTGAATTCATCCGCTTCATTGTTCTTGCCATAGAAAGATATGCGATTGGCTCTCAGACCTGTTGTAGTATTGCTATAATCACGGTGGCGATAAACGAAATATTCCATTTCCTGCGGAGTCTGCATATCAATCGTGAACGAAGGAATATAATCTGCCGGTGCTACGATACCAGAGAAAGTCTTTCCCGGTTTCACAAACAAGAAGGATGTTACGGTGCTGTCGTCAATCATATTCTTAGGATCGTCTCCTCCTACAGTTGCATCTGCCGGGCCTGCCAAAGAAGTAGTAATGGTCCATGCAGAACGGTCTGCCAAAACATCTCTACCGGTTGAGGCAGGTGTGTTTTCATTTACCACGAACTTCATAGAACGGCCTTGATAAGGAGCTTCACTCTGATAAGTAACAAGACGTCTGCCTTTCACTGCCGGAGTTTCGATGCCTAAGTTGATCGGGCTGCTACCATTTGTCGGATCGGAGATATATACTACTGTTTCTGCTTTATCGGCATCCTTCACCAATACTACGCAACCCGCGTCAGCTTCTACTGTCAAACCATGCTTGCTGAAACCTGCTGATTTGTAGAATACTAATCCGTACATTTTCAGCTCTTTGTGGTAAACAGCCTGTACAGAGTCAGTGTTGATGATAATCTCGATGTTATCGCTCTTATAAGCCTTTGCATCATCCTTGCTGATGCCCGGAACGATGATATAAGCATATGATCCGTCAGTTGGTTGAGTGCCATGGTTGAAAGATAAAGTAAAGACATTGTTCTTCACTGTTTCATCGGCATAGTTGGTGTTGATGTCATACCAGTTACCGGTTCTTTCACCTGCGTTCAGTTGCAATTTGCCCTTCTGTGGGAAATAGTAACCTACGTTTCCGTGGAATGCCCAGTCCAGATTATCTTCGTAATTGTAATCTCCTGCCTGTAAGGTAGATTCGTTACCATTGGAAGAAATCACTACATCGCCATCCAGCAAACACTGGTTGACAGTTGTGTTCATCTGGAATTCAGAAGCAGACTTGATGCTGTTGCCCAGACAAACAATCTCTTTGTCGAAGAAGAACCATGCCTTATTAGCCGATGAATTTATATTAAATTCATTGTCTATGTACTTGTAAGCAGATACACTGCACAGGCTGTCTGTAACACCACCTGCAAATGCCGACTGTCCCATCTTGATATAGGTGCTGGCTTGCGGTATCTCTGTGAATTCCGGACAAGTTACACCAGGTACTTTTGCATAATTCCATACCGGGAAGATGTTATAGTATTCGTTTCCTTTTACCATGATTGCGGTAGATCCATCCGACATGAAGTATTGCTTGATACCTTCGCCGTTGTCCTTCAGATATTCATTGCGTGCCGTACGGGTAGAAACCAGGCGCAAGTCTACTGTATACTCCGGACGCTGGTGAAGTGTGTAGTCACCGCGGAAGAAATGTGTGCTTCGGGGTTCCAAACCATAAGACGGTTGTTGAGTTCCATTGATACGTGCGATGGTTTTCTCATATTTATCGGTATTGGCAGGATCTAATGCGATCATGCGTTCGATGATACCTGTTCCCTTCTTGGTTGCACCGGGGCGGGTAGAAGAACGGCCGATTACGTTATATGACATATATCCACCACGAATGGTACCTATGTACGTATTTACCAGACTGCTCAGGATGTCCAGCTGTTGTCCGGTTACTGTAAAACGAGTGCCGGCTGCATAGCTGCAAGCTTTGGTGATACCATCCAGGAATACATCGCCGTATGCGCCGATATGTAATTGGTGTCCGTGTTGAGCAAATGAGTTATCATACTGGATACCTTCTGCACCAGTAGTATATTCAATGGTAGAGTAGATCTGATCCATTGCTTCACGCATCAGGTTGTCATCTTCTGTCAAGCAAGCGCGATACATCCAGTGCAAAGCTACGTCTACACGGTTTGCTCCTGTCTGAGAGCTGGGGCTTCCGCCTTTATTTTTCAAACGGGCGATAGATTTATTGAACAGATCTTCAGAGATTTTCTCTTTGCCTAAGTTCTGCATAATAATCAGGTATTGTCCCATACGTTGCGGTTCACCGATTTGATTCTGATACCAGTTGTTGGAACTTGGTTGTTTGCTATGCCAGTAGGTAAGCATTAAGTCCATCTTAGCTTTCAGCTCATCGTTGCCATAATACTTGCTTTCGGTTTGGGTATAAGCCAATCCCATGGCGAGCAATCTGTCAAGATGTTGCATTGGCGGCCAGTCCGTGCGAGCGTCAGATGCATAGTCTATATCAGGGAATGAACCGTCGTCTTGCAATTGTGTCAGATAAGAAGCTACGTTTTTATCGAGTTGGTCAATAGTGGAGATTTTACTTGCAACAACATCTGTAATAATACGATTGATGAAAGTCTTATAGACAGATTCTCCCAATACTGTAACCTTGCAAGTGGTACTTACAGAAGCATTGTTCTTCAATTTGGCTGTGATTGTTGCCTCACCGGTAGCTTTACAAAGCACTTTACCATCTGCGGTAATTTCTACCACTCCCGTATTGCTTGATTCGAGCGTATACTCTTTGTCTGTAGCGAATAGCGGAGCAAATCTTACGTCAAGGTTCGTCGTTTCGTTGGCTACGAATTCATAAGAGTCCTGTCCAAAGAAGATTCCAGTAGTTGCTACTCCTTCTCCGGCACAGGAGATGGAAGTTTTATAGTTAGTAGGATTGTCATACATACCCTGCATCCAGAATACATCAGCAGGAGCATCTTTAATGGCTATCGGGCGGATATTCAGTTCACCTGCAGGAGTTCCCGAAGTAATGACCTCCTTCTCTGTCCAGGTAGCACCATTATCTGTGGTTTCGTAACGGTAGATTTCAAAAGCACCTTCCGCTGCCTTCTTTGACAGGTAAACAGTATTCAAATCATTTGCTCCGAAGCAGATACCTCCGGCTTGGTAAGATTTGGCTTTAAAAGTATTTCCCTCAACCGCTTTGTATTCGCTCATAGGAACTCCGTCTCCGGTGGTAATTGCTGTACTTTCCCATGCAGTTCCATTCCAGCGGGCATAATAGTAGGTGTGTCCTGTTGTAGTACCATCTGCTGCGGCTGTGAAAGCATCGTACAATACTACCGGATTACCGTTGGCATCGAGTGCAATATCATATGCCCATACCTTGTTGGTATCCTCTCCTTTGGCAATAACATCCAGTTCACTACTTTTAGACTCGGTGACATTCATACCGGAGATCGCAGTGCCATCCGCCTTTTTGAATTCTAATTTGTCTCCTGCGGCATTTTTATTAATCTTCAGATAATGAACTGTGCTGTTTTTATAAGTCAGACCGGTGCCTAAGTGTGTAACAACCATGTGTATAGTGCCATCTGCAGCTTGGCAAGTACGCATTTGCGGAACTTCGTCGCGGTTTGCGTATACATTTCCGATATCAGAGCCGATAAATCCTGCTCTTGTTTTAACTGTAGGTAAATTTCCGGTTTTATCGGCTACATTTGCAAATAGAGAGTAACCTATATTGTTTTTTGAACGCCAGAATACGACCAGATCATTTCCCATCATGTGAGGAGTAGTGGAGCTGATTCCATATCCAGTCTGTTTTTGAGAACTGGACCACTCTGTAATGTCTTCCGCATTGGTGGAATACCAACTATAGAAGCCATTTTCTTTCTTATTGTCTGAACTGAAAAGTAGTAACTGCCCATTTCCTCTTACTGTAATAGCAGGAGACGAGAAATCATCCGAATAACCGGTAGATACAACCTTTTCTTTGGTTTCTCCTGTTGTGTGATCGTAAGACGCAACAACTAATGCCTTACTGGAACTAATCCAGGTAAAATAAGTTTTTCCGTTGTAATAAACGGCACTGGGCTGAGAGTTAAAAGACCATGCACCATCTTCTGTTAATGGCACGGTGACTTTCTCTGCTTGTACAGTAGTAGGCCCACCCATAAGCAGCAAGGCCCCTAATGAAAGAGTAGTAAGTAAGTGTTTCATAATAAGTTAAATTTATAAGAGAATTTAGAATGTCGTTAACAAACTTGTGTAAAGAGAATATCCTCTACGACCTGATGCCGGCCGACAAAAGAGACGCGAGGATATTCTGGTTAAATATTCATAGAGAGATAGATTTTTATAGTTTATTCATCAAACGAGATATCCAGCGGTTCTATATTGTTTTCTGAACCGGCATATCCAGGGGTTTGATTGATGTGTCCTTCTACATTGGTGGAGGTAGCTGTCAAAGCGATAGGCCAGCGTACATGATAGGGTGCTATAGTATATGTACGACCATTTTTAGCTGTTACCCCTTTGTTATAGAAATCCGTAACGGACATAATGTGATCATAGAAGAAATTGTCTGTCGTAAAGTTCTTCACTGAGTAAGTTTTACCATTATCTGCCTGAATACCTGTCTGTGCATAGATATAGGCGATACGTGTAAGCTCGCATTTACGTGGCTCTTCATAAAAGAGCTCACGGGCACGTTCGTCCAGGATCTGACGGATACTTACTTCACTTTGGTCTAAAGCTCTTGCACCGGCTCTTTGGCGGACCTCATTCAGGTCGGCAACTGCCAGATCCTTTTTATTTAACCAGGTATAAGCTTCTGCACGCAATAAATAAGTTTCTGCCAAACGGAATACATACCAGTCGGCCCATCCGCCACGCCACCATGATTCTTTTTGGTCTGCTATATTACTTTTGTAGTGAGGCCATCCTGCCCAGCAACGAATTGTATCGGATACTAATGATTTACCGTTATCGTCGTACATGCGCAAAGGCTGATCATACCATTTCTTGCCAACCAAAGCCGGATTGTTATACTTCAAATCGGTCATTTTTATCCAATTACCTTCTTTATGGCGGTAGTCTGTGTCGTCCAGTGTCCAAATCATACTTTGATGATACCAGGTAGAACGCAAGGTACATACACCACGTCCATATTGCAGCAAATAAGGATTCTTCTTTTCGTCATTATCCACAAATCCCTGTTCACCGTCAGGTGTCATAATCATACCTGCTGCTGAATACCACGGAAGTAACTGGCGTTTGATTTCCAAACCGGCAGCAGAACGTGCTTCTTTCATATCATAATCATCCAATACGATATAGAGTACCTCTTTGTTTTCCGGCAGGCGTTTGTTGGCCGATTGATGTAAATCCCATACCACATCTTTAGTAGCATCATTCTTATCTACTCCAAATCTTTCTTTCATCAAAGAATGCACCCCGTCATTTATTACTGCAGAAGCGCTTTTTACTGCATCATCAAATTCACCTAAAGCCAGGTTTATTTTGGTCAGTAAATGATAAGCAGCTGCTTGGCTCACTTGTCCGATATAAACATTGTTAGACATGTATTCCACTGTTCCGTCCAGATCGTTTTTTAGTTGACGCAAGATCGCTTCACGTTTGGTAGTGTAGAAGTCGTATCGAGGCACTGTGATTTCTTCGGTTATAAACGGAATATCGCCGTACTGATGTACCAAGCGGTAATAACGGAAAGCTCTATGGAAATACAACGTACCCAAAATTTCCTTTTTTTGTGCTTCCGATTCAAATTCCACATCTTCGGCACGTGTTATCAACGTATTGGCATCTTTAATTCCTTTATACAGGTAAGTCCAATAGTTATTAATCTGGCTGCCATTTCCTGTTAGAGTAGCGCTTGGGGTAATTTGAGTTATCAGATCCATTGGTGCATTTGAAGCATCGGTACGCGCATTGACTCCCATATCCGAGAAGAAATATTCAGATAAGAT
This sequence comes from Bacteroides sp. K03, assembly GCF_019734355.1. Classification (NCBI taxonomy): domain Bacteria; kingdom Pseudomonadati; phylum Bacteroidota; class Bacteroidia; order Bacteroidales; family Bacteroidaceae; genus Bacteroides; species Bacteroides sp. K03. The sequence continues at coordinate 222,025 of NZ_JAASHC010000004.1, forward strand.
ACATGGGTCTGCTGAACCTGAAGTAGGATAAAAATCGAAGTAACGAACGTCACGATTCAACATGTCAGCACCGGTTTTTATTCCTTCATATGAATTAAATGAATTTTCCGGTGTAAAGAATGATAAAGGTTTTGGATCCAACCAGTCCGAACAACTGCTGACCAACAGGGTAAATCCAAACATACCCGAAATGATTGTATTCTTATTTATTAGTTTCATAAATGTACAAGTTTTTATAAGGTTAAGTTGATACCAAAGTAAATAGTTCTCGGTATATTGGGGTTACCGGTTATCGTTTGGTTAGGAGTACCTGTAGGTACTTTCGATTGATATTCCGGGTCATATACTGGGAAACCAGTGATGTATCCTACGTTTTTCATTGTCAGATTCAAATTCAGAGCCTCGATTTTAGCACGTTTCAACATCTCTTTTGGGAAGGTATAACCTACCGTAATGTTATCCAGACGAAGGAATGAACTATTTTTATAGATCGAGTAGGAGATTCCACCCGGAGAAGTTGCTCTCAGACGCGGATAGTCATTAATAGGATTGTCAGGTGTCCAATATTGACGTTTAATAGAGTTTGTCACAGTCAAAAGTGCATTGTTGTTGGTAAAATAGTCAAGAGACTTTTTATGTCCCAGATAAGAGTACATACTGAATGATACATTCCAGTTTTTGAAGATAGTGAATTCATTGCGCATGTTCCAACGTACTTTCGGTGTTTCATTTCCCTGGAACACTTTATCATCATTATCATATTTATAGTTTCCGTCAACATCCAGTATTTTGGGGTCTCCGGGGATTTGTTTATATTTAGCTGCTTCTTCAGCTTCGTCTTGTTGCCATACTCCTATAAACTTATATCCCCAGATTTCATCCAATGCATGTCCGATGAAATACTTGTTCTGGATATCATCTGCCTCTTTCTGTCCGATTACGTTGCCATTTTCATCTTTGATATCTTCCATGATACCATACAGATGATTGATTTTATTTTTGTTGTAAGCTAAGTTGAAAGTAGTACGCCACGTTAAATTGGCTGTACGGATATTAGTAGAACTCAAGGATAATTCTATACCCGTATTTTGTATTTCTCCGATATTGGCTTTCACACTACTGTAACCAATCAGACTTGGCAATTGACGATCGTTCAGCAAATCGGTTGTTTTTTTCTTATACACATCCACGCTTCCTGAGAGACGGCCGCCTAAGAAAGAGAAGTCTAATCCACCATTCCAGGATACGGTTGTTTCCCATTTCAGGTCACTGTTTGCCATGCGATAGCAATAGAACGTATTAATGTCGACCACTGAACCGGTAACGGGGTCAATATAGAAATATTTACGAGGATCCAGGTTCATTAGTGCATCATAAGTTCCAACGCTGCGATTACCATTCTTACCCCATGAGAAACGAAGTTTTCCATACTCAAACCAACTCGGTTTATTAAGGAATTTCTCTTCAGAGAATACCCAACCTAAAGCGACAGAGGGGAATACTGCATAAGGATTACTCATACCAAAAGCTGAATAACCGTCGCGACGAATTGTAGCTGTGACCATATAACGTTGGGCATATGCATAATGCAAACGTCCCATTAGAGCTGCGCCTGTACGATAGATATCATCCGCTTTTGTTACAGGGTCTGTGCCATAACCAATACCATGGAATCCCAGATTATCGCTGGGTTGATAATGTGAATTTTCCATTGTATTATTCCAACGTTGGAATTTTTCCCAGTTTACTAATCCCGTAAAGTCAAATGAGTGTTTACCAAATTCCTTATTCCATTTCAACATATTATCCCATTGCCAGTAGAAATCTGTGATATTCTGACGGGATGATTTTCCATTATCTGTAGAACTTGGATAATCGGCAGAGGTATGTTCCAACTTATTTGTCCATTCAAATCGTGGTGAATAAGTAGTTTGCAATGAGAAACCCAAAGGCAGATTAACTTTCAGATATATTGAAGAGTTAAGATTATATATATTATTAATTTTGCTTTTATATGCCTGTTCCAGCAGAGGGTTGATACCATTATTATTATCATTTGGATAATATTTCAAAGTTGTTCCGTCGTCTTCATACAGGCTTCCGTAGGGCGACAATGCATTATAGTAACCGGAGGTAGTTCCGATATATCCTTCATCACGTGCGGTAAATTGTGTATTTATACCGTAAGTAAGGAATGACTGTACTTTATTTTCCAGATTTACACGAGCACGAATTGCACTATATCCGGATCCACGTGTATTACTTTCGTTTTTCAGATAATTTAAAGAAGAATAGTAAGACATATCTTCTTTCTTACCGGAAATACTAACAGTATAGTCTTGTCGTAAAGCAGCTTTCTGATAAATCTGGTCTCTCCAGTCTACTGTCTTTCCAGCCATGTAATTCTCAATTTCTGTGCCGGTCATCTCCAAGCGGTTCAGCCATACTTCTGTTGGATTTCCTGATGCTCCGTCCATCCATTGGGCTAATTCGGTATTTGTCAGATTGGAAGGGTTATCATAGTAATTTGAAGGTTTACCTGATTGAGAGTAGATACTCTTTATCCCGTCTTGACGGAAATTTACAAAATCCTGTCCTGTATATACTTCTGGTACAGACGTAAGGAAAGAAGCTCCCCATGTTGCGTTAAAATTGATAGTTGGTTTTTTGCCACCACCTTTTTTAGTAGTAATCAATACAACGCCATTGGCCGCTTGTGCACCATATACAGCAGCTGAACTGGCATCCTTTAATACATCGATACGTTCAATATCGTTCGGATTAATATCAGTCATTTCTCCACTGTAGATTACTCCGTCTAAAACCAGCAAAGGATTTGTAGAAGCACCGATAGTTCCTTTTCCACGGATCATCATGGCACTATTACCTTTAGTATCAGTTTCTACTCCTACAGATAAACCGGACACTCCGGTACGAAGCATATCTTGAATTGTCTGGTGTTGTTCCTTTTCTAAATCGGCACCTTTCAATGAATTTACGGCACCTGTCAGGTCTTGTTTCTTCATTGTTCCATAACCTACTACAACTACCTCATCCAATACTTTTGAGTCTTCTTTCAGTTTCACCACCGATGTACGACCGGCTTTTACTACTTGTGTAGTATATCCAATATAAGAGACTTTCAAATCTGCGTTGTATGGAGCCGATAGGGTATAATTACCGTCTAAGTCGGTAATTACCCCATTAGTCGTTCCGTCTACTACCACATTGGCACCAATGATAGGTTCACCTGTTTCGTCCACCACTTTACCTTGAATGGTGACTGCTTGCCCCGGTTTTTTGATCTCTTTCTTAGGAAACAAAGCAATCTGTGTACTTGTTACTTCGAAATTTAAATCAGTCTTGGAAAACATTTTTTTCAAGGCAATAGAAATGGGTTCCTTATCAGCATGTAAACTAACTTTCTGTTGAAGATTAGTCTGTTTTGCATCATAAAAGAAGGTATATCCGCTTGCTTTCTCTATACGAGCCATAGCTTCGGATAGTGGTATGTTTGAGAAACTGATACTAATCTGCTTCTCCTTCGTTTGTGCTCCTAAATTAATACAAACGAACAGTAATAATAAAAATGCAAAGTGCTTTAAATTCATATTTTTTGAAATTATAAGTTAACTATGAAGTGCAATAAGAGCCTTGGCCTAAAAGATTTAAGCCTACTCATTCCCTTAATCATTGATTGAATATTCAAGGGTGGGCAATGGGTTGACACCACCCTTGAAGTTCACTGGAGGGGGATTTTCCTTCCGAGGTTATTTTTCAGGTGAATGGTCTTCGGGAGTATAGTCCATAAATTTCTTATTACCAATATTGAAATCTGAGATTTGGATTGTATTACCGCTATTACTCCATCCATCGTAAGTTAATTTGAAGTAACGGTAACTTACATTTTCCGGTAGATCGACAGTTACACTACTAATTGTAGCTGCAGTGGCTATCGGAGCTTCTTTTATAACTTCCGTATAGTTTTCTCCGTCATTACTTCCATAAACAGATACTTTTGTAACACGGAGGTTAGCGGTTGTATTTTGATAAGTACGGTGACGTAATACAAAGAAGTCGAAGTTTTGCGGAGTCTGCATGTCGATTACAAAGAAAACCGATTCATCTTTACCTATTGTAAGCTTTCCTGGTTTAACCAATGCCAGACAACTCTTTTCGTCGTCATCGATCAAACATTCGGGAGCGCCATTTATTACTCCGTCAGCAAAATAATCATGAGAGGTAGTCACAGTCCAGTTGGCGCGATCCAGTAAGTTTGAGTGATCAATATCACGTACATAAATCTCACAAGTTGCACTTACATTACTTCCATCTACGGCTTTTACAGTGATTGTAACATCTCCTAAAGCTTTGGTATACACTTCACCATACTCATTTACTTCTGCAATCATGGCGTCGGAAGATGAATAAACTACATCAGGAGTAGTTGCATTGTCTGGGTTTACAGTCACTATACCACCTAGATTGAAAGTAGATTCCACGCCCATATAGTACTTTTGATACTTCTCGGGAATGGTGATGGAGGTAACCGGATAAATACGTTTTTCCACTTTTACAAGGCAAGTAGTCCACATATCTGTATTGTTAACAGACCATACGGTTAGCACGGATTCACCTATTCCGGTAGCAGTAATCACGCCATTTTCATCAACGGTGAATACCTTGTCGTTTCCGGTAGTGTATCGGTATGTATATTCATCAGCATCTATCGCGCCTTCGGGCAATGTAGTGACTTTCGTATTCCAAGTGTCGCCTTCTATCAAAGAAATTACTTCATCCGGTACATCCGTTACCATCATGCGGTTCACTTTTATACCTGTGTTGTCATCTTTGTCATCGCAGGCTGCCATGCCTGACAGGAGTAAGACTCCTGTCAGCACCAATGCCAATTTATTAGTTATATATCTCAATGTTTTCATTATTATAAAAAATTTGATTCAGATTTTATTTTTTATACGATTCAAAGTTCTCATCAGTAATCAGGTATAAATTTTCCGGTGCTTTATTGTAACCCTTTGCCCGGATTTCCGCTTTCAGGTCGTCGATTTGTTTCTGGGTTACTGTGAAGTTCTTGTTACCGTAATCATTGAACGTTTTATCCACGGGACGGAGGAACCCCCATTTTTCAAAGAAATCCAGGAAGTCTACTTTGGCTCTGTTGCATACCTGACGAACAAAGTCTAATTGCAAGATACCTTGTGTATCAACTGAAGTATCCAGATCCGGAGTTGTGCGATAATGTTCATACAAATCGCGATAGAAGTCTTCTTGTCCCAATACATCCATGATGTAAAGCTTCAATTGCCAGAAAGGTACCAGTTTTACGTAATATTCATCAGATGCATTGTCCAGGCAGTGGGGCTGTTCAGCTTCAATAATACGTTGAATGGCTTCTTCGTAAACGGTCATACCCGGCTTATCTTGATCCATTAATCTGGAGCCTTTTCCGAATGCACCTCTGACGTAATTGGCATAGATATTATTGGTGACTTCAGTAGTACCTGTCCATTTCAATCCCGGACGAGTCTGGTTACTATGGCCAATCTCATGACCTAATACCCAAACACGGCTTTTCAATTCTGTAGTGGTACAGAATACTCCTTTGTAGCTTGGCAGGTAGGCTGTATGGTTGGCTGCTGAATATGGATTCTTGCTGTTGTATTCCACATGCAGGTACATGCGGTTACCAAATAGTTTATTGTATTTGAACAGTCCCATGAAATCCCATTCCAGACGAACGACTTCATCCATCAGCTCCATTACTTCCAGGATCGGTGTATTGGCTTCTTTGTAATCGTTCACTGTCCAGGTAATGTGTACATATTTGCCCAAGACATCGATATCCTGATATTTGGCATTGCGCAATACTTCTTCAAATTCGGCTTGTGTTCCGGTCTGTGCATTAAAATAACCGTTTACTTTAGCGAATGGAAAGTGAATCTTCACTGTTTTGGCAGCAGCAGCCTGTTTGTCTGCTTCTGTTTCCAATACCAATGGGATTTTTTCGTCTGTCAGATTCTGGATATAAATCAAACCGCCGGATAATACTTTTACTGTATTTTGTCCTTCTTTTAATGCATAAGATTTGCTACTATTATAACCTAATGTCAAATCTTGTACCACCATAGAGATATTCTGACCTTTTGTATCACCAACAAGTACTGTTAGTTCTTCACCTTGTTCTACATAGATACCAGTAGGATTATCACGCAAACTATAAGTAGATGTTTTATTTACAGCTGCCATTACAGATGGATTCTGATACGGGCGATATTCGGCGACTCTGTATTCCGGGTTATATGAACCATTCAACAAAGCAGTTGCCAGTTTTTTATATGTTTCGCCCGGCATTTTTCTGATATCAGTCTCGGTAATACCTTCACGCAATTCCGAACAAGTATTATCAGTAAATACCTTGGTATAATCATATTTGTTTGCACTTACGCGGAAGAATTCCATTTCAGCACAACTGATGCGGTTATTATGAGCGGCATTGATGACAAATCGTACTTGTTTCACATTCTTTACTGGCTCATCCAGATTTAGTATGGTAGCAGTCGTGTAATTTGTCTCCATTGTGCATTCTTTTACTTTCACAAATTCAGGATTTTCTTCTGTAGATACCCAAATTTCAAAGTCGTTGAATGCTCCGTATTTAGTACCGTTATCGGTACGGGGATGATAAATAATGTAATTCAATACCGTACAATCTTCCAATGTATAGGTGATGAGGAATGGCCAATTGGTATATGCACCGAATTTAGAATTGAAGTAACTGCTATAGTCACCGTCGAATGTATTTATAATGCCACGTGGCTCTTCAACGACTTCTTCGGTGGTAGCCTCTGCTGCACTTACCTTGATTTTAATGTCTTCTGAACCGGTAGAAGCTGCCTGACTAACAGGGATTTCTCTTCTTAGATCTCCGTAAGTAAGGGCGATAACTGTAGCGCGTGGTTCTTCATAGTAGTTAGGTTCAATGGTAACTTTCAGTAGATTATCTTTTATTTCCGGATAGCACCAATCTTTACCTTCACCTACAACAGAATATTGTATGTCAGTTAAAACTACATCGTCCGTAACTACAAGATAAACATCCTGATTTCCTCCACTGGCCGGGATATTTAATTCGAGAGGTAAGACTCTTATCCAACCTTCACGTCCCGGATCTGTGTCATCATCCTTACAAGATGTGAATAAGAGTACAAACAATACCAAAGCTATGTTCCATATACCTAATGAACAAAGCCTACATTTTTTCTTATAAATGTCAGTCATCGTTTTTTAAAAGATTAAAAAGGTTAATTAATGGCTTGTCGTTTAAGGCTTTACTCGAGTTAGGCCTTTTCGGCAATCGGTTAATTTATTAATGAATTATTTTTTCTTGTCGATAGTTACTACATTTTCTTCGTCAAACGAATACTCTATCGGATGTATACGTGACATTATTCGCAAGATCTCTTCCAAAGGTTCATGACGTAACGTAAATGTGTATCTGAACTGATCTTTTATTTTAGGCGAAAGGTTGATTTTCACATTATACCATTTTGAAAGAAATAGGGAAATCTCTTCTAAATTTTTATTCCGGAATATGATCTGATCATTAGCCCAGGAAACCGCTAGATTTACATTCCCTTTTTCAATTTGTATTCCTTGATTGCGCTTATTATAAGTTGCTATTTCACCGGGACGTAACATTCGTTGCTCTTTTGCCGTTTCTAAAGAAACAGACCCTTTTTGTAAACTGACATAGATGTTATCTGACTCGGGAAAAGCCTCCACATTAAATTTAGTTCCATGCACCACAACTCTAACACCGTCCATTTGTACGATAAAGGGATTGTTTTTATCGTGAGTTACATCAAAATAGGCTTCCCCGGTTACATTTACCACTCTTTCTTTTACCTTAAAGTTGGTATTATAGCTTAATGATGTTTTGGAATGGGCCCAGGCAGTTGTTCCGTCAGGCAATACGATTTTTGATTTCCCTCCCCAATTGGTATAAGTTTGTTGAGCTACTTCCGGGCGTCCTACTTTTATGCCGAAATAAAAAGAGGCAGATGCAAATAAAACGGCCAGAATACAAGCTGCGGCTACATACTTACGCATGAAAATTATAGCTTTATGCTTGTTATCAGTAGTTTTATTACCTTCATCTTTGGGTTTGTTCAAGGACTCTGTTTGTTCTTTTTCATTCATACGGCGCATTAATTCATTCCAGCATGAATCTGTATCGACCGTATAACCAACAGCTTTGGCGCGTACCTGCTTCCAGACTTCCTGAAGTTCTTCAAAAAGTCCTTTATGTTCTGCAACAGACAACCATTTTTCAAAGAGTTGTTCGTCACTGGCAGTTAATTCGCCTTTTAATTTAGAGATAATTAAATCCCATGGGATGTTCCTTTTCATATACCGTTTTTAGCTGTTTACAATATAATGACACAAGAATCCGAACATACCCTTACTCACAAATACTTTTTTTTTAAAATTATTTTTTTGTATGTTTGTAAACCAAATCCAACTCTCCTTTATTATGAACGATATATTTCTGTTACGATTACTGAAATCTGGTGACAGACAGGCGTTTAAACTGCTGTTTGACACTTATTTTGAAGCATTGTGCCGTTTCATGTATATCTATCTGGATAATAAACAGGATGCAGAAGAGGTAGCAATTGATATTTTTATGTATCTCTGGGAAAATAGGGAGAAGATTGAAATTAAGCTGACTTTTAAAGGATATTTGTTTCAGGCTGCCCGAAATCGTTGTTTGAACGCCCTGCGAGATCGTAAGAGTACGCTGGCGATAGATGATATAAGTGGAAGCGAGATTCCCCAGGCGGATATGAACAATTCATTGGAGATGGAGGAATTAAGTAAATTGATAGAAGAGGCTGTTTTATCTTTACCTGGCAGATGTCATGAGATCTTTGTGAAGAGCCGTGAAGAGAAGTTGACTAATCAGGAAATAGCCGATGAAATGAATATATCCGTGAAGACAGTAGAAGCTCAGATAACCAAGGCTCTTAAGCGTATCCGCGAGTTTTTGGGAGAACAATATTATTACCTGTTTTAGTGCCGCTGGCATTCGGACCAAAGTACTATTGATATTTAGACCTCAAAAAACGGTTGCACTTTATTCAAATGCAACCGTTTTTTAAAAGGGGATAGTTTCTATTTTAAAAATCAACCTTTATAACATTCATATTCTTGTCTACTAATATTCCATCCTCAGCTTTCAGATTGAACTTTACAGGTCGTTTGGCTCTGAACTTTAAAATGATTAACTCTTCATTTCCTTCCAGGTAAGGCTTCTCTCCCAAGTTGACAAAAGTGGGATAAAGTGCTTTTGTCCCGTTGGTGTGTAACCGGTCGTAAGTAAGGTTTTTCATTTCTTTCATATTGGGAGTTTCTACTGCAACAAATTCCCAATCTTTTGTATCGTAAGGCAATGCAAAACTAAGAGCATTTACAGATTGTAAATTGATTCCTTTCACGATGACCTCCATAATTTCATCTGCACGATAGGTTTGTTTGGTAGTCCGGATACTCAGATTGCCTGCAACCGGAGGAGTAGCCTGTCTGCTTACTCCGTCTTCCAACTCAATGGCTACTGCGGAGATATCGTATGCATCGATTAATCCGTTGTTGTTCAGGTCTCCTTTACTGACATAGTCGAAGTCGGCATCTCCTTTACGCAGGCCGGTATAGTTCATATAGGATGTCAGATCATTTTCATCCAGTTTTCCATCCAGGTTTATATCACCTGGGATGTAGCTTTCGGAACCGGGAACTTTGAATACATACAATTCGCGTCCGGAACCGAAATTACCCACGGCTTCGCTGACTGCAATTTTTATATATCGGGCTACAGGCTGGTCTTTGAAGATAAATGCTTTTACATCATTACCTTGCCACTCAAATGCTCCGGCCTTCTGCCAGTCGACTTTATCCCTGCTGTAATATACAATACCTTTCTGTAGGGTTCCGTTACCTCCATTCTGGCGAGGCAGGTATTCGAATTTATCTAATACGTTGATGCTTCTTAAATCCATGATGAGTTCGAATGGAACGGCACTACTTTGCCATTTGGTATGCCAGAGGTCAGATTCATCAAAATTGAACATTCTGTCAATTCCTTGTCTTCTTTGGTTCTCACAAGTCGTTTCGGCCTGGATACCTGTAATGGCAAATTCCAGTGGGTTGGATTTTGTGGTAGCTGTAACTGTACTCCAGTCTGATTTTCCGTCCTTGTTTACAGCACGTAGCTTGAATTCGTACGTTGTTTCGGGAGTCAGATCCTCAAACAACAGTTCCGTATCCCGGATGGTAGTGTAGTTCATGCCGTTATATGCTATCTCGTAATAATCGGCATTTTCTACTCTATCCCATGAAGGAGTAAGTGAATAAGGTCCTGTATGCGGTTCTGTTATTTGTATTTTGGGGGCTGTGAGTGTACCTGTGGATTGCAGATAGCGATTCGCTGGCTGGTATACAAATCCCTTAACTTCTACTTCTATGGGATTTAGTGTAATATCGGTAGAAGCCAGTTTGATGTGCAAAACCGGATTTTTGATGATGGTTTTATTGGCAAAACTTGTTCCGGGAGTTGCAAACGAGTTCATATTTGGTTCAGTTTCGTAGTAATATACATTCTCTCCTTTATCGAAACTATTTGAGGAGGTAACCTCGACTAACTTCACCTTTTTGTTTCCTTGTCTGGCTGTTATTTTTTGAGGTTTCGCGGTTACGTTTATTCTCAATACGGTTACTTTCTCTTTTTCCATTTCCGGAAAACTACCAGTAGTGGGGGCAATGGTAACTTTAACTTTGTCCTTGTCTACATTTGAAGTTATCAGTGTTGCAGTTGCTGCTCCGTTGCGATAAGCTTCGGTAGTACCGTCATCGTCGTATTCGGTGAACGAACTGTTTCCGTAAGGATACAAATCGTATATTCGTAAGTGTTTATCTGTTTGGTTCACATTGTTGTGGGGGGGTGTCATTGGCAGAATTGCTCCTTGTTTGATGAAAACCGGAAGCTTCCAAAGCGGAGTGTCGAAATTGTTAATAATGCAATCTCCTGCATATTGTTCTCCTGTAAAATAATCGATCCAGTTTCCTTCCGGAAGATAAATACCATTTCGTACATCGTTACCTTCTTCATCTGCTTTTGTATTTTGATAAACGGGGGCTACCAGTACGGATGGGCCATACATAAATTGATAACGGGTAGCTGTTCCCAAAGTATATTTGTTGGGATATTCAAGAAACATAGCCCGAATCATTGGTTTGCCATCTACCGCTTCTTTGGCGATACTATAGGCATAAGGCATAAATTCGGATTTCATTTTCAGATACCAGCGGTTGATAGAAGCTGCCGGTTCGCCCAAGATATGTGGATATTTGGGATTAGCTCCCCATCCATCCATGTTCAATTGCATTGGAGTGAAAGTTTTCCATTGGAAATCGCGTATATTGACCGGTACATTTTTCCCTCCGAATATACCATCCATATCCGAACAAATGTTAGGTTGTCCCGAAAGACCGGAACCTATATAAGTCGGGATGTGAAAACGGATATACTCCCATTCACCGCCGGTCTGGTCACCTGACCATATACCGGCATAGCGCTGGGTACCTGCCCAGCCGTCCAGTGAAATAATGAAGGGGCGGGCATTGTTGCCATAATAAGGCATGATGGTACCTACATCTGCTACACCATTTAGTCCGAATGAGTAACCTGCACCTACCCATGCGACATCGGTTTTCAGTACACGTACACCGGCATCGCGCACCTCTTTTACAATATCACGTTGCAGGAGGGCCTCGATACCTGCTTTGGGGTGTAAATCAGATTGTGTCCACAAGCCAATTTCCACTCCATGTTTGCGTGCATAATCACCGAACTCTTTTAAATTCCGGATGTTTCCATCCAATGTTCCGGTTTGTCCGTATCCTGCACCATAGCCATCATTGGGGAGAACCCATCCCAGTGGCATATCATATGCATTATAACGGTCGATGACAGCACGGGCCGAGAATTGATAATTGTTTTTCTCACCATTCAATGATTCTTTAATACCTCCATTGTCTTTTTGGCTTTCTTTATATTTTTTGCCATCCTCAAAAAGAATCCCCTTTTCGTCTTCTTTCCAATAGTCGCGATTGTAGGCATTCAGATGACCTTCATAAAATCCGAATTTGGGTAACAGAACCGGGTTGCCGGTCAACTGGTAAAAATCGTTCAATAAAGCTACCGGAGTACTATTTATCATGAAAAATAAATCCAGATAGTCCGTATCATGAGATAGTTGTACGATGCCCTTTTGTGTGGCACCAAAATCGTATTTACCTTTTTTGAATGTATGCCACATTACTCCGTATCCGTTTGTCGACCAGTAGTAGGGGGTTGGTGAAGCCACTCCACCATCTGTCCAGTTATTCGTATTTTCGATGGCAATAACCTTTCCTTTATGTGAAAATCGTCCGTTTTGTACCCCGCCGCCATAAAAATATTCTTCAGGATTCTCTTTCAATGAAAGTTTGGTATGCTTTCCGGAAAACTCTATCGGTGTTGTGGTTTCTGTAATTACTTTGTTTTCTATAAGGTTTATTATTTTGAATAATCCCGTCTGCTTGTCTATGGATATCCGGACGCGATTGGTAGCAATGTCAATGATCCCGTTTTTATCGTTCAATGTTATTTGTCCTGCTTGCTTTCGGGGAGTGTTAACTAAGATCTGTGCTTCCGGGCTTGCCTGAGGATCGCGGATGATACCTCCGGAATTATCCTGAAACATACGGAAAATGTTGGCTCCATAAAAATCAAAACTCAGCAGTGTTGTGTCAGAATACAAGACCTCTACGGTAGTAGGATTGATCATTCGTGCACCCATGATGGCTGGCTGAGGGTGGGATACTACTTGGGGAAAGTTTGTTTTTTCACATAGAGCATGCATTGTGATTGGTGCATGACTTAATGAAATCGTTAGAGCCAGAAGGACTACTCTACTCTGTCTCATACCTCGAAACGTTTTTTTCATGATCGTTTTGTGTATTAAATTAAGTTTCTGTATTTTATTGTTTTCTACTAAAATACAGAATAAGAAAATATAGAAAATTAGATGTTGCAAAAGTAATGCTCTATTTTATTTTTGAAAACTATTCTGCGTGTGTTTTTCTTTTGTATACAATTCTTGTGTTATTTTTGCAGTATGGTCAACTTGTCGTTTATGGTTTATTTTAAAGCTAAACTTCTTATCACTTTATGATGAATTGTTTTGTAATTCATTGATAATCAGTGTTTATAAAAGTGACTTAATACAGATTTACTTTACACCGTTTTAACATTATAAAAATTCATATGGCAAGTAAAGTACTTCCTCGTTGTAGGTATAGTTTAGATTTTAAACTTAAAGTATTAAGTGATTATTATCGTTCTGGTTTGACCAAATAT